>NZ_JBEXEX010000142.1:0-1051 GCF_040606445.1 Streptomyces sp. NPDC005408 | reverse complement strand
ACTGCGGGGGGTTGCCGTGTTTGCGGGAGGGCAGGTCGGCGTGCTTGGTGCGGAGCATGGCGAGGGATGCGATCAGCACCTCGCGGGTCTCGGCGGGGTCGATGACGTCGTCGACCAGGCCGCGCTCCGCGGCGTAGTACGGGTGCATCAGCTCGGCCTTGTACTCCTTGACCATGCGCACCCGCATCGCCTCGGGGTCCTCGGCGTCGGCGATCTGCCGGCGGAAGATGACGTTGGCGGCACCCTCGGCGCCCATCACCGCGATCTCGTTGGTCGGCCAGGCGTAGGTCAGGTCGGCGCCGATGGACTGGGAGTCCATCACGATGTACGCACCGCCGTAGGCCTTGCGCAGAATCAGCGAGATCCGGGGCACGGTGGCGTTGCAGTAGGCGTAGAGCAGCTTGGCGCCGTGCCGGATGATCCCGCCGTGTTCCTGGTCGACGCCGGGCAGGAAGCCGGGCACGTCCAGCAGCGTGATGATCGGGATGTTGAAGGCGTCACACATCTGCACGAACCGTGCGGCCTTCTCGGAGGCCTCGATGTCCAGGACACCGGCCAGCGACTGCGGCTGGTTGGCGACGATGCCCACCACCTGGCCGTCCAGGCGGGCCAGGGCGCAGATGATGTTGCGGGCCCAGCGTTCGTGGATCTCCAGGTAGTCGCCGTCGTCGACGAGTTCCTCGATCACCTTGTGCATGTCGTAGGGCCGGTTGCCGTCCGCGGGAACCAGGTCCAGCAGCACGTCCGAGCGCCGGTCGGCGGGGTCCTCGGCGTGCGCGACGGGCGGGTTCTCACGGTTGTTGGAGGGCAGCATCGCCAGCAGGTAGCGCACCTCGGCGATGCAGGTCTCCTCGTCGTCATAGGCGAAGTGCGCCACGCCGGAGGTTTCGGCGTGCACGTCCGCGCCGCCCAGACCGTTCTGGGTGATCTCCTCACCGGTCACCGCCTTGACCACGTCCGGGCCGGTGATGAACATCTGCGAGGTCTCCCGGACCATGAACACAAAGTCGGTGAGCGCCGGGGAGTAGGCGGCGCCGCCCGCGCACGGGCC
>NZ_JBEXEX010000141.1:0-1115 GCF_040606445.1 Streptomyces sp. NPDC005408 | reverse complement strand
GAGGGTCAGTCCGACACCGTCGTAACCGAGGTCGGCGAGGAGGGCGAGGGCGTCGTCGAGACGGAGGTCGGTGAGGCCGTTGGTGCCGTAGCCGAGGCGGATGGGGGCGGCGGGGCTCATGTCGGGCTCACCTTCCGTGCGAGCTTGCGGGCGATCGGGACGAGTCCCATCACCGCGGCTGCTGTGGCACCGGCGCCGGTGCGGGCGGCGAGGGTCGCCTGGAGCGGGATCATGGCGCGGATGCCGCCGCCGACGGCCCGTTGGGTGAGGGGTGGGGAGGGGTTGAGGGCGGCGTGGAGGAGGGGCTTGGCGGCGGTACGGATGTAGGCGACGGCGAGTGCGGTGGTGGCGAGGCGAGCCGGGGTAAGGGCGAAGGCCGGTGCGGGCGGTCGGGGTGACTGTGTGGGGGTTTCCCCGATCCCGCCCCTTCCCGAAGCTGGGGGCAAGCCCCCAGACCCCCGGGACGTGAAGGGCGTCACGGGCAGGCCCCGCCGCCCGGCGCGCACGCTTCGCGGCGCGGGATCCGATACCTGCGCAACTCCGCGTATGCCAGCACCTCGCGGTGCCCGCGACGCGAGGGCACCCAGCCCGATCGTCGCCGCAAGCGCGGCGAGGGGCACAGCAGTTGAGCCGCCTTGCGCCTCGCGCCGCGAGACAGCAGTCACCGCATACGTGTGCGCCGCAAGCACAGCAGCAGAGGGAAGCGCCGCCCGCACGCCCGCATCCGTCCGGGCGCCGGCGGCCGGGCCACCAAACCGCACGCCCGGGGCCCGGGCCTGCTCCCGCGAGGTTCCCCTCGTGCCGCCCGTCGCCACCGCGCCCAGCACCACATCCAGTCCCCGCGCCGCCGCCATGACCGCCGGACCGCCTCGCGTGTGTTTGAAGTGCAGGTCGTAGGACCAGACCGCCCCGGACAGGACCGTCGCCACCACCAGCGCCGGGCGGCCCGCCCGACCGGCCAGCGCGAGGCCCGCCCCGGTCAGCACACCCGCAGCCGCCAACGCCGCCGACGGACTGACACGACCCGACGGAATCGGACGATGCGGCCGCTCCACCGCATCCACCTCACGATCCGCCCAGTCATTCAGCGCCATCCCCGCCTCGTACAAACACAA
>NZ_JBEXEX010000140.1:0-1224 GCF_040606445.1 Streptomyces sp. NPDC005408 | reverse complement strand
GGGTCTGTCAAACGAGCGGTGTAACTAGGGTTATTGGAGTTACTGACGGGCTGCGGAGAGGCGGCCGTCGAAGGTGATGTCGAAGGCGTTGAGTGCGGTCTTCCAGCGCATGGTCCAGCGGGCTTGTCCCTTGCCGGTGGGGTCCAGCGACATGATGGCCATGTAGACGCACTTCAAGGCGGCCTGCTCGTTGGGGAAGTGTCCGCGGGCCTTGACTGCCCGCCGGATCCGCGCGTTCACGGACTCGATCGCGTTCGTCGTGCAGACGATGCGGCGGATCTCGGTGTCGAAACGGAGGAACGGGGTGAACTCCTCCCATGCGTTCTCCCAGAGCCGCACGATCGCCGGGTATTTCTTGCCCCAGGCGTCGGCGAACTCGGCGAACCGATCGAGTGCGGCCTCCTCGGTCGCCGCGGTGTAGACGGGCTTGAGGACACGCGCGATCTTGTCCCAGTCCTGGCGGGCGGCATAACGGAAGGAGTTCCGCAGCAGGTGGACCACGCAGGTCTGGACCGTGGTGCGGGGCCAGAGGGCCTCGACCGCGTCGGGCAGGCCCTTGAGCCCGTCGCAGACCAGCATGAGGACGTCGCCCACACCGCGGTTCCTGATCTCGGTGAGGATGTGCATCCAGTGCTTGGCGCCCTCGCCGCCGTCGCCGGCCCACAACCCGAGGATGTCCCGCCGGCCCTCGGTCGTGACCGCCAGGGCCACGTAAATGGGCCTGTTGGCTACCGCGCCGTCGCGAATCTTCACGTGGATGGCGTCAATGAAGTCACGGGGTAGACGGCGTCGAGGTGTCGGTTCTGCCATTCGGCCATGCCCTCGAGGACCTTGTCGGTGATCGTGGAAATCGTCTGCCGGGACACCTCGGCTCCATAGACCTCGGCCAGGTGGGCCTGGACCTCACCGGTCGTCAGGCCCTTCGCCGCGAGCGAGATGACCATCTCGTCCACGCCGGACAAACGCTTCTGCCGCTTCTTGACGATCCTCGGCTCGAAGCTGCCTTCCCGGTCGCGGGGCACGGCTATCTCGACCGGGCCGACGTCGGTAAGCACGGTCTTGGCGCGGGTGCCGTTCCGTGAGTTGCCGCCGTTCTTCCCGGCCGGATCGTGCTTATCATAGCCGAGGTGGTCGGTGATCTCACCCTCGAGAGCGGACTCCAGGAGCCGCTTGGTCAACTGCTGGAGCAGCCCGCCCTCGCCGGTCAGCTGAAGGCCCTCGGCC
>NZ_JBEXEX010000139.1:0-1239 GCF_040606445.1 Streptomyces sp. NPDC005408 | reverse complement strand
CTAGTAGGACTCCGTTAGGTTGTTCTGGCTCTTGGGTTGTGGCTGGTGGTGGATGTTGTGGGCAGGGGGCGGTGGCAGGTGGTGCAGGTGCCTGTCCAGCAGTTCAGCAGGTCTTGGATGGTGTCGAGGATCTGGTAGAGGGTGAGTCCGCTGTATCGGCTTTTGGGGCCAGGCGCTGTTCGGTGAGGAAGGCGTGGGCGGCGGTGACCAGGGTGACGTGGTGGTGCCAGCCCATCCAGGAGCGGCCCTCGAAGTGGTCCAGGCCGAGGCCGTGTTTGAGTTCGCGGTAGTCGTGCTCGATGCGCCAGCGGATCTTCGCGAGGCGGACCAGTTCGGCGAGGGAGATCGTGTCGGGCAGGTTGGACAGCCAGTAGCCGGTGGGCGCCTCGGCGCCGTCGGGCCATTCGACCAGCAGCGTGACCTCGGGCAGGACACCGTCCCAGCAGCCCTCCCGCGTGGTGGCGGCGGCCTGGGCGAGGCGTCGGGATTTGACCCCGGCCGGCCGCACCCGCAGGGACAGGAAATGTGAACGCATCGGCCCGCGGGAGCCTTCTCGCCAGGTCACCTCGGTGAACGTCTGCCGCCCGTGGCCCGCCGCGAGCGCGGCCACCGGGGGCGGCTTGTCGCGGTAGCGGGGCTGAGGCTTGCGGCCGTTGCCGGACCAGGTGGGGGCAGTGGGCGCCGCATCGTGCGGGTGGACGGTCACATCCGAGCGGATCGCCACCACGTAGCCGATGCTCCGACGCTCCAGCCCGTCGCGGAAGTCGGCGTTCTGCCCGTAGCCGGCGTCGGCCACCAGCACCGGCGGAACCAGATCCCATCCGGCCAGCTCATCGAGGACGTCCAAGGCCAGACGCCACTTCTCCCGGTGCCCGATCTCCTCAGGGATCCCCGTCTTGCGCCGGCGGACCGGATCGTCCGCCCACTCCTCGGGCACGAACAGGCGCCACTGCAGCGGACAGGACGCGGCCTCGGAGACCGCGTGCACGCTCACCGCGACCTGACAGTTGGCCTGCTTGCCCAAGGCTCCGCAGTACTGCGGGGCGACCGCCACCGACATCCGGCCGTCCTTGGGGAACGACACATCATCGACCGCCCAGGCATCCGGGCCGACCTGGGGCACCATCCGCTGCGCGATCCGCCGCCGCACCGGCACCGGATCCCACGTCGACTGGTTCACGAACTGCTGCAGGTTCTGCTCGTTGCCGTCCGGCAGCCGCTCCGCCATCGGCTGGATCG
>NZ_JBEXEX010000138.1:0-1272 GCF_040606445.1 Streptomyces sp. NPDC005408 | reverse complement strand
TTCGTGACGAAGTACCGGCATAAGGTCTTCACCGACCAGCACCTGACACGACTCGAAGAGATCATGCGCAGCGTCTGCACGGACTTCGAGGTCGAACTGGTCGAGTTCAACGGCGAGAACAACCACGTCCACCTCCTGGTGAACTTCCCTCCGAAGGTCGCCCTGTCCAAGCTGGTCAACAGCCTCAAGGGCGTCAGCTCCCGCCGACTGCGCCAGGAGTACCCCGACCTGGTCCGGCACTACTGGCGGGCACAACGGCTATGGTCCGGTTCCTACTTCGCCGGATCGGTCGGCGGGGCGCCGTTGTCGATCGTCCGCCAGTGCATCGAACAGCAGAATCGTCCACTGTGACCTGCGGGTCAGAGCAGCCCTGAGAATCGCTTCACCACCGCCCCAAAGGGCGGTGCACTGCGATTAGTCCCGGTAGCGGCTATGGGCCTGACAGGCGAAAACAACTCGCCGCACAATATGGGGTGTTGGAGCAAAGTACAGCCAACTGGTCAGTCGCCGCCGCACTGGCCTGGCACCCCTCCGAGGCATCTGCACTGTGGGCCGCCGCCATCCATGGCGCCCGCGGCACCGTCCGCGCCGTCAACAACACCATCCACCTCACCGATGTCTCCCCACGGCTGTACCACCTGCCGCTGCAGGAAGCCATCGGGCACAACCCGATCGCGCGAGCCCTCCTCGACGAGCGCCCAGCAACCCTGGACGCGGCAGCCGACCTCTCCCACCGGCTCACCGGCATTCACGGGCTGGAACCCGAACGCAACCGAACACCCCAGCAAGACCCGCCCGCCGGGAGGACCTCCTTCCTCAACCAGGACGGGGCCATGAAGACCCTCCGCGAGGCGGCCGACGGAGCCGACCACGTCACCCTCCGGTACGCCGCCCGCACCCTCGGCCTCACCTGGACAGACATCCCAGCCCTCCGGGACATCCTCGCCACCGACACCCCACTACTCCAGCTCAACTGAACTGCACACCAAAGGGCCCGGCACACATACCGGGTGCCGGGCCCTCGCCCCTGGCTGCGCCGGTCAGGCCGCCTCCGCCCCATCGATCGGGCCGGGTGCGGGGCCTGTCCGGGCCCGACGCCGCTCGCAGTCCGCTACGAGGCGACCGTCCCCGTCGCGACCATCAACGAATAGGTGTGAGCAGCACATTCGAAACACGCCCTAGTGTCCTGAGTCGAGAATTCGCTGCGTAAGTTGGTCTTGAGTCGGCATCATGGGTGGATGGCGAGGACGGGACGGCCGAAGGCCGAGTTGG
>NZ_JBEXEX010000137.1:0-1367 GCF_040606445.1 Streptomyces sp. NPDC005408 | reverse complement strand
CTCAGAAGCTGTTGCCGTCTTCAAGGCTGCTGACACTTGGCCGCCCGGAGCCCCGCGACGACTCGACCGCTGATTGGGATACGCGACTCGATCGCTTCGTAGGACAGTGCCGGCGAAGTCGTCTGCAGGTTCAGAACGACGACCTGGCGGAGGTGACCGTGCCAGAGATTTGGGCCGGCTTGGACATCGGCAAAGAGCATCACCATTGCGTCGTGATCGACGGGCAGGGGGAACGCCTCCTGTCACGCCGGGTTCTGAACGACGAGACAGAGCTGCTGCAACTGATCGGCGACGTCCTCGCGTTATCCGAAGACGTGCTATGGGCAGTCGACATCAACCATGGTTGCGGCGCGCTGCTGATCGGGCTCCTGCTCAGCCACGACCAGCCGATGGCATACATCACCGGCCTGGCCGTCCATCACGCCTCGGCTGGCTACCGAGGCCAAGGGAAGACAGATGCCCGCGACGCGCACATCATCGCCGATCAGGCCCGCATACGTCGCGACCTCAGCATTCTGCGGCCCGGCGACGAAGTAGCCGTCGATCTACGGACGTTGACCGCTCGCCGCACTGACCTTGTCTGTGACCGCACCCGTCAGGTCAACCGCCTGCGGGCACAACTCCTGGAGATCTTTCCTGCTCTAGAACGCACGCTGACCCTGACGAACCAAGGGCCAGTCCTGCTGCTGACCGGCTACCAGACGCCTGCAGCCATCCGTCGGGCGGGCGTCCGCCGCATCACGACCTGGTTGAAGAACCGCAAGGTCAGAGGCGCTGCCGAGATCGCCCGCATCGCGGTCGAGGCGGCTGACGCCCAGCACACGGCACTGCTCGGCGAGAAGTTGGCCGCGATGATGGTCGCCCGTCTTGCGAAGGGGGTGCTGGCGCTCAACGAGGAGATAGCCGAGCTCGACGCCCTGATCGAGGCCCGGTTTCACCAACATCCGCATGCGCGAGTGATCAGCAGCCTGCCCGGAATGGGGAGCATGCTCGGCGCGGAGTTCCTCGCAGCCACCGGCGGTGACATGGAAGCCTTCGGCAGCGCGGACCGCCTGGCCGCGTTCGCCGGCCTGGCCCCCGTGCCTCGGGACTCAGGGCGCGTAAGCGGCAACATGCGTCGTCCCCGCCGCTACCACCGCGGCCTCCTGCGGGCCTTCTACCTCTCCGCCATGGCCAGTCTCAGATCGTGTCCCGCCTCGAAGACGTACTACGAGCGCAAGCGCAGCGAAGGCAAGAACCACAAGCAGGCCCTGCTCTCCCTCGCCCGCCGACGAGCCAACGTCCTGTGGGCCATGCTCCGTGACGGTGCGCTCTACCAGGCCTGACCGCCAGTCACCGCAGCGCCTTGACAACGGCATTGGGAAGTG
>NZ_JBEXEX010000136.1:0-1378 GCF_040606445.1 Streptomyces sp. NPDC005408 | reverse complement strand
GGGTCTGTCAAACGAGCGGTGTAACTGGGGTTGTTGGTTACTGACGGGCTGCTGAGAGTCGGCCGTCGAAGGTGATGTCGAAAGCGTTCAGCGCGGTCTTCCAGCGCATGGTCCAGCGGGCCTGGCCCTTGCCGGTGGGATCGAGCGACATGATGGCCATGTAGACGCACTTCAGGGCGGCCTGCTCGCTGGGGAAGTGGCCGCGGGCCTTGACCGCCCGACGGATGCGGGCGTTGACCGACTCGATCGCGTTCGTCGTGCAGACGATGCGGCGGATCTCGGTGTCGAACCGCAGGAACGGGGTGAACTCCTCCCAGGCGTTCTCCCACAGTTTCACGATCGCCGGATACTTCCTGCCCCAGGCATCGGCGAACTCGGCGAACCGGTCCAGGGCGGCCTCCTCGGTCGGTGCGGTGTAGACGGGCTTGAGCAGTTTGGCGATCTTGTCCCAGTCCTGGCGGGCGGCATAGCGGAAAGAGTTCCGCAGCAGGTGAACTACGCAGGTCTGCACGATGGTCATCGGCCAGACGGTCCCGACGGCCTCGGGCAGGCCCTTCAAGCCGTCGCAGACCAGCATCAGCACGTCGCCCACGCCCCGGTTTTTGATCTCGGTGAGGATGTGCAGCCAGTGCTTGGCGCCCTCGCCGCCGTCGCCGGCCCACAGTCCCAGAATGTCGCGCCGACCCTCCGCCGTGACGGCCAGGGCCACGTAGACGGGCCGGTTGGCGACGGCGCCGTCGCGGATCTTCACGTGGATCGCGTCGATAAAGATCACCGGATAGACGACGTCGAGGGGGCGGTTCTGCCATTCGGCCATGCCCTCGAGGACCTTGTCGGTGATGGTGGAGATGGTCTGCCGGGACACCTCGGCGCCATAGACCTCCGCCAGGTGGGCCTGGACCTCACCGGTGGTCAGCCCCTTCGCGGCCAGCGAGATGACCATCTCGTCGACGCCGGTCAGGCGCTTCTGTCGCTTCTTGACGATCTTCGGCTCGAACGAGCCGTCCCGGTCACGGGGCACGGATATCTCCACCGGCCCCACGTCCGTCAGGACGGTCTTGGAGCGTTTGCCGTTACGGGAGTTGCCGCCGTCCTTGCCTGCCGGATCGTGCTTGTCATAGCCGAGGTGGTCGGTGATCTCACCGTCGAGGGCTGACTCGAGCAGCCGCTTGGTCAACTGCTGCAGCAGCCCGCCCTCGCCGGTCAGCCGCAGACCCTCGGCCTGGGCCCGGTTCACCAGCTCGTCGATCAGCCGGTCGTCCACGGCCTTCGCCGACACGGCCGCTGTCGACTCCACGGGCTCGTGCTCTGTCACGTTCTCACTGGTCATCGATGCATCTTCCATGATCGGGAGTTACACCGAACGTCTTACAGTCCC
>NZ_JBEXEX010000135.1:0-1519 GCF_040606445.1 Streptomyces sp. NPDC005408 | reverse complement strand
AACGCCAACTTCGCCCGAGCACGGTTCACTTCATGTGCATCCACACCCTCAACATGCCCCCAAACAGGACCGACAGGCAGACGTAACGGAGTCCTGCTAGGCGGGGTGCGGAGTTCGTATTCCACCGGGCTGAGCATGCCCAGCGCGGAGTGCCTGCGCTGTTCGGTTATGGAAGATTTCCAGGTACTCGAAGAGCGCGGTGGACAGCTCCAGACGCGTTCGCCATCGTCTGCGGTTGAGCAGTTCGACCTGGACCCGGGCCCAGAAGGACTCCATCATCGCGTTGTCCACGCAGTCCTCGATGGAGCCCATCGAGGGCAGCAGGCCGGATGTTCTCGCGCGCTGGGTGAACGCCCAGGACCCGAACTGCACTCCGTGATCGGAGTGGATGATGGTGCCACCCGGCCGCGGGGAGCGGTTGCCGATGGCCATGGCCAAGGCGTTGGTGGTCAGCGCCGCGGTGGGCGAGGCGTCGATCGACCAGCCCACCACGCGTCGCGAGAACGTGTCCAGGACGACCGCGCAGTACACCTTGCCCTCCCAGGTGAGGTGCTCGGTGATGTCCGTGACCCATAACTGGTCTCGGGCGTGACGGGTGAAGTTCCGCTCCACCAGGTCGGTGACGGAGGGGGTCACATGCTTGGCGCGGGGGCGCCGGTTGCCGGGCAGGCCGTGCAGGCCGGCGCGCTGCATCAGCAGCTCCACGGTGCCATGGCTGACATGGATGCTCAGGCCCAGACCGAGTTCGGCGTGCACCCGGCGGGAGCCGTAGGTGCCCCAGGAGGCGGTGTGGATGCCCACGATGGCCTCGGTCAGCCAGGCGTGCTTGACCAGGCGGTTCGACGGCGGACGGTCCCGCCAGGCATGGTACCCGGACTCGGCGACATGCAGCACCCGGCAGGCCAACTGCACCGGCAGGTGCTCGCGGGCCATCACCCGGATGGCTTCGAACCGCCTTTTGGGGACGTCACCTCACCCAGCAGTTCAGCAGCCCGCCGGTGGATAGCCAACTCGGCCTCCAGCTCGGCGATACGCTTACGGGCCGCAGCGAGCTCGGACAGGTCACTGCTGTTCGTACCGGGCAACTGCCCTGTATCGATGAGGTGCTGGCGGCGCCAGACATAGATCGTCTGGTCGCTGATGCCGAGGAGCCGGGCGACCTCGGCGACCTTCCTTCCCGATGCGACGAGATCGAGAACCTTGCGGCGGAACTCGGGCGGATAGCTGCGGGGCATCACGGCCTCCGAAGGCTGCTGGATCGTCAATTGTCCAGCAACCCGACGCCATCAGAACCGGGGCATACCATCTCCATCAAACCCGGAACGGTTCATCGGCCGGATTGCCAGCGTCGGCGGCCCTGGTGCGGGAGAGGCGTGAAGCCCAGGGCCGCCCGTTGTCGTGGGCCGCTGGCCTGCTACCAGATCCGGGTCTGTCAAACGAGCGGTGTAACTGGGGTTGTTGGTTACTGACGGGCTGCTGAGAGTCGGCCGTCGAAGGTGATGTCGAAAGCGTTCAGCGC
>NZ_JBEXEX010000134.1:0-1537 GCF_040606445.1 Streptomyces sp. NPDC005408 | reverse complement strand
TAAGGGTTGTCCCGTAACTGAAGTCGCCGCAGGCCCTAAGCCGTTCCTGTCCTGGGTGCCAATGGGTCACTGCGGGCGTTGTCAGTGGGCGCGGGCACACTGACGGCATGAGCGTCTCTTCATCTACTGCAGCCGATGCGTCCCACACCTCCCCTGTTTGGGTGGAGTCGATGGGTGGGCCTTTGATCGTCATCCCGGTCTCCGCGTTGGCTGCATGGCGTGGGTGTACGGAGACCGGCGTCATGGCGGGAGACGCCACCACTCCAGACGACTACGACCGAGCCTGCGCGGTGGACGATCTGGCCGGTGTGATCGCCGTTGGCGAGAACGGTGCACAGGCACTGGTACTGGCGGACGAGCCAGCCACCAGCTGTTATCTACCCGAGCATCGAGCCTTCCTGCGGTGGCTTGCCGCCGACTCCGAGGCCGAGTTGAAGGCTGCGGCCAGGGCCGTCCTCGCAGACCCGGCCACCCAGTGGGAGGAGTGCGGCACGTGGGTGTCGGACGGTCCAGCCACGCTCATGGACTCCGCCGAAACAGGCTCTGAACTGGACATCGAGTATCCCGGGGACGGGATGCCCGCCCAGGCATCGGTCCCGCTGCCTGCCAGCCGCTGGAGGGTCCGCGCCACCCACACCAAGGCGGACGAGGAGAACTGGGTCGGCCTGGTCCAGATCCTTCCCATCGAATCTTGAACGGGCAGGTGCTTCGGTTGAGTGTGATCACGCGCTGCGCGCAAGGTTGTGCAGATGGGCGATGCCTAGCATCGCGTGGTGGACGCCTTCGCCCTTCAGCCGGCAGTCGCGGAGGATCTTCCAAGTTTTCATCCGTGCGAAGGCATGCTCGACGCGCGCGCGGACCTGCTTGTGTGAGCGGTTGTGTTCCTGCTTCCAGGCGGGCAGTTCCTCGCCCACCCGCCGACGGTGGGGCATGACGACTCCAGTGCCGGGATAGCCGCCGTCGGCGATGGTCATGGTCTTGCCGACTGCGGCCTTGACTCCGGATTCCTCCCACGCCTTGCAGTCATTGCGGTTGCCCGGCAGCGGCCGGCCGACCAGGACAACGAGGCGGGTGTCGGCATCGATGACGACCTGGTGGTTGGTGGAGTACCTGTAGTTCTTGGACTGTTCGGCGACCGTGTGGTCGCGGGTGGGCACCAGGGTGCCGTCCACAATGAGCACGGTGTCCTTGGCGAAGCGGAGCCGGGGCCGCAGCGCGAGGAGTGGGCTGACCTGATCGATGATCCGGTCAGCCGCAGACTTCGAGATCCCAAACAACGGGGCCAGTTGGCGCATCGTCAAGTTCGTGCGCCAGTAGGCCGTGACCAGCAACACCCGATCTTCCAACGGAAGGCTCCACGGCCGTCCCCGACGCACGGCATCAGCCCCTTCGCGGCGCAACGCAGTGATCAACGCACGGAAACAGCGCGGGCTCAGGCCGGTGAACGGTCCTATCCATGACGGCTCCGACGCCGTGATCACACCAGCCACATCAAGATCATCTCACCTGCGGCCAGCAGTTACGGGACAGCCCTTAG
>NZ_JBEXEX010000133.1:0-1563 GCF_040606445.1 Streptomyces sp. NPDC005408 | reverse complement strand
GGCTCTCCCCCTGCCTTCGGCGGGGGGACCCCCATCCTCCGGCCTGCGATCGCACGCACCGCAGTGACATCAGCCGCTCCGCGGCGGGCCGCTCCCTGATCCGGCCTGATCCAAACGACAGGCCCTAGCCATCGTCGACACCAGCGCGCGAGGGAATGAGGTTGCACGAGACGTATCGTCTCGTTTACGGTTCTGGCATGACCGAACCCCAGCGTGCCCATATCGCCATGTTCTCCATCGCCGCTCCCGGGCATGTGAACCCGAGCATCGAGGTCGTCCGGGAACTCGTCGCCCGTGGGCACCGCGTCAGTTACGCGATCCCCGCGTCGTACGCCGACAGGATCGCCGCCACCGGCGCGGAGCCGGTGATCTACCGCTCCACGCTGCCCACGGAAGAAGAGCCCGAAGCCTGGGGCACCGAGCTGATCGACAACATCGAGCCCTTCCTGAACGACGCGATCCAGGTGCTGCCGCAGCTGGCAGCGGCGTTCGAGGGGGACGAGCCGGATCTGGTGATCCATGACATCACCTCGTACCCCGCGATCGTTGCCGCCCACCGGTGGGGCGTACCGGCGATATCGCTCTCGCCCAACCTCGTTGCCTGGGAGGGGTACGAGGAGGAGGTCGCCGAGCCGATGACCGCCGACCTCAAGGCGTCCGAGCGCGGCAAGGCGTACTACGCGCGCTTCACTAACTGGCTTGCCGAGAACGGCATCCACACCCACCCCGACCCCTTCGTCGGCCGCCCGCGCCGCTCCCTCGTCCTCATCCCGAAGGCGCTCCAGCCCCATGCGGACCGGGTCGACGAATCGATGTACACCTTTGTCGGCGCGTGCCAGGGCGAACGCACGGAACAGGGGGAGTGGCGGCGTCCGGCCGGTGCGGAGAGAGTGCTGCTGGTCTCGCTCGGCTCGGCCTTCACCAAGCAGCCCGCCTTCTACCGCGAGTGTGTGAAGGCCTTCGGCGAACTGCCGGGCTGGCATGTGGTGCTGCAGATCGGCCGGTACGTCGAGGAGTCGGAGCTCGGCGAGATTCCGGCCAACGTCGAGGTGCACCCGTGGGTGCCGCAACTGGCCGTCCTGCGCGAGGCGGACGCCTTCATCACGCACGCGGGCGCGGGCGGCAGCCAGGAGGGCCTGGCCACGGCAACCCCGATGGTGGCGGTCCCACAGGCGGTCGACCAGTTCGGCAACGCGGACATGCTGGTCGGTCTGGGGGTGGCGCGGCGCCTCGACTCGGAGTCGGCGACGGCCGCGGAGCTCAGGGAAGCGGTGCTTGCCCTGACATCGGACCCCGAAGTGGCCCGGAATCTCGAGGAGATCAGGTCCCAGATGGCAACGGAGGGGGGCACGCGCCGTGCGGCGGACCTGATCGAGGCGGAGCTGCGGACGCGGTAGGGTGCGCCTGCGGCGGGCCTTGTCCCCTACCCGCCCCTTCCTGGCTGTGACATGTGCGGCTCCGCCGCGTGGGGGGCTGCGCCCCCAGACCCCCGTACGCGCTTCGCGCGTGTCCTCAAAACGCCGGCGGGGCTGAATGTGCGGCTCGGCCGCACGTTCAGCCCCG
>NZ_JBEXEX010000132.1:0-1627 GCF_040606445.1 Streptomyces sp. NPDC005408 | reverse complement strand
TTGTGTTTGTACGAGGCGGGGATGGCGCTGAATGACTGGGCGGATCGTGAGGTGGATGCGGTGGAGCGGCCGCATCGTCCGATTCCGTCGGGTCGCGTCAGTGCGTCCGGGGCGTTTGCTGCGGCCGGCGCCCTGACGGCGATGGGCCTCGGGCTCGCGGCCCTGGCGGGCCGTCCGGCGCTGGTGGTGGCGACGGCTCTGTCCGGGGCGGTTTGGTCGTACGACCTCTACTTCAAGCAGACGGCGGGCGGCCCGGCTGCGATGGCGGCGGCGCGGGGCCTGGATCTGGTGCTGGGCGCGGTGGCGACGGGTTCGGCGCCTGCCCGGCGGGCCGCGGGGGTCGGCTCGGCCGATCATGGCACCGGGCGAGCGGGCGGTTGCTTCGTGGGTGTCGGCTCGGGCGACCGCGTGGCGGGGCGGGCAGGGCTTGGGCTCGCCAGGGTCGGAGACTGGCGGGGCGCGGGCGCCGTGGGTGTCGGCTCGGCCGGGCGCGGGGCCGGGCGGGCAGGCCTTGGGCTCGTGGGTGTCGGCTCGGGCGACCGCGTGGCGGGGCGGGCAGGGCTTGGGCTCGCCAGGGTCGGAAGCTGGCGGGGCGCGGGCGCCGTGGGTGTCGGCTCGGCCGGGCGCGGGGCCGGGCGGGCAGGCCTTGGGATAGCCAGGGTCGCGGACCGTGGCCCCTCGGGGGTCTTCGCCGCGCTGCCCTCCGCGGGCGTGCTTGCGGCGCACACGTACGCGGTGACTGCTGTCTCGCGGCGCGAGGCGCAAGGCGGCTCAACTGCTGTGCCCCTCGCCGCGCTTGCGGCGACGATCGGGCTGGGTGCCGTCGCGTCCAGGGCCTCGGGCGGCGGTGGCGTTCCCGCGCCGCGAAGCGTGCGCGCCGGGCGGCGGGGCCTGCCCGTGACGCCCTTCACGTCCCGGGGGTCTGGGGGCTTGCCTCCAGCTTCGGGAAGGGGCGGGATCGGGGAAACCCCCACACAGTCACCCCGACCGCCCGCACCGGCCTTCGCCCTTACCCCGGCTCGCCTCGCCACCACCGCGCTGGCCGTCGCCTACATCCGTACCGCCGCCAAGCCCCTCCTCCACGCCGCCCTCAACCCCTCCCCGCCCCTCACCCAACGGGCCGTCGGCGGCGGCATCCGCGCCATGATCCCGCTCCAGGCGACCCTCGCCGCCCGCGCCGGCGGCAGCGCCGGCGCGCTGGCCACGGCGGCTCTGGCCCCGCTGGCCCGCACCCTGGCACGGAAGGTCAGCGTCACATGAGCCTCCGCTTCGGCTACGGCACCAACGGCCTCACCGACCTCCGTCTCGACGACGCCCTCGCCCTCCTCGCCGACCTCGGTTACGACGGTGTCGGACTGACCCTCGACCACATGCACCTCGACCCACTCGCCCCCGGCCTGGCCACCCGCACCCGCCAAGTGGCCCAGAAGCTCAGCGAGTTGGGACTCGGCGTCACCGTCGAGACCGGCGCCCGCTACGTCCTCGACCCGCGCCGCAAGCACGGCCCCTCCCTCCTGGACCCGGACCCCGACGCCCGCGCCGACCGCACCGCGCTGCTGACCACCGCCGTGCAGGTCGCCGCCGACCTCGGCGCCCACGCCGTGCACTGCTTCAGCGGCATCACCCC
>NZ_JBEXEX010000131.1:0-2195 GCF_040606445.1 Streptomyces sp. NPDC005408 | reverse complement strand
ATTGTTCGGCGGCGTCCTACTCTCCCACAGGGTCCCCCCTGCAGTACCATCGGCGCTGAAAGGCTTAGCTTCCGGGTTCGGAATGTAACCGGGCGTTTCCCTAACGCAATGACCACCGAAACTCTATGAAGATATCGATTCCGGAATCCCCCGGGCCATGGGGGGACTCGACAGTTCGTTACTTCAGAACTGACACAGTGGACGCGAGCAACTGAGGACAAGCCCTCGGCCTATTAGTACCAGTCAGCTCCACCCCTTACGGGGCTTCCACATCTGGCCTATCAACCCAGTCGTCTACTGGGAGCCTTAACCCCTCAAAGGGGGTGGGAGTCCTCATCTCGAAGCAGGCTTCCCGCTTAGATGCTTTCAGCGGTTATCCTTTCCGAACGTAGCCAACCAGCCATGCCCTTGGCAGGACAACTGGCACACCAGAGGTTCGTCCGTCCCGGTCCTCTCGTACTAGGGACAGCCCTTCTCAAGACTCCTACGCGCACAGCGGATAGGGACCGAACTGTCTCACGACGTTCTAAACCCAGCTCGCGTACCGCTTTAATGGGCGAACAGCCCAACCCTTGGGACCGACTCCAGCCCCAGGATGCGACGAGCCGACATCGAGGTGCCAAACCATCCCGTCGATATGGACTCTTGGGGAAGATCAGCCTGTTATCCCCGGGGTACCTTTTATCCGTTGAGCGACGGCGCTTCCACAAGCCACCGCCGGATCACTAGTCCCGACTTTCGTCCCTGCTCGACCCGTCGGTCTCACAGTCAAGCTCCCTTGTGCACTTACACTCAACACCTGATTGCCAACCAGGCTGAGGGAACCTTTGGGCGCCTCCGTTACTCTTTGGGAGGCAACCGCCCCAGTTAAACTACCCATCAGACACTGTCCCTGATCCGGATCACGGACCCAGGTTAGACATCCAGCACGACCAGAGTGGTATTTCAACGACGACTCCACCTGAACTGGCGTCCAAGCTTCACAGTCTCCCACCTATCCTACACAAGCCGAACCGAACACCAATATCAAACTGTAGTAAAGGTCCCGGGGTCTTTCCGTCCTGCTGCGCGAAACGAGCATCTTTACTCGTAGTGCAATTTCACCGGGCCTATGGTTGAGACAGTCGAGAAGTCGTTACGCCATTCGTGCAGGTCGGAACTTACCCGACAAGGAATTTCGCTACCTTAGGATGGTTATAGTTACCACCGCCGTTTACTGGCGCTTAAGTTCTCAGCTTCGCCACACCGAAATGTGACTAACCGGTCCCCTTAACGTTCCAGCACCGGGCAGGCGTCAGTCCGTATACATCGCCTTACGGCTTCGCACGGACCTGTGTTTTTAGTAAACAGTCGCTTCTCGCTGGTCTCTGCGGCCACCCCCAGCTCAGAGAGTAAATCTCATCACCGGTGATGGCCCCCCTTCTCCCGAAGTTACGGGGGCATTTTGCCGAGTTCCTTAACCATAGTTCACCCGAACGCCTCGGTATTCTCTACCTGACCACCTGAGTCGGTTTAGGGTACGGGCCGCCATGAAACTCGCTAGAGGCTTTTCTCGACAGCATAGGATCATCCACTTCACCACAATCGGCTCGGCATCAGGTCTCAGCCTTAATGTGTGACGGATTTGCCTATCACACGGCCTACACCCTTACCCCGGGACAACCACCGCCCGGGCTGGACTACCTTCCTGCGTCACCCCATCGCTTACCTACTACCACCTTGGGCCGGCGGCTCCACCACTCCCCTCAACTCCGAAGAGATCAGGGCGGCTTCACGGCCTTAGCATTAATGGGCTCAGTATTGGGCGTTTCAAAGCGGGTACCGGAATATCAACCGGTTGTCCATCGACTACGCCTGTCGGCCTCGCCTTAGGTCCCGACTTACCCTGGGCAGATCAGCTTGACCCAGGAACCCTTAGTCAATCGGCGCACACGTTTCTCACGTGTGTATCGCTACTCATGCCTGCATTCTCACTCGTGTACCGTCCACCACTCGCTTACGCGGCGGCTTCACCCGGCACACGACGCTCCCCTACCCATCCGTACTCCCGTTGGGGATATGTGTACGAATGACACGACTTCGGCGGTACGCTTGAGCCCCGCTACATTGTCGGCGCGGAATCACTTGACCAGTGAGCTATTACGCACTCTTTCAAGGGTGGCTGCTTCTAAGCCAACCTCCTGGTTGTCTCTGCG
>NZ_JBEXEX010000130.1:0-2541 GCF_040606445.1 Streptomyces sp. NPDC005408 | reverse complement strand
ACGATCGGTCTTATTCCGACCGGTCGTTCCGCTCTTATCGTGTGTGTGCACCGGATTACCGGTAAACATTCATGGAGAGTTTGATCCTGGCTCAGGACGAACGCTGGCGGCGTGCTTAACACATGCAAGTCGAACGATGAAGCCCTTCGGGGTGGATTAGTGGCGAACGGGTGAGTAACACGTGGGCAATCTGCCCTTCACTCTGGGACAAGCCCTGGAAACGGGGTCTAATACCGGATAACACCTTCTCCCGCATGGGAGGGGGTTGAAAGCTCCGGCGGTGAAGGATGAGCCCGCGGCCTATCAGCTTGTTGGTGGGGTGATGGCCTACCAAGGCGACGACGGGTAGCCGGCCTGAGAGGGCGACCGGCCACACTGGGACTGAGACACGGCCCAGACTCCTACGGGAGGCAGCAGTGGGGAATATTGCACAATGGGCGAAAGCCTGATGCAGCGACGCCGCGTGAGGGATGACGGCCTTCGGGTTGTAAACCTCTTTCAGCAGGGAAGAAGCGAAAGTGACGGTACCTGCAGAAGAAGCGCCGGCTAACTACGTGCCAGCAGCCGCGGTAATACGTAGGGCGCAAGCGTTGTCCGGAATTATTGGGCGTAAAGAGCTCGTAGGCGGCTTGTCACGTCGGATGTGAAAGCCCGGGGCTTAACCCCGGGTCTGCATTCGATACGGGCTAGCTAGAGTGTGGTAGGGGAGATCGGAATTCCTGGTGTAGCGGTGAAATGCGCAGATATCAGGAGGAACACCGGTGGCGAAGGCGGATCTCTGGGCCATTACTGACGCTGAGGAGCGAAAGCGTGGGGAGCGAACAGGATTAGATACCCTGGTAGTCCACGCCGTAAACGTTGGGAACTAGGTGTTGGCGACATTCCACGTCGTCGGTGCCGCAGCTAACGCATTAAGTTCCCCGCCTGGGGAGTACGGCCGCAAGGCTAAAACTCAAAGGAATTGACGGGGGCCCGCACAAGCAGCGGAGCATGTGGCTTAATTCGACGCAACGCGAAGAACCTTACCAAGGCTTGACATATACCGGAAAGCATCAGAGATGGTGCCCCCCTTGTGGTCGGTATACAGGTGGTGCATGGCTGTCGTCAGCTCGTGTCGTGAGATGTTGGGTTAAGTCCCGCAACGAGCGCAACCCTTGTTCTGTGTTGCCAGCATGCCCTTCGGGGTGATGGGGACTCACAGGAGACTGCCGGGGTCAACTCGGAGGAAGGTGGGGACGACGTCAAGTCATCATGCCCCTTATGTCTTGGGCTGCACACGTGCTACAATGGCCGGTACAAAGAGCTGCGATGCCGCGAGGCGGAGCGAATCTCAAAAAGCCGGTCTCAGTTCGGATTGGGGTCTGCAACTCGACCCCATGAAGTCGGAGTTGCTAGTAATCGCAGATCAGCATTGCTGCGGTGAATACGTTCCCGGGCCTTGTACACACCGCCCGTCACGTCACGAAAGTCGGTAACACCCGAAGCCGGTGGCCCAACCCCTTGTGGGAGGGAGCTGTCGAAGGTGGGACTGGCGATTGGGACGAAGTCGTAACAAGGTAGCCGTACCGGAAGGTGCGGCTGGATCACCTCCTTTCTAAGGAGCACTTCTAGGCCGGTTCGCCGGTCCAGAGGCCAGTACATCGGCGCATGTCCGATGCTGGTTGCTCATGGGTGGAACGTTGACTATTCGGCACGGTTTCAGGGCTTCACTAGTACTGCTTCGGCGTGGAACGTGTGAGTCAGGGAGTCGTGCCGGGCGCGCTGTTGGGTATCTGAGGGTGCGAGCGTGAGCTCGCCCTTCGCGATGCCGGCCCCAGTGAACTCGCTGATCTCAGCGGGGTGATGGGTGGCTGGTCGTTGCTTGAGAACTGCACAGTGGACGCGAGCATCTGTGGCCAAGTTTTTAAGGGCGCACGGTGGATGCCTTGGCACCAGGAACCGATGAAGGACGTGGGAGGCCACGATAGTCCCCGGGGAGCCGTCAACCAGGCTTTGATCCGGGGGTTTCCGAATGGGGAAACCCGGCAGTCGTCATGGGCTGTCACCCACTGCTGAACACATAGGCAGTGTGGAGGGAACGAGGGGAAGTGAAACATCTCAGTACCCTCAGGAAGAGAAAACAACCGTGATTCCGGGAGTAGTGGCGAGCGAAACCGGATGAGGCCAAACCGTATGCGTGTGATACCCGGCAGGGGTTGCGCATACGGGGTTGTGGGATCTCTTTTTCATTGTCTGCCGGCAATGAGACGAGTCAGAAACCGTTGATGTAGGCGAAGGACATGCGAAAGGTCCGGCGTAGAGGGTAAGACCCCCGTAGCTGAAACATCAACGGCTCGTTTAAGAGACACCCAAGTAGCACGGGGCCCGAGAAATCCCGTGTGAATCTGGCGGGACCACCCGTTAAGCCTAAATATTCCCTGGTGACCGATAGCGGATAGTACCGTGAGGGAATGGTGAAAAGTACCGCGGGAGCGGAGTGAAATAGTACCTGAAACCGTGTGCCTACAAGCCGTGGGAGCGTCGCTGTTGTTCTTCGGAGCA
>NZ_JBEXEX010000129.1:0-2674 GCF_040606445.1 Streptomyces sp. NPDC005408 | reverse complement strand
GGTCGGTGATCTCACCCTCGAGAGCGGACTCCAGGAGCCGCTTGGTCAACTGCTGGAGCAGCCCGCCCTCGCCGGTCAGCTGAAGGCCCTCGGCCTGAGCCCGGCCCACCAGCTCGTCAATCAGCCGGTCGTCCACAGACTTCGACCGCGCCGCCTCAGACGGCTCGACGGGTTCCACCGCAGTCACGTTGTCGCTGGTCATCGATGCATCTTCCATGATCGGGAGTTACACCGAACGTTTTACAGTCCCGACCCAGGCACCCGGCCGCCCCGACCGTCACCGGGCTGCCGACTGGGCCCTGCGCGCCGCATCAAGCCCGTCCCTGAGGGGCCTGCCGGCGAGCGTGCGGCTGACCGCACTGGCACTGGCAGCACACCAATCCCCCGCCCACCCTCACACCGGCGTTGAAGCGGACCTTCTCAGCCGCGCCTGCGGCACGCGGGCCGCCAAGCTCGGCAGCCTGCTCGACCAACTCGTCACCGCCGGGACGATCACCACATGGGACCTCGACCCGCACACCGAAGAGCTGCACTGGGCCGTCCGCCACCGGGCGGAGAGCCTCTTTCCTCCGCCAACGCCCCGATCGAGCCGGGCAACTGAGCCAGCCGGGCACGCGGCGATGCGGCAGCGCCAGGTGCGGTCATAGAGGAGCAGCTGCTACCTGGCACAGAGGTCACTAGTCCTGGATTGCAGCGCTGGCTACGGTGGCTCTCATGGAACCAGCAACGGTATTCGGCGAGGACGTGTTTCCTGACCGACAGCCCTGGGACGTCGTCTTCGACGCGCTCACCGTCTCGTACGGCGAGTTCTGGGTGCTGGCTGAGGGCGGTGATCGTGACGACGTGGAATCCGCCATCCCGGACGGCGATGCAGTGTCTGGTCATGGCACGGCGGTTGGCGTGCCCACGCGGGAATCACGGACCAGCATCGAAGTCGCCCTCTCTGTCTGGGACGACACGCCGCCCGACGGAGACGGCGCATACCTCAACGCGTGCCGCATCAATGTCCCAGAGCGGGAGTTGAGAGTCGTCAACGTGGAGGGACGGGAGCCGGGCCCGGCTCTAGTGCTTCCGGACTCCGGTGCGTACGAGGTGAAGGTGTGGCGGCGCGTCTGTGACGGACCGGAGCAGTACGACATCCGCGTGTGGCCGAGCCCCGGCCAGTGATACCGGCCGGGGCGTTTGCCGTCAGGATGGCTACAGGATCGTGACGTAGAACCTGTCCCGGTGCAGGATCCGGTCGTTGGAGTACCAGTTGCCCAGCAGCGCGCCGGCCGACCGGTTTTGGGAGGCGTCGAGGTACTTAGCCATTCACGGTTTCAAGCGTGATCTCGGTGTGGGCCCGCGAGAGCTTGTCGAGTTCGATCCGAGAGCGCAGGGCGTAGAACTTGTTGAGTGAGACCTGGTGGATCACCCAGGCTTGCCGAGCTCCAAGCCACCCCGCCCATGCTGCGGTCACCGTCGTGAGCCCTGCGCTGGCCAGTGAAGCGGCCGAGAGCCAAGCCCTCGGATATATCTGTCCCAGGCCGATGAGGAACGTAGTTAGCGCGCCGAGTACAGACGCGCTGACCGTCTGCACAAACGATCTTCGCCTGTAGAACGTCCGTTTGCTGTTGAGAGAGCTGATGTGATGGGCTATCTCGTTCTCGACGTGGGCAAGCGCGACCGTCGCGACCGGCGGCGGACAACCACCCACAGGTTCAGCCGTGTTACTCATGAAGACTCCTTGCCATCACCGCAGCCTGACATGCCCGTACTACCGCTGTCCGGTGTTCTGGAGGGCCGCACTCTCATACCCGCGCAGGTCAGAACCTCTGCCATTTGTCATGGAGGGCTCAGACACAGGTTCTGAGGCCGCAGCAGAGCATCACCTGCCCGCACGACCGAAGCCTCACCGCCCAGTTGGTCGACCCCCTGAGCCACACGCCCGGCCGCCCCGATCGCCACCGGGCAGCCGACTGGGCACTACGCGTCGCCTCAGCAGTGCCGCTGAGAGTACTGCCGACCAGTGCGCGGCTGACCGCACTGGCCCTCGAAGCGCACCACACCCCCGACCACGCACGCACCGGAATCGAAGCCGACCGGCTCAGCCGCGCATGCGGCACCACACCCGCAGACCTGGGCCCACTGCTCGATCAGCTCGTCACGGCCGGGACGATCAGAGCCTGGGCCTGCGACCCGCACACCGAAGAGCTCCACTGGACCCCCTCGCGCCCCGCGGTACGCCCTGTCAGGTGAGGCCGACTCGCCGCAATGCTGTCGTGGCCAGTCCCGGATGCCCGGGATACGACTCCCTTGTTGCCGGGATCACCGCCCGCCGAAAGTGCCCGTACTGGAGGTGAGCCATGAACGAGCTCGCGGGAAACCAAGAGGTAGGCACGATCCCGAACACGACGCCCCTGCCAGCGAAACTGGCGCAGAAACGAACCGCCTGGAGCCTGTGGAGCGCCACAGTGGTCGTGGCCGCTCTGGCGCTGGTCTTCGCGGCCTTGTCCCGGTCGGCGCCACGTCCTGAGTGGCATCCATGGGCACTCGCCATGGCAGAGCCTGTCATGCAAATTGCGTACGCCTACCCAGGGTTAGGCGCTGTTTCTCGGATCTCCTGACGTGAGTGGGGTGTTGGGGCAGGCTGGCGGTATGGGCCGTGGGGATCTGACGAATGCGGAGTGGGATC
>NZ_JBEXEX010000128.1:0-2855 GCF_040606445.1 Streptomyces sp. NPDC005408 | reverse complement strand
CAGGACCAGGAGGGGGGTGGGGTTCGGGGCGTCCGTCATGGGAGTTCCTTCAGGCCGAGGTCGGTCAACAGGTCACGGGCCAGGGCGAGTTCGGCAGCTATACCGTCCGCGAGCTGGGTTCGGTTACGCGGACGTAACTCGGCCGGGAGCGCCTGCCAGGTGTAGGTCTCCACCTCCAGATGCCGCGTCAACGGAACCGGCCCGCCCACCAGATACGCCAAGGACTCCCGCAGGACCGGCAGCGTGGAGGTGAGTGGAGCGGCGGGGGCCGCGTGCAGCGGGACATGGAAGTGCGTGCGCCACGGTGCCCCGTCCGGCAGAGAGCCCCCACCCAGCGCTTCGCCCAAGTCGTCCGTACCGCGCAGGCCGGCGGCGGTACGCGTGCGGGTCTGATGCAGGAAACGGGGTTCGGCGAAGGCGGCCAGCGCTGCCCGCACTTCGGGGAGGTGGGGTTCATCGGCGTGCAGGGCGGCGGACAACTGGGCCTTGACGACCGGGATACCCGCGCCGTCAAGTGCGTCGAGCGCACACTGCGGATCTTCGAATGAGGTCGCGAGATGGCAGGTGTCCACACAGATACCGATCCGCTCCCGCGGCAGCTCACCGAGGACGTCGATGGCGTCGGCGGTCGTCTCCACGATGCAGCCGGGCTCGGGTTCCAGACCGATGCGGACGGAGCGTCCGGTGAGCCCTTCGAGGGTGTCGAGACGTTCGGCGAGCGCGTTCAGCGCGGCGATGGCCGTCCGTGCACGGTCGTTGTCGTACGCGGTGCGCCAGGCCAGAGGCAGAGTGGAGATAGTGCCCTCGGCGACATCGCCCGGCAGCAGGGACGTGAGAATCCGGGCCAGGTCGGTGGTGTGGGCCAGTCGCTCCGGATCGGCCCAGTCCGGCTTGTACACGCGGTACTTGACCTCTTCGGCACCGAATCCCTCATAGGGGAAGCCGTTGAGGGTGACGACCTCCAGGCCACGGCGGTCGAGCTCCGCGCGCAGGCCCCGTAGCGCGGCTGGATCTCTGCACAGCGTGCGGGCCGCGTCCCTGGCCAGCCACAGGCCGATGCCGAGACGGTCGCGGCCCAGGCGTTTGCGCACCGGCTCGCAATGGTCGCGCAGCTGGGCGATGACGCCGTCGAGGGTCTCCGCGGGGTGGACGTTGGTGCAGTACGCCAGGTGGACGGTGGTGCCGTCGGGGTGGCGGAAGCGCATGTGCCAGTCTCCTCAATCCCCGCCGCGGAGGATGGAGTTGCCTTCGTGGGTGGCGTCGGTGTCATCCACATCGAGGGTGAGACGGCCGCTGAGCCCGTAGAAGGCGACAGGGTTGCGCCACAGGACCTGGTCGACGTCGTCCTTGTCGAATCCGGCCTCCAGCATGGCGTCGCCGACCTTGCGGGTCTTGAGCGGATCACTCCTGCCCCAGTCGGCGGCCGAGTTGACCAGCACCTTCTCGGTTCCGTACGCCTTGAGGATCGCGACCATCCGGTCCTCGTCCATCTTGGTGTCCGGATAGACGGAGAAGCCGAGCCAGCAGCCGGCGTCCTTGGCCTCCTTCACCGTCACCTCGTTGAGATGGTCCAGCAGCACGTGTTCCGTGGGGAGCGCGGATTCGCGGACGACGTCGACGGTGCGACGCAGCCCGGCGAGTTTGTCGCGGTGCGGGGTGTGGACGAGGGCGGGCAGGCCGTGGTCGGCGGCGAGCTGGAGCTGGGCGGCCAGCGCCGTGTCCTCGGCGGGGGTCATCGAGTCGTAGCCGATCTCACCGACGGCGACGACGTTGTCCTTGACCAGATACCGGGGCAGTTCCTGAAGCACCGGCGTGCAGCGGGGGTCGTTCGCCTCTTTGGGGTTGAGGGCGAGCGTGCAGTGATGGGCGATGCCGTACTGGGCGGCACGGAAGGGCTCCCAGCCGAGCAGGGCATCGAAGTAGTCGAAGAAGCTGGCGGGAGAGGTGCGCGGTTGACCGAGCCAGAAGGCGGGCTCGACCACGGCCCGCACACCCGCGGCGTACATGGCCTCGTAGTCGTCGGTGGTGCGGGAGGTCATATGGATGTGGGGGTCGAAGATACGCATCAGGACTCCTCCCCCGGGCCGTCGGACTGCTCGCCGGTCAGGGTGAGCACCCGGTACAGGTCGTCGGGCACCTCGCGGTCTGCCGCGGTGCGTTCCTCGGCGTAGTCGCCGAGCATGCGGGCGAGTTCGGCATCTCCCCTGGCGCGCTCGGCAAGGAACGCGATCGCATCGACCGGCACGCCGTTGAACAGGCACTTCAGGACGGCGTGCCGCCAGGAGTGCGGGTCGAGGTGCTCGGCGGCATACGGGCCGACAGCAGCGGCGACGAGCCGGGTGTCGTTGGTACGCAGGGCGTCCTCGACGAGCGGCAGCCCCTGGACGGGGTCGAGGCCGAGATAGGGCAGGGCACGCAGCACAGCGCGCCGTTCCGCGGCGGTGCCCTGGTGGTAGAGGCGGGCCACTGCCGGGGCCTTGGTACGGGCGGCGTGCAGCAGGAGGACCCGGATGACGTCGGCGGCGTCCTCGCCGCAGTGGCGGCCGGCCTCTGCGAATCGCACCTCCCAAGCGGGGAGGCCGCGTTGGGCGGGTATCGGTGGCAGGTGTTCGGCCGCCTCGGCGGCGGCGAGTGCGCCCTCCAGCCAGTCCCGGGCGGGGGGCGCGAGCCGCTCTTCGAGTTCGGTGTGCAGGTCGGCGGTTTCTGCCTGTGCGTACATCAGTTGCTTCCTCCGTTTCGTAAGAACTGCAGGGAGCGCGCGGCGAGTTCGGGGCCGGCGTGGGAGTGGCGGGGCAGTTCGACGACGGTCAGGCCGCGGTAGCCGGTGGCGGCGAGGGCTTCGAGTACGGGCGGGA
>NZ_JBEXEX010000127.1:0-3096 GCF_040606445.1 Streptomyces sp. NPDC005408 | reverse complement strand
GTCGGCGACTGACGACAACGCTGCGTGGGGGCACCTCCCGTGCCCGAAGGGCTACGGGGGAGTGCCGTGCCAGGGCACGCGAGCCCGGCAAGATCCGAAAGACACCCCCTAGGGTTTTCCCGCCGCCGCCGACGGTACCCGCTTCAGGCGAGCAGCGTCGGTGCAGCTTTCTCCAGTGCGGCGGAGACTCGCTCCCAGGTCTCCATGTCCCGTTCCACCGGCGGGAGTTCGACGGCGTCGCCGCTCTGCCAGCGGCCCGCCAGGGCCACCGGGTCCTCGCCCGTGGCAGCCCCCGCGGCGAGGGCCGCCGCGCCGAGGGCGACCAGTTCGCCGCTCTCCGGGATCAGCAGCGGACGGCCGGAGAGCCGGCGTACGGTCTCCACCCAGTGCCGCCCCTTGGCTCCGCCGCCCACCAGGCGGAGCGGGCGGGCCGCCACCTCCTTGTCGGCGGGGTCGAGTCCGCAGGCGCGCAGCACTTCGTCCAGCGCGCGCAGCACCGTCACGACCGCGCCCTCATAGGCCGCGCCGAGGATCTGCTGCCGGGTGGTGGTGTGGCGCAGACCGGTGAGCAGGCCGGAGGCCGCGGGCAGATCGGGGGTGCGCTCTCCGTCGAGGTACGGCAGCAGTACGAGCTCCCCGCCCGCCTCGGCCGCATCACGGCCCAGGCCCAGCAGGGTCGCGACCTTGTCGACGGCGAGCGTGCAGTTCAGCGTGCAGGCCAGCGGGAGGTACGTACCGTCGGCGGCGGCGAATCCGGCGAGCGCCGGGGAGGCGGGGCGGGTGCGGCTGGCCGCGAAGACGGTGCCCGAGGTGCCCAGGCTGAGGGCCGGGTGGTCGAGCAGCCCCGCGCCACCGAGCCCGAGGCCGACCGCGGCCGCCATGTTGTCGCCGGTGCCCGCGGCGACGGCGATGCCCGCCGGAAGGCCGAGGTCCGCCGCTGCGGTGGCGGTCAGCGAGCCGATGCGTACCGCTCCGGTCGCGGCGACCGGAGGCAGCAAGTCGGCGTCCAGGCCGATGAGTTGAAGGAGCTCCGGGTCGTAGGCGCCGGTGGCGGTGGAGTACCAGCAGGTGCCCGATGCGTCGCCGGGGTCGGTGGCCGCGGTGCCCGCAAGCCGTTCGGTGAGGAAGTCGTGGGGGAGGCGCACGGCGGCCGCCGCCTTGGCGGCCCGTGGCTCGTGCTCGCGCAGCCACTGCCACTTGGCGGCCGTCATGGAGGCGACCGGCACCGATCCGGTACGGGTCGTCCAGGCGTCCGGGCCGCCGAGCGCCTCGGTGAGGGCGGCGGCCTGCGGGGCGGAGCGGGTGTCGTTCCACAGCAGCGCGGGCCGCACCGGACGTCCGGCCCGGTCGAGGACCACGAGGCCGTGCTGCTGACCCGCGACGGCGATACCGGTGACGGCGGACGCGGGCAGACCCGACTCCTTGAGCCCGGCGGCGACAGCCTCGCGCAGCGCGTGCCACCACACCTCGGGGTCGCTCTCGCGTGCGCCGCCTTCGCCGCCGACCTGGTGCGGGGCGCGGCCGACGGCGAGCGTGCGGCCGGTGGCCGCGTCGATGAACGCGGCCTTGGCGGACTGGGTCGAGCTGTCCACGCCGATGACGACCTGCTGCACGGGCATGGTCCCCACCTCTCCCTCCCGGCCTATTTGGCCGTTCGCCGAACAAATTACGTCAAGCGGTCCTGCGCGAACAGGTGTTGGGGCTTCTGTGATCCGGAGGGGGCGTGCTTTATTAGTAAGGTCAGCAAACAAACCAGGGTTCGAAGGCGGTCATGGCCATGGCGGAAGGCTTCACTCCCACCCCCGAGGACAAGTTCAGCTTCGGCCTCTGGACGGTCGGCTGGCAGGGCAGGGACCCGTTCGGGGACGCGACCCGCCCGCCGCTGGACCCGGTCGAATCCGTACAGCGGCTCGCCGCACTCGGCGCGTACGGCGTGACCTTCCACGACGACGACCTGATCCCCTTCGGCGCGTCCGAGTCCGAGCGCGAATCGCACATCAAGCGCTTCCGGCAGGCGCTGGACGCCACCGGTCTGGTCGTGCCCATGGCCACCACCAATCTCTTCACCCATCCCGTGTTCAAGGACGGCGGCTTCACCGCGAACGACCGGGACGTACGCCGGTACGCGCTGCGCAAGACCATCCGGAATATCGACCTCGCTGCGGAGCTCGGGGCGCGTACGTATGTCGCCTGGGGCGGCCGCGAGGGCGCGGAGTCGGGCGCGGCGAAGGATGTGCGCACCGCGCTCGACCGGATGAAGGAAGCTTTCGACCTGCTGGGGGAGTACGTCACCGAGCAGGGCTACGAGCTGCGCTTCGCCATCGAGCCCAAGCCGAACGAGCCGCGCGGCGACATCCTGCTGCCGACGGTCGGCCATGCGCTGGCCTTCATCGAGCACCTGGAGCGGCCCGAGCTGTACGGAGTCAACCCCGAGGTCGGCCACGAGCAGATGGCCGGGCTGAACTTCACGCACTCCATCGCCCAGGCGCTGTGGGCGGGCAAGCTCTTCCACATCGACCTGAACGGCCAGAACGGCATCAAGTACGACCAGGACCTGCGCTTCGGCGCGGGCGATCTGCGGTCCGCGTTCTGGCTGGTCGACCTGCTGGAGACCGGTGGCTACGAGGGTCCGCGGCACTTCGACTTCAAGCCGCCGAGGACGGAGGACGCGGATGGGGTGTGGGCGTCGGCGGCGGGCTGCATGCGCAACTATCTGATCCTGCGCGAACGCGCGGCGGCGTTCCGCGCGGACCCCGCGGTGCGGGATGCGCTGCGGGCGGCGCGCCTCGACGAACTGTGCCGGCCCACGGCTGAGGACGGGCTGTCGGGGTTGCTTGCGGACCGGGGTGCGTTCGAGGAGTTCGACGTGGAGGGGGCGGCGGAGCGGGGTATGGCGTTCGAGCGGCTGGACCAGCTGGCGCTGGACCACCTGCTTGGGGTGCGCTGAACGGGGCGCCTGCGGCGGGCTTGTTCCCCACCCCGTCCCTTCCCGAACTGGGGCTTCGCCCTAGACCCCGTTGCGGGGGCTCCGCCCCCGGACCCCCGCGCCTCAAACGCCGGCGGGGCTGGATGTGCGGCCGAGCCGCACATCCAGCC
>NZ_JBEXEX010000126.1:0-3103 GCF_040606445.1 Streptomyces sp. NPDC005408 | reverse complement strand
GGCGGCGTCGAGGTGGCCGACGTTGCCCTTGAGTGAGCCGAGGGCGCAGGATCCGGTGTTGCCGAATGCCCGCGACAAGGCCTGCACCTCGATCGAATCGCCGATCACGGTGCCGCTGCCGTGCGCCTCGACGTAGTCGATGCTCTCGGGGGCGACCTCCGCGACGGCCAGTGCCTCCGTGATCACCTCGGCCTGACCGGCGACGGTCGGTGCCGTGAAACTCGCCTTGACCGCACCGTCGTTGTTGACGGCCGATCCCTTGATCACGGCGTGGATGGTGTCGCCGTCGGCCAGCGCGTCCTCGAGCCGCTTCAGTGCGACCACGCCGACGCCGGTGCCGAAGACCGTGCCCCTGGCGTCCGCGTCGAACGGGCGGACGTGCCCGTCCGGGGAGACGAAGGACCCCTCCTGGTAGAGGTAGCCGGTGTTCTCGGGCACCTTGTAGGAGACCGCGCCCGAAAGCGCCATGTCGCACTCGTAGTTGAGCAGGCTCTGGCAGGCGGCGTGCAGCGCGACTAGCGAGCTCGAGCAGGCGGTCTGGACGGGGAAGCACGGCCCCCGCAGGTCGAGCTTGTACGACACCCGGCTGGTCAGGAAGGCGAGTTCGAAGCCCAGGCCGACGTTCTCGCCCTTGATCGCCTCGCCGTGCTCCAGGTTGCTGAGGATGTTCTCGAGGTAGGCGGTGGTACTGGCGCCGCCGAAGACACCGATGCTGCCGTCGTACTGGGCGGCGTCGTAACCGGAGTGCTCCAGCGCCGCCCAGGCCGTCTCCAGGAAGAGCCGGTGCTGCGGGTCCATGATCTTGGCCTCGCGGGCGGTGTACCCGAAGAACTCCGCGTCGAACAGGCCGATGCCCTCAAACCTGGGTGCGGCCTTGACGTAGTTCGGCCGGCCGAAGACCTCGGGTGACACTCCGGCCGCCGTCAGCTCCTCGTCGGTCAGGGCGACGATCGACTCGACGCCGTCGCGCAGATTCGACCAGAACTCGGTCAGGTCCCCGGCGCCGGGGAAGCGCCCCGCCATCCCGACGATCGCGACACCGTCCCGTGCCGGGAGATCCGTGAACTCAGTGGTCATCATTCTCCCTTGCCGTTCGACGCCGTTGCTGGTGCTGACGCCGCCGCTGCATCTTCTCTCTGCGGTCCTCAAGTGCTTTGAGGTTGTTACTTGTTGCCTGCTGTACGGGCTTCTCGGCCAGGCCGGCCAGGTGTGCGACCGTCAGTCCCTCGTACAGGTCGCCGAGCGTGAGCTTCGTGCCCAGCCGGGTGTTGACGGTGCTCACCAGTTGGATCGCGATCAGGGAGTTGCCGCCCAGATCGAAGAAGCTGTCCTGGATGCCAACCTTTTCGATGCCCAGCAGGTCCTGCCACACCTCGCAGACCGTGCGCTCGGTGTCGCTGCGCGGTGCCACGAACTCGGTCAGGATGTTCGGGCGGTCGTGCGCGGCGGTGTGGGGCTCCGCGGTGGCGTCCTGGTCCAGCGAGAAGGCGCTCGCGAAGAGCGCCGAGAGCTCGGCGGGCGACACGATGATCTGCGACTCCGAGGCACCGGCCAGGATCGTGTCGAGGGCCCACAGTCCCTCGGCGGCCGACATGGCGCGCTGGTCCACCTGCTCGATGCCGGAGGGCGTAGCGGTACTGACCGCCATGCCGATCTCCCGCCACGGACCCCAGTCGATCGAGATCACCCGCTGGCTACGGCCGCGGTCCTGGGCGAAGGCGTCGAGGAAGCAGTTCGCGGCGCAGTAGTCGACCTGTCCGACACTGCCGATGTTCGCACCGTTCGAGCCGAACAGGACCAGGAAGTCCAGCTCATGGTCTGCCAGTACCTCCTCCAGCACCAGGGTGCCGCGTACCTTCGGGAGCAGCACCTCGGCGGCCGCCTGGAGGTCCTTGAGCTGGATCAGGCCGCCACCAGCCACGCCCGCCGTGTGGAAGGCGCCGTGGATGGCTCCCCAGCGCAGGGTGGTCTGCCGGACGGCCTCGCGCATCGCCGCCTGGTCGCTCACGTCGGCCTGGAACACCAGGAGCTCCGCCCCCGCGTCCCGCAGGCGGACCAACTTCCTCACGGTTTCGGTGAGTCGGCCCTTACCCGGGTTGCGGACGAGCCACGAGTCCCACTCCTCGGCGTTCGGCAGCCGGGTGCGGGCGGTGAGCGCGATCCGTGCTCCCGCGGCCGCGAGGTGCTCGGCCAGGGCCAGGCCCAGGCCGCCGGTGCCGCCGGTGACCAGGTAGATACCATCCCTGCGCACCACCGGCGACTGGTCACGTCGGGGCAGTGGCTGCGGCAGGTAGTGCTGGGACCAGCGGTGGCCGCCCCGGTGGGCCACCGTCTCCGTGCCGGGCTCCGGCTCAGCGGCCAACTCGGCCATCAGCCTCACCAGCTGATCCTGAGTGGGAGCAGTCAGGCAGTCGAGGTCGACGCTGCGGCAGGTGGTGCCGGGCAGCTCGCGGGGCAGCACGCGGCACGGGCCCAGCAGGGTGGCCTTCAGCGGTGAGAGCAGCTCGGCGCCGGTGACGTTGTGCAGCCCGTTGCTGAGCACCCAGATCCGGCGCGGCTCGCTGTCCGGGTGGCGAACGAGGGCCTGGGCGAGGCGGATCAGGCTCTCGAAGCCGTGCTGGAGGCTGCCCTCCTCGCCCGGTGCGGTGACGCTCCAGCCGTGGACGATGCGGGTGGGTACGCCGGCGGGGCCCTCCCGTAGCGCGTTGATCAGCCGGTCGTAGTCGGCGCTGCTGGCGGGGTCGATGCCGTACCGGCCGTCTCCTGGCTCGGACCAGGCGTTGGCCGCCGCCACCACGGTGACGGTGGCGCCGCCGGACCGCAGCCGCTCGACGACCGCCTCACCCACGCCCAGGCCGTCGGCGAAGACCAGCCAGTGCCGGCTGCAGTCCGGCTGCTCCCCGGCGGGGAGAGCGGCTCGCTGCCAGGAAGGGGCGTAGAACCAGTCCGAGATGTTGTCGCGGCGCGCGGTGGTGGCACTGTCGATGGGCTGCGCTGTGGTCTGCCGGTCCAGCCAGTAGCGCTTGTGCTGGAAGGGGTAGCTGGGGAGGGGGATGCGGCGGCGTTGTTGCTGGGCGTAGTAGCTGGCCCAGTCGGGGATGGT
>NZ_JBEXEX010000125.1:0-3120 GCF_040606445.1 Streptomyces sp. NPDC005408 | reverse complement strand
CAGGACCAGGAGGGGGGTGGGGTTCGGGGCGTCCGTCATGGGAGTTCCTTCAGGCCGAGGTCGGTCAACAGGTCACGGGCCAGGGCGAGTTCGGCGGCGATCCCGTCGGCGAGCTGGGTTCGGTTACGGGGGCGCAGTTCGGGTGGGAGGGCCTGCCAGGTGTACGTCTCCACCTCCAGATGCCGCGTCAACGGAACCGGCCCGCCGACGAGCCGGGTCAGCGTGTCCTGGAGTACGGGGAGGGTGGAGGTGAGTGGCAGGGCCGGCGGGGCGTGCAGGGGGACATGGAAGTGCGCGCGCCAGGGGGCGGCCTCGGGCAGCGTCTGGCCCGCGAGGGCTTCGTCGAGGTCGTCCGTGCCGCGCAACCCGGCGGCGGTGCGGGTGCGGGTCTGATGCAGGAAGCGCGGTTCGGCGAAGGCATCTAACGCTGCCCGCACTTCGGGAAGGTGAGGTTCTTCGGCGTGGAGCGCGGCGGACAGCTGCGCCTTGGGAATGGTGATGCCCGCCGCGATGAGTGCGGCGAGGGCAGTCTGCGGATCCTCGAAGGAGGTGGCGAGATGACAGGTGTCGATGCAGATGCCGATGCGGCGGGACGCGATCGCGGCGAGGGGACGCATCGCCTCCGCCGTGGTCTCGACGACGCAGCCGGGCTCCGGCTCCAGACCGATACGTATTGACTTGCCGGTCAGCTCCTCCAGAGCGTCCAGGCGCTCGGCGAGGGTGGTGAGTGCGGTGTGCGCGGCCTCGGCCGCCGTAGCGCCGAAGGTCGTGCGCCAGGCCAGGGGGAGGGTGGAGATGGTGCCTTCCGTGGCGTCGTCGGGGAGGAGGGCTGCGAGAAGGCGAGCCAGGTCGGTGGTGTGTGCCAACCGTTCCGGGTCGGCCCAGTCGGGCTTGTAGACGCGGTACTTGACCTCTTCAGCGCCGAATCCCTCATAGGGGAAGCCATTGAGGGTGACGACCTCCAGGCCGCGGCGGTCGAGTTCGGCGCGCAGACCGCGCAGTGCCGCCGGGTCTGTGATCAGGGCGTGGGCCGCGTCCTTGGCCAGCCAGAGGCCGATGCCCAGGCGGTCGCGGCCGAGGCGTTTGCGTACCGGCTCGCAGTGGTCACGCAGTTGGGCGATGACACCGTCGAGGGTCTCCGCGGGGTGGACGTTGGTGCAGTACGAGAGGTGGACGGTGGTGCCGTCGGGGTGGCGGAAGCGCATGCGTCGGCCTCCTCATTCCCCGCCGCGGAGGATGGAGTTGCCCTCGTGCAGGGACTCCGGTTCGGGGATGTCGAGCTGGAGGCGGCCGCTGAGCCCGTAGAAGGCGACCGGGTTGCGCCACAGGACCTGGTCGACGTCGTCCTCGCTGAATCCGGCGGCGAGCATCGCGTCGCCGACCTTGCGGGTCTTGAGCGGATCGCTCTTGCCCCAATCGGCGGCGGAGTTGACCAGCACCTTCTCGGTTCCGTACGCCTTGAGGATCGCGACCATCCGGTCCTCGTCGATCTTGGTGTCCGGGTAGATGGAGAAACCGAGCCAGCAGCCACTGTCAGTGGCGTGCTTTACGGTCGTTTCATTGAGGTGATCGAGGAGCACGTGTTCCGTGGGGAGCGCGGATTCGCGGATGACGTCAACAGTGCGGTGGAGGCCCGCGAGTTTGTCGCGGTGCGGGGTGTGGACGAGGGCGGGCAGGCCGTGGTCGGCGGCGAGCTGGAGCTGGGCGGCCAGCGCGGTGTCCTCGGCGGGGGTCATCGAGTCGTAGCCGATCTCGCCGACCGCGACGACGTTGTCCTTGACGAGATAGCGGGGCAGGGCGTCGAGGACTGGGGTGCAGCGGGGGTCGTTCGCTTCCTTGGGGTTGAGGGCGAGTGTGCAGTGGTGGGAGATGCCGTACTGGGCGGCACGGAACGGCTCCCAGCCGAGCAGGGCGTCGAAGTAGTCGAAGAAGGAGGAGGGCGAGGTGCGGGGCTGGCCCAGCCAGAAGGACGGTTCGACAAGGGCACGGACACCGGCGTCGTACATGGCCTGATAGTCGTCGGTGGTGCGGGAGGTCATATGGATGTGGGGGTCGAAGATGCGCATCAGGACTCCTCGGACTGCTCGCCGGTCAGGGTCAACACGCGATTGAGGTCGGGGGGCACGTCGCGGCCGGCGGCGGTGCGCTCGGTGGCGTAGTCGGCGAGCATCCTGGCCAGCTCGCTGTCGCCCTCGGCGCGACTTTGGAGGTGGGCGACAGCGTCGACGGGCACACCGGTGAACAGACACTTGAGGACGGCGTGCCGCCAGGAGTGCGGGTCGAGGTGCTCGGCGGCATACGGGCCGACGGCAGCCGCGACGAGCCGGGTGTCGTTGGTACGCAGGGCGTCCTCGACGAGCGGAAGAGCGACGGGACCTTCGAGGAGGTGATGGAGGGCGAGGAGCACGGCACGGCGTTCGGCGGCGGTGCCCTGGTGGTAGAGCCGGGTGAGGGTGGCGCTGTCGGCGCGGGCCTCGATGAGGAGCAGGGTGCGTACGGAGTCGGCGTGGTGCTGGCCGCAGACCCGGCCGGCCGAGGCGAAACGGAACTCCCAGGCAGGTACGGCGTACGGGGACGGCTCGGCCGGAGGCGACTCGGCCGAGGGCGACTCGGAGGCGGCGCGGGCGGCCTCGGCGAGTGCTTCGTCGAGCCAGGCGTGAGCATCGTCGGGGAGTTGGGCGTCGAGTTCCTTGCGGGTCTGCGTCACCATGTCGGCGCTCCCTTCACTGGGGTCTGCGAGCGGAGGAACTCGATGGAGGCGCGGGCGAGTTCGGGGCCGGCGTGGGAGTGGCGGGGCAGTTCGACGACGGTCAGGCCGCGGTAGCCGGTGGCGGCGAGGGCTTCGAGTACGGGCGGGAAGTCGATCTCGCCGTCCCCGAAGGGGAGGTGTTCGTGGACGCCGCGGCGCATGTCCTCGATCTGGACGTGGCGTAGCCAGGGGCCCGCGTCGCGTATGCAGTCGGCGGGCGGGGCGGGTTCGAGGCACTGGCAGTGGCCGATGTCGAGGGTGAGGCCGAGGGGTTCTGGGTCGCCGAGGATGCCGCGGAGGTGGTGGAAGTCGGCGAGGGTGGCCAGGAGATGACCGGGCTCGGGCTCGATGGCGAGCGGGATGCGGGCGTC
>NZ_JBEXEX010000124.1:0-3133 GCF_040606445.1 Streptomyces sp. NPDC005408 | reverse complement strand
TGTCAGCCTGCGGAGCGTGGGTAAGACCGGGACCTGTCCCGGCTCAGCGCGATGAAACAGGAACCCACCGAGACGGTCAGACGACCGTGGCAGGAATCCCCGCCCTTCAGGGCGAGGAGCGGAAGTCAAGCCCATGGTGACTGAAAGAGCCTGAACAGCTCTCAGCGCTCGGCGCAGCCTGATGTGGTGGGCGCCCTTCCGGTACGGCGGGAACCATCCGGGTATCCCTCCAGGGGGAGGGGGCGGTCGCCTGCTCTGGGGTATCCGTAGACTTGGCTACCGCTTCCGGCTGCCCGGCGGGAAGTGGGGACCGCAGTTCGAAGGAAGGACCTTTCCACCGTGAGCCCCGCGGACCGATCCGACGCCCCCATCTATGCCAGGCTCGTGGAAGAGCGCGGGGATGTCCCGGCCGAAGCACGCCGGACGGCTGAGCAGACACAGCTGGAGCTTGAGCGGACGATGAACTTCAACGGCATGCGCTCGTACGGGTACAGCTGATTCCCGCACCGCTCGCACCAGTTGGTCCGCGCACGCTATATGGCGCCACTGACAACGCCCGGTTCGGTCCGGTGCTCCACGGATCGGCAGGGAAGCGTCCGTGAGTAGCAGTCGAGGACGGTTCACGTGAGGTTGGCGAGAGGGGCGCTCGGTTGCCAGGTGACGGGCATGACGACGTCGACGCCGTCACGGCGGGCCAGGGGCAGTAGCCGACTCATGGTGGCGTCGATGTCGTCGAGGAAGTAGGGCATGGGGCGGAGGGGGCGGTGGAGTCCCCTGAAGAAGTCGTCCCAGTGCACGAGGATGACGCGACGTGCCCCGGTCGCGACCACGACCTCGTCCCAGTAGGTGTGCAGGAACTCGTCGGACTGCTTGCCCAGGTTGCCGATGCCCAGGTAGATGACGTCGGCGCGCTGACCGTGCAGGGCGCCGGGCCGGCAGTTGGCACTGGCGTGCAGCAGCACGCGGCCGCTCGGGTGGGTGATCAGCACGCTGTAGGCGGTGCCGGTCTTCCACGCGCCGGCGCGGGCCGGTGGAACAAGAGGCTCATCGACGGTGCCCGGATAGCGGTCACCAGGGCTGTGCACGGAGTCCAGGAAGGTCAGCTCGAAATGGCCGTAGGAGACGGTGTCCCCGTCCAAGACCACTCGCAAAGACGACTCCGGCACGCCCAGGCCGCGCCCGATGTTCGCAGTGGAGTGCGAGCCGACCAGCTCCGCGCCTGTCTCAAGTGCCCACAGCGGCGCATCCAGGGAATGATCGTAATGGGAGTGAGCGCACACCACCGCGGCCAGATTCTTCACCTGCAGTCGGTCGATGGCGGTGCGCACGACGGAGCGGTCGGGCGCGATCTTGCCCACGCCGACGCGCAGCATCCCGGGCCGGGTGACAAATCCGTCACTGAGCACGGAGGTCTCCCCGTCCGACAGCAGCACGGAACTAGTGCCCAGAAAGTGGGCGGTCACCCCGTCATGGCGCGCGGTGACGGACTGCCTATACGGCAGATAGGGGCGCAGACTCGGGTGACCGATCGGCATCTTCATACGGGCATCCTGACCTGTCGCACGCGGCTGGGCGAGGCTGGCATGGTCACTGGCTGGATGGCAGCAGCCGCGGTCGGGCACCAAATTCCGTGAGCCACGCCAAGTTGGACAGGACGCGCTGAGAGCCACCCCTTTCGAGTGACCTCGAGCCTTCTTTTAGCCTTTTGGTGCATCTCTCGGGACGTTGTGGTGTTGGGGCTCAGCTTGTCGACGCGGTTTCGTGCCGACCTTGTGGTGGGCGGGACGGCTGAACGCCTCGCCGGTGGCAAGGACTCTGCCCACGTCAGCGGCCGTGCCGCGGTGGCTCCCTGATCAGGAGTCACCGGCCTGGGGCGGTGCGGCACGCCGGCTGGCCAGCACCCTCATCCGGTGCGGGTGGACGACTTCACCGGCGAAACGATCACCTAGTACTCCAGCGGTAGTTCGCTATCGCCGCTGGTCAGAGGCTGGTTTTGAGTGTAGCTGGGTGACGGTTCGTCATGTGGCGGTGGTTCGTGACCAGCGGTGCGGCGGGCGTAGTGGCAGCCTTTGGCGATGGCTTGGTGGCGTCGTCTGTAGCGGGACCAGATCAGCGTGCGTTCGGGATGCCGGTGGCGCGCTGAGCCGGGATGGAGAGCGTCCAGGAGTCTCCGGATTTCTGCCAGGGTGAGGGGTGCGAGGGCGGGGTCACCGTTTCTTCGGCCCCCCTTTCGATCTCGGCGGCGGCCATCGCGGCGAGGAAGGCGTGGGCGAGCATCGCCAGGGTGATGTGCCGGTACCAGCCGACGTAACGGCGGACTTCGTACTGGTCCAGGCCGCATTCGTTCTTCGCGGCCTGGAAACACTCCTCGATCGCCCACCGTGATCCCGCGATGCGGACCAGGTCCTGAACGGTGGCGCTGTTGGGTGCGTAGGCCAGGTAGTAGGCGATCTCGTCCGGCCTGGCCAGGCTGCGGCGCGCCAGCACCCACCGCCGGTGGGTCGGCGTGTCGCCGTCAAAGATGTCGATGACCGGCAGCTGTGCCGCGGCCCAGTCATAGACGCGCGGGCCTTTCGCGCCGTCGCCGCACGACAGGCGCTGCCACGCGTCGTCCGGCGCCTCGGCCATGAGAGCGTCGATGCGCCAGATCCCGGCCAGCGACTTGACCTGCTGCGATTCCGGAACAGCGAGCACATAGCCGACACCCGCTTCCTCGAGCATCCGCCGGAACCCCCACTCCTGCCCGTAGGCGGAATCGGCAGTGACCCACGCGATGGGCAAGGCGGAGGCCAGGGCCCGCAGCACCAGCCTTCGGGCCAGTTCGCCCTTGGTCGCGAAGGTCCGCACTTCGGGGATCCTCGCAGCCCGGCAGCGGTCCGGATCACTCGTCCAGGACTTGGGCAGATACAGTTCCCGGTCCACCAGCGCCCGGCCCCTGGCCGAGGCGTAGGCGGCGAACACGCCGATCTGGCAATTCTCGGTACGGCCGGCGGTGCCGGAGTACTGCCGCTGGACCCCGGCCGAGGTGATGCCCTTCTTGATGAAGCCGGTGTCGTCGATGATCAGGACGCCTTCTTCGTCGCCGAGCTTCTCGGCCACGTAATCCTGCACGTCGTCGCGGAGCTCTTCCGCG
>NZ_JBEXEX010000123.1:0-3708 GCF_040606445.1 Streptomyces sp. NPDC005408 | reverse complement strand
GCGCCCACACTGCCCCGCCCCTTGGCTCGGTCGATGAGCAGCGCCACGCCCTCGACCCCTGCGATGGCCTGAACCTTGGGCAGGGTGGTGTTCTGAAACGTCTGAACCAGCAGGTCGACGTTGGACGGGTCGACATCGAACCGGGTCAGCCGGAAGCCCGCGCCGGGCTGAACCTGCGGAGAAGGGGTGAATACCGCCGCCTCCCAGTTGTCGACCGTCACGGTGTGCGCAAACGGCGCCAGCAGGGCCGCGCGTCGTTCCTTGAGGTGATCGTCGCTGTTCTGCCGCGCCTGCTCGCTCTCCCACCAGGATCCCATCAGGATCTTGCCGATCTCACGATCGGCGAACAGCGAGAAGCCACGGTATCCAGGCTGGTCGGCCAACAACTTCGGGGCCTCGGCACGGAGCGCGTCAAGACATTCGTCGATCTTGGCGGGATCGCCGGTGGCATAGGTGGTACGAACGTACATGGGTGCGCTCCTGTCATCGGGCGGCGCTCGTCGGGGCGGCGGTCTCTTCCTTGCAGATTCCATCCGAGGCCCCCGCACGGCTGGGAGCAACACGGACGGACCGTTCGGGCGACGGCCACGAGCTGGTGACGACTACCCTGTCCCGACACAACTTCACAGCCTCCAACAGTGCGACCGCAGCCCCGAGTAGTTACTCATAGCTACTCGCCACCTGGCCGTAGCCATACGAGAACCGAGCCGTTGAGCGCGCAACCGAGTGGAGAACGTGAGCGCGCCTGGGGAATTTTCCCGAGTTCCCATCACAGCAGCACCGGGGCCGGATGGAGACCGAGGCCGAGTTGGTCGCCTGCATCGTGGCCGGAGTCTTCGGCAGGGATGCCGCCGCCGTGTCCGTGCCCTACGTGGCCGGGTGGGCAAGCAAGACCGCCGAGGAGGTGGCGGAGACGGTCAAGGCCGTCGGCATGCGGGTCATGGCAGCCGCTCCAGAGCTTCCTTACCGCCGTCTCCCCCACTGACACCCCCGCCGACGACGCGGACGACCAGCCCGAGCAGTGACCAGCCGCCCGGGCCCTGGCCGTAACGCCGCACGACGAACCAGGAGACAAACCATGGCCGCCGACCGCGCCCGCAAGACCGCCCGGAAGACCGCCGCCCCCGTGCCCGAGGCCCCCGCGTCCGGGCGCTGGATATCGAGGACCAGGTGTTGGCCGCAATGCGCGCGCGACGCGCCAGCATGGAGAGCGCCTTTATGGAGCACCGCACGGCAGGAACCGACACGGTGTTCTGCTCAATCGGTAAGCGTGCTGACGGAACCGAGGTTCTGCTGCTCGCTTTCGTGTTCAACCCGTACGGGCAGGTGGTCGCCACCGTCGCCCCCATCGATGCCACCGGGGTCATGTGGCGCCACCGCACCACCCGGGCCATGTCCATCGAGATCACCCCTCATGCGTCGCTGCTGGACGCCGTGGAGGGAGCCCGGCTGGAGGCCGCCGAGCGGGACACGTGGACCGCCACGGATCAGGGCGCGGTAGAGGCCGCCTACCGGTCTGCGACAAATGCGGCCGATAGCACGTCGGCCGGGGCGCGCCGCCGACGCCGCAGACGAACAGCCCCAGCACAATCGGCCGCCACGTACGGCGGCATCTGAGGGCCCTCAGCAACAGCGCCCGCCGGCATGCGCACCCAACCCGCCAATTTGGAGGAACCCCTATGACCGACGACCGCCGGGCCGAGGATCACTCACCGGCATACGGCAGCCGGTTGCCGACGAAGCGACGCGCCTTGCCACCGAGGTGAAGGCCCTCACCGATGCCGACATCGATGACGAGAGGCTGGCCCAGCCGGACGAGCTGGACAAGGACGAGGCTGTCGAGGCGCTCGACGAGGTCATGCGCTGCCTCATGCTCGACTGACCCGGGACGCCAATCCACCACCGCACAGGTGCAGGTGATGGGTTGCCAGAAACCACTAAGGAGAGTGCAGTTATGAATGTCGCTGCTGTGCACATGCGACGACCAGACCGGCGACGCAGTCGGGTTCCTCACCGCCCTGTGCCACGCCGCGGGTCACCCTCGACGAGGATCCCGTCGACATGCTCGCCCGCGGACCGGGCCACTTCGAACAAGAAGCCGAGACCGAACGCCTCGCGCACATCCGCGAAGCCCGCACGGCGCGCCTCACAGCCTGACCACCCTCGAGGTGTGGCGCGGGCCCAACCCCGCGCCACACCCATCACGGTTCCGGACAGCGTGAAATGGCGGACCGCCAGCGATTCCCTCTCACCTGCCTGCGCGTCACCCCCGCCGCCGAAGCCCCCGTTCAGCTCAGGGTCGAACCGATCGGCGATCTACCAGGCACCAGGCTCCGTGCTGGCCGGTGCCAGGGCGAACTCCACCGCCCCGGCCAGAAGTACGACCTCTTGCGGCGTCCAGCAGTCCGACCGTTCCACGGCGAGCTCGGCCGTACAGAAGCGGCACACCAGATTCGGGCCGTCGCAGCCGTCCAGCCCGCAACAACCGTTCAGCCGTCCCCGGACACTCGAATGCACCAGATCTCGCAGATCCCCCTGGTTCGCCAGCACGCCCTGCACCTTCGTGTACGCGGGAATCACCACGGGCTCCCACTCCGACACCGGCACGATCCGGTGCGCCTGCAGCGGCGCCGGGTCGAAGGCGAAACACCCCGCCGCCATCCGCTGCGGACAATCCTCCTGCCCCTCCGGCAACGCGAACGGCACCGGAGCATCATCCGGATCCGGCAGCGCCACCTCCCGGACCGGGACCGTCACCTCAACATGGCACCGACGGCAGCGAAATACGTACATCCCACAATTCTGTCCACCCCGCCACCACCACGACCAGCGAAATTCCCAGCAGAAGGTGCCACCAGCCGACCCTCCCAACGGACCGGAACCAGCCGCCGGCCCGTACGGAGAAGTCGCCGCCCAGGCCCGGACGGTCGTCGACGAAACCGCCGCCACGGGCGGCCCGTACGCAGGCGCAGACATCACCGCGCCCGCGCGCCCAGCCCGACCGGCCAGGCAGCACGCCTTGTCGGTGACACTGCCCGGAAGCCCGGCCCCTGCCCCGCCTCGGACCGCTCCGCGGCAAGCCTTTTGCGTCGGGGCCGTGGATGTCGATGACCGCAGCGAGCAGCCGGGGACCACGCGGCGGGCGTCCGACGCGAGCAGTGCGCGCCACAGGCTCCAGACGCGCCGGATGGCCTACGCGGTGTCGGGGAGTCGTGCCCCTGGAAAAAGGCGCGCAGCTGGGCAGTGTGCGAAAGCCCACCGCGGTGACACGATCGCCGGCAAGAAGCACAGCGCCCACGCGACCAGGTTGCAGACGCCCGTGAAGAGGCAGGCAAGCAGCGCACGTTCGGCTGCCGCGCTGGAACGGAGCAGGAGCTGCGCACACGCAACAAAACGGGGCCCCGCGGCAGTACACCCGCCAGCCGACCGAGCGTACCGCCGCCCTGCAACAGGCCCGCCAGCAGCACCAGGCGCTCCGCCCCGCCAACTCCCAGACCCGACTCCCGGCAGACCACCGACCTGCGCCTGGACGGCCGGCCCAGGAAGAGATTGGTCCCTGTAGGCCATCCGAGAAACAGGGCCGGATTCGAGACTCCGGGAGCGGAGACCCGCTCTAGGCGCTGTTTCTCGGATCATGTTCGGAGCCAGATCATGAGGGCTGCGAGGGTGACAGTGCCACCGTAGATGTAGGCGCGCTTCTCGTAACGG
>NZ_JBEXEX010000122.1:0-3724 GCF_040606445.1 Streptomyces sp. NPDC005408 | reverse complement strand
TCGGGCAGTCGCTGTACCGCACGGGCGTGCACCTCGTCGGCCGTGAGATGCACGTGGTCGCCGTCGAGGACCTCCGCAACGACACGCCGCTGGGATGTCATCCGCCAGCCACGCCCCCGCAGTCGCTCCAGCAGGTCACTCATATCGATTCACCTGTTCTGGCTCGGTGGGATAACCGAAGTTTACCGGCAGATGTCCGGGTTCTGATTGGAAGCGGATTAGGCGACCTTCTAGACCTGGCCTCTGTCCATAAGGGCGGTGGGATTGCTGGGGCGGGCACGCTGCCACAGGTCCGAGAGGAGGTATAGGGCTACCCGGCGGCAATGTGTGCGGTCTCGCTCTCGCTGATGCCGCGTATGCCGGACAGGGCCAGCCTCACTCCCCAGGTGCCCTCCGGGGCTCGTTCCATGGCGTGCTGGGGCTGGGAATGGTTGCTGTCGACAGGGAGGACGGCCACGTTGTGGCGGCGGGCGTCGGACGATGACCAGACGGTTGGCCCACATGCCGGGGTCGTGCTCCAGGAGACCTGGCGTACAGGACGGCGGAGTCATGGGCTCTGAGCAGGCCGATTGCAGGGCGGGAACGGCGAAGGCGACGGCGTGCGCCCTGCAGAAGCCATAGGGCCGAAGGCCTCGAGGATGTCCCCCGGGGTCGGGACCTCGATGTGTACCCGCGAGTTTCGCGGAAGGCTGCAAACAAGAATAGGGGTCCCAGGTTCAGCACTCCATTACATGCCAGGTCCAGCATATAATTGCTTATTTCCGCTTCTCACGTGAGCGGAGTGATGATGATCAGGAAAAAGTCGCCGTTTCTCGCAGTTCTCAGAGGCCGGGAGAGTCGTCAACCAAGGCCCCAAACGACTTTAGTCTTGCTTGTTACGCGGGGGTGCTCTGCGTGTTCTCGCAGCGGTGCGGTCTGCGGTGCGCGACCATACGGACGCCGACATAGGCTCAACATCGGCGTCGTGCATGAGGGTAGGTTCTCGCTGGCCGCTAGCCCGCATTTACTGCCGCGGGTCTGGTCAGGCGTTTCCAGCCGGCGGGCGCCATGGCGCGCTACGGGCGCGGGTCGCAGTGCTCGACACCAGCAAAGCAACCAACGTCAAGAGCAAGCAGCCAGCAGAAGGAAACACTGAGACAGGAAGAAGGACGGACGTGTCCGGCAGCGAAAGCGAGAACCCAGTAATCCCCTCCCCGACCCCCACGCCGACTCGACCCAGGACGAACCGGGACTGGTGGCCGAATCAGCTGGACCTTCAGGTTCTCCACCAGCACTCGCCTCAGTCCAATCCGATGGGCGAGGACTTCAACTACGCAGAAGAGTTCACGACCCTCGACCTCGACGCGCTAAAGCAGGACGTCTTCGAGGTGATGACGACATCGCAGGACTGGTGGCCTGCCGACTACGGCCACTACGGGCCGCTCTTCATCCGGATGAGTTGGCATGCCGCGGGAACGTACCGTATCGCCGATGGCCGGGGCGGTGGCGGCGCCGGCGCTCAGCGCTTTGCCCCCCTCAACAGTTGGCCGGACAACGCGAGCCTCGACAAGGCGCGCCGTTTGCTCTGGCCGGTGAAGCAGAAGTACGGCCGGAAAATCTCCTGGGCCGACCTTCTGGTCTTCGCCGGCAACTGTGCCATGGAATCGATGGGGTTCACGACGTTCGGGTTCGGCTTCGGGCGAGAGGACATCTGGGAACCCGAGGAAATCTTCTGGGGGCCTGAGGACACATGGCTCGGAGATGAGCGCTACAGCGGCGACAGAGAACTCGCCGGTCCTTTCGGTGCCGTGCAGATGGGACTGATCTACGTCAATCCGGAGGGGCCCAACGGTAACCCGGATCCGATGGCTGCAGCCAGGGACATTCGCGAGACATTCGGGCGTATGGCGATGAATGACGAGGAGACGGTTGCGCTCATCGTCGGCGGCCACACGTTCGGCAAGTGCCATGGGGCAGCCGATGCCGGGTATATCGGTCCGGAACCCGAGGCCTGCCCCATCGAGCAGCAAGGCCTCGGCTGGAGGAACACTTACGGCAGCGGCAAGGGCGCCGACGCGCTTACCAGTGGGCTCGAGGGCGCATGGACCTCCGAGCCGACGAAGTGGGACAACGGGTACCTGGACAACCTGTTCAGGTACGACTGGGAGCTGACGACGAGCCCCGCCGGTGCGAAGCAGTGGACTCCCACGGATCCCTCGGCCAAGGGCACTGTGCCTGATGCTCATGATCCGTCGAAGAGGCATGCTCCCATGATGCTGACGACGGACCTCGCGCTGAAGGTGGATCCGATCTATGGGCCGATTGTGAAGAGCTTCCACGAGAACCCGGACAAACTCGCGGAAGCGTTCGCCAAGGCGTGGTACAAGCTGTTGCACCGCGACATGGGACCCCTCTCGCGTTACCTCGGCCCGTGGGTTCCCGGGCCGCAGCTGTGGCAGGACCCCGTCCCCGAGGTCGATCACGAGCTGGCCGCGGAGGAGGACATCGCTGCCCTCAAGGGCAGGATCCTCGCCTCGGGACTTTCCATCTCCCAGCTGGTCACCACCGCTTGGGCGTCGGCGGCAAGCTTCCGCGGCACCGACAAGCGTGGCGGAGCCAACGGGGCACGGATTCGACTCGCGCCGCAAAGGGACTGGGAGGTCAATGACCTGCCCGAGGTGGCCGAGGTGTTGCAGACCCTCGAGCTGATCCGGCAGGACTTCAACCTCTCACAGGCTGGTGGAACGAAGGTTTCGCTCGCTGACCTGATCGTCTTGGGCGGGTGCGCGGCCGTCGAGCAAGCCGCGAAGAACGCCGGGCACGACATCACAGTCCCGTTCGCACCGGGGCGCACGGACGCCTCGCAGGAGCAGACCGACGTGGAGTCGTTCGCCGTGCTCGAACCCAGGGCAGATGCGTTCCGCAACTATCTCCGGGCGGGAGAGAAGTTGTCGCCGGAGACTCTCCTACTGGACCGCGCGAACCTGTTGACACTGACCGCTCCCGAAATGACGGTTCTGATCGGCGGCATGCGGGCCCTGAACACCAGCTTCGGGCGATCCCCACACGGCGTCTTCACCCACCGGCCGGAGAAACTGACCAATGACTTCTTCGTCAACCTGCTCGACCTGGGTACGGAGTGGAAGGCGTCGGCGTCGGCTGAGAACGTATTCGAAGGTCGGGATGGCGCCACGGGCGAGGTCAAGTGGACCGCCGCCGCCGTCGACCTCATCTTCGGTTCGCACTCCCAGCTCCGAGCCGTCTCGGAGGTCTACGCGTCCGAGGACGCGGGAGAGAAGTTCGTGCGTGACTTCGTGGCAGCGTGGGACAAGGTGATGAACCTCGATCGGTTCGACCTCGCCTGAGCCCGACGTCCCGGTCGGCCGCTCATCGGCCGACCGGGACATCCTCGGGATCCGGTCAGGGGAGGTGCTGCGGACCGCGTGCTCAGAACTCCTAACGAAATGATCTTATTGCCGGATAGCCGGGGCCGCCCGGCCGCACAGGGTGTCGGGCGGCCCGCACAGGAGGGCTCAAGCAGTTCAGAGCTGTCGCCACCCGCTACGACAAGCGCGGATACCTCTTCCTCGGCACCGTCACCGCTGCCGCGCTCCTCATCTGGCTCCGCTCATGATCGAGGAGACAAGGCACTAGTAGGACTCCGTTAGGTTGTTCTGGCTCTTGGGTTGTGGCTGGTGGTGGATGTTGTGGGCAGGGGGCGGTGGCAGGTGGTGCAGGTGCCTGT
>NZ_JBEXEX010000121.1:0-3936 GCF_040606445.1 Streptomyces sp. NPDC005408 | reverse complement strand
GCGTTGACCACGAGGGTGGAGTCCTGTCGGGAGTCGATCGACCAGCCCACGATCTTGCGGCTGAACGCGTCCAGGACCGCCGCGCAGTACACCCACCCTTCCCTGGTGCGGTGTTGCGTGATGTCGGTGACCCACAGCTCGTTGGGGCGCAGCCGATGGAACTTGCGGTTGACCAGGTCGTCGGCGGTGACGACGCCACGCAGGCGCTTCACTCGCACCGGTCCGGGCAGTCCGTAGATCCCGGCCTGTGTCATCAGCACCGACACGGTCCTCGAGCACACCTGGATTCCCATTCCCATGGTGAGCTCGGCGTGTATGCGGCGGTAGCCGTAGGTGCCCCGTGAAGCCACATGGACCTCGCGGATCAGCCCGGTCAGCCACTCCCGCCGCAGCTGCCGCGGTGTGGTGGGGGTGCGTTTGTGCTTGTAGTAGTTCTGCCGGGCGACCCCGAGGATCCGGCAGCATCGATCGACCGGTGCCCCGGCATCGACGAGGCGGTCGATCACCGGGTAGAGCCTTTTGGGGCCGGCTTGTCCTCGCCGAGGAACTTGGCGGCCTTGCGGACGATCTCAAGCTCGGTTTCCAACTCACGGATCCGTCGACGCGCTGCACTCAGCTCTGCGGATTCCTCCGAGATCCTGCCAGGCCGTCGGCCGTTGTCGATGTCGTCCTGGCGCAACCACTTCGACAACGTGACCGGATGGATGCCGAGTTCAACGGCGGTCTGCTTCTGTTCTTTCCCTGCCCGAACCAGCGCGATGGCACGGGCGCGGAACTCAGCGGGGTAGGCGCGGGGCATGTCCGGCAGCCTTTCGTGAAGGCCGTCAGTTAGCCACCAGAACTGGAACCTGAGAGGTGGGGCACGTCAAGATGTCACCCGATCGTGCGGCAGACCCGCCGGGCTCGGTGGGGCTATGACTCGAACCGTGGCTAGCGTCGCGGTGGGGACTCCCGACAGCGACTCTTGCTTCGTACGGTGACCGTATGGGCAGGGACGGGGCGCCCCGGCTGCGGCTGGTCGTGGTCGCGGACGGCGACACCGGGCCGCGGCTGTGCCGTGGGTGCGGTGGTCCGCTGATGCCGGGAGTGAGGGCGACGGCGGTGTTCTGTTCGTCCGCTTGCCGGTCGCGGCACTGGCGGCGGATGCGGCGGGCGCGGGCGAGGACCGAGGCGGTGCAGGCCGGTGTGACGGCCAGCTGCCCGGAGTGCGGGGCGTCCTGGACGGTCGAGGTCGAACGTCCTGTCTCGGCAGCGTACTGCTCTCCCCGTTGCCGCAAACGGGCGTGGCACCGGCGGCGTGCGGCGGACGCCGGGTTGTGAGACCGCGCATTCGGCGGCTGTCATGGTGCTTCACTGCGGGGCCGTGCGCCCTGGCAGGGACCTGGAGCCGGTCGGATGGTGCGAAGTGACGGTCTGCCGGGGCGAGTTGGCGGCATGAAGGGTGCCGCACCCGGGTCCGCCGGAGGGTGGTGTCCGGATGCCCGCGATGGTCGGCAGTGTGACCCGGGATCGCTATGACGAGCTGGTCAAGCTGGGGCGGGACTGGGTGGCCACGATGAGCAGTGCCCAGTGGCGTCTCGGTGATGCGGCTGTGGAGATCGAGCCGATGCGCTCGTATGGGGGTGCGAATCCGTCCGGGAAGGACGACTTGTTCACCGTCAGCGAGGCCATCCGGATGTTCGCTGAAGACGTGGGGCTGGCTTATACGACGGTCCGGAGCTACCGGTGGGTGTCCTCGCGCTGGCCGAAGGAGCGCCGGCGGGCGGATGTCTCGCACACCATCCACAAGGTCCTGGCCAGCATCCCCGATGAGCAGGAGCGGTTCGAGGCGGTCAACAACCCCCCGCCCAGCCCCCGTGGAGGCCCTGCGAGGTGGACGCACGACAGTGCGAAGCGGGTGGTGGGCTGGAAGGTCGACTCCCCAGAAAGCGTCCAGGAGAAGGTGGAGGCCATCCACGACCTGGCCGCCGATGACGCGGTCGCGGCGGTGGTGACCACCGACTTCCTGCGCCGTCCGGCGGTCGCCTCGAAGGCGATGGCCGATGACACCGCCCGGCATGCCGTTAATGAGGCGCAGTTCGACCGGTTCCGCCAGCAGGCCCAGTTCGTGCACCAGGAGGCCGCCCCGCAGTTGCAGCGCATGGAGCACAGCGCGCAGTTCATGGACATGGTCGCGGCCTGCGCGCAGTTCGTGGCCACGGCGGGCAGGATCGTGCCGAATCTGCGCGGCGAGCATTACGACGACGGCGAGCGGGAGACGATCGGGCGGGGACTTTCGCGGGTACGTGCCGCGGCGGACTGGATCGAGAACGCCGTGACCCACGGTGAGGTCGACCTGGACGAGCAGCTGGAGAAGCTGCTGAAGGGCTCGGGTGAGTAGGCGATGGGGCGGGGGGTCCCCGCTCACGTCCACGCCGAAGCGGTCCTCAGCGCCCTGCTGGAAGCGCGTCCCGCCGGCCTGACCATCGTCCAGCTGATGGCCGCCACCGAACGCACCCGCGCGCAGGTCCCCACCGGGCTCGCGCATCTGCGCAAGGTTGCGGCGGCTAAGGGCCTGCCGCCCGTGACCTGGGACAAACGATGGGGATACCGCATGTTGGACGACGCGCCGGAGGTGTGGATCGGCTACGAGCGGGCGTTTTTCGAGACCGTCCACCACCGGGTGGAGAACTTCATCGCCGGGACCCTTCTCCCGCACCAGAAGAAGACCCCGAACGACCCCTACATCCGCACGGTCATGGCGCAGATGGGGGCGATTGAGTCCACCCTTCAGCTGCTGGCCAGCCTGGAGTGAACCGGAGCACGAGAGGCAACGGGCCGCGACCGTCCCGCAGTTGGCCCCATCCACTGGTCGCGGCCCGGCACCGTCATGCTGCTGCCCCGCTACCGCTACCCCTCCGACACCACCGACGTCGAATGGGCCCTGCTCAAGGCGCTCCTCCCGACTCCCGCCTGCCAGACCCCGAAGGGCGGGGCCCCGGAGAAGTGGCCCCGGCGCCGCGTGGTCGACGCGATCCGCTACATCACCGACAACGGGGCGAAGTGGAGGGCGCTGCCCGCCGACTTCGGCATCCCGTGGCGCACCGTGTTCGGCTACTTCGCCCGCTGGGCAAAGGCCGGCGCACTCAAGCGGATTCTCGACCAGCTCCGCCGACGTCTGCGGCTGCGTCGCCGGCGCTGTCCCTGGCCGGTCCGGGTGATCGTGGACTCCCAGTCCGTCAAAGGCGCGGAGACCGTGTCGCACGCGACGCGCGGATATGACGCGAACAAGCGCATCAATGGCAGGAAGCGACATCTCCTTGTTGACCAGGACGGCCTGCTTGTCGACCTGTTGGTCACCCCTGCCGACGTCCAGGACCGCGACGCGGCCCGCATCCTGCTCACCCGCCTCCACGCCGAACACCCCGAAATCGTCCTGGTCTGGGCGGACAACGGCTACGGAGGCGAGGAGTTCAGCGCCTGGGCCCAGGACACCCTGGGCATCACGATCAAGGTCGTCCCCCGTCCCAAGGACGCCAAGGGCTTCGTTCTGCTGCCGAAGAGGTGGGTGGTGGAACGGAGTAACTCATGGACGATGCGGGCCCGGCGCAACGCAAGGGACTACGAACGCCTGATGTCCCACGCGGAAGCCCACATCCAGTGGGCCTTCATCACCCTCATGTCCCGCCGCCTGGCCCACCCCCGTCGCCAGACCGAGGCATTGCCGGTCACCCTCGCAGCCGTCTGAAGACCAGCGTGCTGCCGTTGTCGTTCGGAACGGCGACCATCGACGCCCAACCGAACGGCAAACGGGATCAGTACCATCCTTCACGCCTCCGTGACCTGCGAAAAGAGGATGTGACACTTCCCAATGCCGTTGTCAAGGCGCTGCGGTGACTGGCGGTCAGGCCTGGTAGAGCGCACCGTCACGGAGCATGGCCCACAGGACGTTGGCTC
>NZ_JBEXEX010000120.1:0-4076 GCF_040606445.1 Streptomyces sp. NPDC005408 | reverse complement strand
TGTGATGGGTGGCAGAGTCGTTCAGCTGTGTATCGGGTTCGGTGCTGTGTTCGGGCAGGAGTGGGACGGTTCGCACGTGATGCCGGGTATTTACGGTCGTTTGTGGTGACCTTGGGGTGGGCGGCGGAGCCTGTCGGGCATATGCGGGCCGGAGTTGTTGCGGCTGGTGAGGGGCCGGCCCTTCCGCCCGCCCAGGGAGTGGGTTGTCGTGACCCAAACGATCGGCAGCATGCCGGGTGAGCGTTTCGAGGATCTGGTGCACCAGTCGATTCAGCTGGTCCGGGTGATGACGGGATGCCAGTTCACGCTGGGAGACATCGCGTTGGAGATCGCGCCGCTGCGTACGCACGGCGGGAACATGCTGCTCGAGGAGGACGAGCTGGGGGTGGAAGGCTCTCTGCGGCTGTTCGCCGAGGCGATAGGCCTGTCGTTCCATACGGTGCGGACGTATCGGTGGGTGGCCGCGCGGTGGCCGAAGGACCAGCGCCAGGAGGGCGTCTCCTTCGAGGTCCACCGGATCCTGGCGTCGACGCCGGACGCGTACGAGTTGATCCAGCATCCGCCGGCCGACGAGCGGACGGGAGACCCGCGGTGGAGCGGGGATGCGGCGAAGCGGGCGGCGGGCTGGCCGACCGCGACACCGGTGACGGTGGCGGAGAAGGTGGAGGCCATCCGTGACCTTGCGCAGGACGAGCAGGTGGCGGCCTTGGTGGCGTGTGATCTGCTGCACCGGCCGGAGGTCGCGTTCCGTGCGATGCGGGACCGCCAGGCCCGTGAGCTGGTCAATCAGGCCCAGTTCGACCAGGCCGAACGCGTCGAGGACGACGGTGAGGAGGACTGGTGGGACCAGCCTGAGGCGGATCAGGACGACGGTGTCATTGATCCCGTCGCGATCGTGCGGGGTTTCCACCGGGCCATGGAGTTCACCGACTTGATCGGTGTCTGCCAGGGCTTTGTGGCCGGGGCGAGCCGGCTGGTGCCGAAGCTGCGCGGCAGGGAGTTCTCCGAGTCTCAACTCGATCTGGTGACACGGCATTTGGAGAAAATCAGGGCGACGGCGGACTGGATCGAGACCGCGGTCTCCACCGGCAAGGTGGACCTGGATGAGGCCCTGGCCGAGCTGCTGCGGGGCCAGTAGCCATGAAACGGCGGGCGGGGCATCCCGCTCATGTTCATGCCGAAGCGATACGCAAAGCTCTGGAAGAGGCACGTCCTGCCGGGCTGCACTTGAAGCAGCTGGCCAAAGCCACCAAACGGAGTCCGGCACAGGTCTGGACGGGTATCCGGTTCCTGCGCAAGAACGCGGTCAAGGACGGACTGCCGCCGGTGACCCACAACCGCCGGGACGGCTTCCAGCTGTCCGAGGACCCCGAGGTATGGATCGCCTACGAACAGGCGGTCTTCGAGGCCGAGTTGCACCGGATGACGAACTTCATCGAGGGGATAATCGCCCCGCACACCAGACGCACCCCGAAGGACGAGTGGGCCCGCCTGATCCTCGACCAGCTCGGCGGAATCAGAGCCACCCTCGAAGTCCTCTCCCGCATGGAACGGTCATGACCTGCACCCATACCGAGCAAGGCGCCGTGCGTGAGCGGCACTACCCCAGCGACACCACGGACGCCGAATGGGCCGTCCTGGAACCTCTGCTGCCACCGCCGGCCTGCACCCGGCCCACGGGCGGCCGCCCCGAGAAGCACCCGCGCCGAAACGTCGTCGACGCCATCCGCTACGTGAACGACAACGGCGTGAAGTGGAGGTCCGTTCCGGTCGACTTCGGCATCCCCTGGCGGACCGTGTTCGGGTTCTTCCAGCGGTGGAGAGCCAGCGGGGACCTGGCCCGCATCCACGCCGAGCTACACGAGCAGGTCCGCGTCCATGACGGCCTCAACCCCCGCACCGTCGCGGTGATCCTGGACTCGCAGTCCGTCAAGGGCGCCGAAACGGAAGGCAGCGGCACGCGAGGCTTCGACGGCCACAAAATGATCAATGGCAGGAAGCGCCACCTCACGGTGGACATGCGCGGCATGCCCCTGACCGTCATGGTCACCGATGCCTCCCCGCACGACAGCGTCCCCGCCCGCGACCTGCTCTTCCGCCTCCACCTCACCCACCCCGAGGTCACCGTCGTCTGGGCCGACTCCGCCTACGGCGGGCCCCTCGCCGACTGGGCCCGCTCCTTCCTCGGCCTGACCCTCAAGACGGTGCCCCGCCGCAAGGACCAGGACGGCTTCGCCGTCCTCGCCAAGCGGTGGCGAGTGGAGCGGGCCATCTCGTGGGTCATGCGAGCCCGCAGAAACGTACGGGACTACGAACGGCTCATCTCCCACAGCGAAGCCCACATCGCCTGGACCACCATCACCCTCATGACCCGCCGCCTCACCCAGCCGCCCCGCCCACCGCGCACCACACCGCACCCCGTCGAGCAGCCCCAGGCAGCCGCCAGGCCTGCGCCCATACGCCTCCGGGCCAAGCTGCCGCAGACGATCCGCCTGGCCACTGCCGCCGCGCGGTGAATTGTCTTGACCTGTCCGCCCCTGGTTCCAGGCACTCGTGGCGCAGGTCAGATAGTGGGAGTGGGCCAGGGGACGTCAGTTTCGACGGCGGCGGTGTAGTCGACGCCGGGGGCAGCGAAGCCGTACAGGCGGCGGACTTCGTCACTGAACCAGTCGAGATCGGCGAGCTCGGCGATGCTTTCGCTGGTGGCAGTGCTCCAGCGTTCAGCAACGGCGTTCTGCACGGCGGGATCGAGTTCCCAAGTGTCCAGGCGGATACGGCCCTCGTCGTCGAGGTCGAGGGGGCGGGCGCCGGTCAGCTGGTCCCACAACTCGACCAGTTGACCGATCGGAGCCACCATGGCGTCACCGAGGACGCCGCGCAGCAGCCCGACGTACAGGGCGATGCCGGGGATGGCGGTGGAGGACTGGGTGACGGCAGCGGCGTTGACCGAGGTCACGGCCCGACCGCCCGCTGTCTTGCCGAGGCGCTCGTCCAACGTGCGTGCGGTGGCTTCCAGATGGGTCTTTGCGGCGCCGATTGTGCCCTGCCGGTAGATCGCCGCGGTGAGCGGCGAGCCGATGTAGGACAGGGCGGCGGTGGTGAAGCCGTCAGCGAGCAGGGAGCGGTCGGCCAGGAAGGTGATCCACCGTTCCCAGTCGGTGCCGCCCATCACCGCCACGGTCTGCTCGATGTCGTCGCCCTCGGCCGGCGCGGTGGTGACCTCCTTGACCTCCGGAGCACCGTGCTCGTCGAAGACGAGGGTTTTGGTGGTGTTCGCAGAGCCGATCGGCTTGAGGACCGAGGCATACACGTTGCCGGTGTCCGGGTCGGTGCGGCGAGGAGCGGCCACCGAGTAGATCAGGAAGTCGAGTCGTCCCCCGAAGCGCTCGGTCAGGAGGTTGGCGACCTGCTCCTTTATCGTGTCGCTGAACGCATCGCCATTGAGGAAGACCATGTCCCGCCCGTGCTGTTGGGCGAGCCGGGCGGTGGCGGCGGTGCGATACCAGCCGGCCGTGCCGGTGCGCCGCGCGGGCGCCTTCTCGAAGCACACGCCGATGCCACGGATACCGACACGGGCCAGGCCCGCGATCGTGGCGGCCAGGCCATACCCGGCGGACGAGCCGATGACCAGAGCCACCGGCCCCTCGCCGCCGTTGGTGACCGAGTCGGGGACGGCCTGCCACATCTCGTCCACCAGCCGCTCGCAGCCGCTGGGATGGGAGTCGAGGAAGAGGAAGCCCCGGCTCTTGGGCGCAATGACGCGTTCGCTCACGGTGTGGTGTCCCAGGTGTCGTCACGGACAAGGACGCGGCGGCCGCCTCGGCCACCCCGTCCCGCAAGTCTGCGCTGGTGCGGACGAACACGGTGATCTTGGCCGACACAACGATGTCCAGCCGGGCTTGGAGGGTTCCCACTAGCTCAAGCGGGGGTCGCTGGCGACGCCCAAGCCCCATCCCGCGGGGTAGAACCGAACTCGCCAATCCGCAGGAACGTCTGATGAAGCTCTATTCGGAGGCGCGGCACTGACACTCCGGGGTCCTGCACCAGATATCTCCAGCTGCTGCAGCGCCGACACG
>NZ_JBEXEX010000119.1:0-4324 GCF_040606445.1 Streptomyces sp. NPDC005408 | reverse complement strand
ACGCAGCGTGGGGGCACCTCCCGTGCCCGAAGGGCTACGGGGGAGCGCGCACCAGGGCACGCGAGCCCGGCAAGATCCGAACGACAGGCCCTAGCGCTGATAGCGCGCCAGCACCAGATTTCCGTCCCTCACCAGCCGTTTCTCCAGCTCATCCCTGTCGATCGCGCCGCTGTAGTACTCCTGCAGCGCGGGCGTCGCCACCTTGTCCTTCCACTCCGGATAGCCACGCACCGCCTGCGCGGGCGCGGACCGCAGATCGCGCGCGAGCGCCGCGCCCGTCGCCCAGCCGTCCTTCGCGGTGTGCAGCGCCGGGTCGGCGAGCGCCTGGGTGCCGGTCGGCAGCATCCAGTCACCCTTCGCCAGCCGCACCATGTTCGGCGGGCGCAGCATGAAGTCGATGAACTGCGCCGCCTCCTTCTTGTACGGGCTGTCCTCGGCGACCGAGAGAGTCTGCGGGCTCACGCCCTGCGCCGGGCCTTCGGGTCCTGCCGGGGCGGGCAGCACCGTCCACTCGAAGCCCTTGGGCGCCTGCTGCACGATCTGCTGCCGGTACGAAAAGCCCAGCGGGACCATGGCGTACTTGCCGCCGAAGAGTCCGGGCAGTGTGTCCGAACCACCTGTCCCCAGGGTGGTGCGGGACGCGCTCTTGTCGGTGTTGACCTGGTCGTGGATGGTTCCCGGCACCACCGCGTCGCCGTCCGTGAACTCGATGGTGACCTTGCCGTCGTCGCCCCGGTGGAAGAGCTGCCCGCCCGCAGAGAGGCCGAGGTTGAGGGTGACGGAGACCGGCTCCTTGAGCGGCCAGGCAACGCCGTACTTCCCGTCCCCCATCTTCTCGGTCAGCGTGTTGGTGATCTGCCGGAACTCCCGCCAGCTCCAGGGCTTCTCGGCCGTGGGAACACGGACCCCGGACGCGTCGAGGATCTTCTTGTTGGCGATCAGGACGCGCGGCTCCTGGAGGAAGGGGACGCCATAGATCCCCTTGCCGAAGGTCGCCGTCTCCCAACTCCGTTGCGGGATGTCGGACGTGAGGCGCTCGGGCAGCAGCCCGCTCAGATCGGCGAGATAGCCGCCGTACGCGAAGTCGGCGAGGTCGTCGGAGGCGTCATGGATGATGTCCGGGGCCTCGCCGCCCTCGAAGGAGGTCAGCAGCTGGTCATGGACGCTGTCCCAGCTGCCCTGCACGTACTGGACCTGGATGTCGGGATGGCTCGCATTCCACTCCTTCACCAGCTCCTTGTTGGCGTCGACGGACTCCTTCTGCCAGGCCAGGGACTGGAAGCGGAGCGTGATCTGCCCGCTGGAGCCGCCGTCTTCGCCGCCCGAGCATCCGGTCAGCACGAGGGCGAGCGCGGCGGCTGCGGCCGTCAGCATCCGTACACGCATCAGGACTTCACCGCCCCGGCCAGCATCCCGCCCGTGATCCGCTTCTGGATGATCGCGAAGATGACCAGCGAGGGGATCGTCGCCAGGAACGCGGCAGCGGCGAGCGGTCCGAGGTCGGCGACGCCCTCCGCGCCGAGGAAGTGGGTGAGGACGACCGGCAAGGTCTGCTTCTCCGGGGTCTTGAGCAGGACGAGCGCGAAGAAGAACTCGTTCCATGCGGTGATGAACGCGAACAGCGCGGTCGCGACGATGCCGGGTGCGAGCAACGGTGCGGTGACCGATACGAGGGTGCGGGCCTTGCCCGCGCCGTCGACGGCCGCGGCCTCCTCCAGTTCGCGCGGCACTGCTCGTACGTAGCCGACCAGCATCCAGAGCGCGAACGGCAGTGACCACACGACGTACACCATGATCAGGCCGAACAGGGTGTTGATCAGATGCAGGTTCTTGAGGATCAGGAACAGCGGAATGATCACGAGGACGAACGGGAACGCCTGGCTGACCACGACCCAGCCGGTGGCTGCGGTGGAGAGCCTGTTGCGGTTGCGGGCCATGACGTAGGCCATGGGCGTCGCGATCACCACGGCGATGAGCGCGGCGGCGATGGCCGCGATCAGGCTGTTGCCCGCGGCCCGCAGGAGCGGCTGCTCGTCGAAGGCCTGGCGGAAGTTGTCGAGGGTGGGGTCCTTGGGGATCCAGGTGGGGTGCAGGGAGCCCAGTTCGCGCGGGGGCTTGAAGGCGGTGGAGATCAGCCAGAGGAAGGGAAACGCGAGGAAGACGAGGTAGCACAGCAGCGCGAGGTACTGGCCGGCGCGGCCGGATCTGCTGGTGCGCAGTGCCGTCACGTCTCATCGCCTCCTTTGAGCCGTCCTACGAGATGGAGCGCGAGCATGACGGAGATCACCGCGACCATGACGCAGCCCATCGCGGCGGCGTAACCGAACTGGCCGTAGCGGAAGGCCTCTTCATAGGCGAACAGCATGGGAAGCCGGGTGCGTCCGCCGGGTCCGCCGTTGGTGAGCACATAGACCAGGGCGAACGAGTTGAAGTTCCAGATGAAGTTGAGCGCGGTGATGGCGAGGGCGACGGGTTTGAGGGCGGGCCAGGTGACGGTGCGGAACCGGCGCCAGGCGCCCGCGCCGTCGAGGGCGGCGGCCTCGTGCAGTTCGTACGGGGTGTTCTGCAGGCCTGCGAGAAGCGCCACGGTGGTCTGCGGCATGCCCGCCCAGATCCCGACGACGATCACGGCGGGCAGGGCGGTGGCGATTCCGCTCAGCCAGTCCCGTCCGTCTCCGAGGCCGAGATCGCGGATGGTCTCGTTCAGGATGCCCGCGTCGGGGTTGTAGACGAGCCGCCACATGATGCCGACGACGACCTCGGGCATGGCCCAGGGAATGATCGCGAGCGCGCGGGCCAGCCAGCGGAAGCGGAGGTTCTGGTTGAGCAGCAGGGCGAGGCCGAGGCCGAGCGCGAACTGGGGGACGGTCACGCCGACCGCCCAGAGCAGGCCGATCCTGAACGAATCCCAGAAGAGGGTGTCGTGGAGCAGGTCCTGGAAGTTGAGTGCGCCGATCCACTGGGTGGGCTCGGTGCGGCCCGCCTGCGAGTCCGTGAAGGCGAGCGAGATGCCGTAGAGGAGCGGGACAACGCTCAGTACGAGGATCGGAATCAGGGCGGGCAGTACGAGGAACCAGGCCCCGTGGTCGAGTTGCTTTCCCGGCCGCGGCGTTCCGGGCGGCCGCTTTCCGGACGGCCTCTCGGACCGCGGCTCTGCGGTCGCCAATGTCACGGATTCGACTCCCTCAGTCCAGGTCAGGCCGCCTCGGCGGCCCCGTCATCGTGCTGACGGTCCGTCGGTTCGTCAAGCCAACCTGCAAGGATGCGAGACTTTGTCGCCATGGATGAGACACGAGCACGCGGCGTCCTGGCCGCCGCGGGACTGCCGGTCGGGGCGACGCTGCTGGCGCTCGGCGAGAACGCGGTGTTCGGGGCGGGCGAGGTCGTCGTCAAGATCGGCCGCGACGCGGAACTGCTGGCGCGGGCGGAACGCGAACTGGCCGTCGGCGCCTGGCTGGCGGAGTCGGGCGTCCCTGCGGTCCGCCCGGCGGAACCCAAAGCGCGCCTGGTGGAAGGCCATCCCGTGACGGTCTGGCACCGGCTGCCGGACGCGGTACGGGCGGCGGAGCCGGCGGATCTTGCGGATCTGCTGCGTCTCATTCACGCCCTGCCCTCGCCTCCGTTCTCCCTTCCGCGGCGGGAGCTGCTTGACGGTGTCGAGCGATGGCTGCGGCTGGCCGGGGACGCGATCGACCCGGCGGACGCGGCGTATCTGCGCGAACGCCGCGACGGTTTCGCGGCGTCGGCGTCCGCGCTGACGCCCCACCTCCCACCGGGCCCCATCCACGGCGACGCACTCCCCCGCAACGTCCATGTGGGCCCGGACGGCCCGGTCGTGGTGGACCTGGAGACCTTCTCGGAGGACCTGCGCGAACACGACCTGGTGGTCATGGCGTTGTCGCGCGACCGGTACGGCCTTGCGCCGGAGGCGTACGAGTCGTTCACGCGGGCGTACGGGTGGGATGTGCGCGAGTGGGAGGGCTACGGGGTGTTGCGGGGCGCGCGGGAGACGGCGAGCTGCGCGTGGATGGCGCAGCATACGCCGTCGAATCCGGCGGCGCGGGAGGAGTTTGCGCGGCGGGTGGCGTCACTGCGGGAGGGGGCGGAGGGGGTCCGCTGGTACGCGTTCTGAGGTTTCCCCTACCCGCCCTCCCCCAGACTCCGTCCGGGGGACCCCCAACCTCCCCTCAAACACCGGCCGGGCTGGATGTGCGGCTCGGCCTAGGGCCTGTCGTTTGGATCAGGCCGGATCAGTGAGCGGGGTCTGGTGCGTGCGATCGCAAGGCGGAGGAAGGAGCCGACGCGGAGCGTCGGCGACTGACGA
>NZ_JBEXEX010000118.1:0-4511 GCF_040606445.1 Streptomyces sp. NPDC005408 | reverse complement strand
GAGATGTGAGGGCTGACACCCCCCACCGCCTGCGGCTCCGACGGCTCCGCCGCGGAGGACCACATCGGGCTCGCGCCCACGCCTCCCAGGCGGGTCGACTGACGACAACGCAGCGAGGTGCCGTGCCAGGGCACGCGAACCCGGCAAGATCGGCCGGACAGGACCTAGCCCTTGCCGCCGAGTGTGAACAGCAGATACAGGAAAGCGGCGAACAGGTGGCCCGCGACCAGGTAGGCGAAGAGCCGGATCACGAGCCCGCGGGGGAACTTCCCCTCCTCGTTGTGCTTGGACATGGCGGGCCTCTCGCGGGTGTCGGGCATAGGGACCTCAGGCATGCGGATGTCAGGCATGCGGATGGATGTCGGGGCTCTGCAGCAGCGTGTGTACGAACAGGAGCTCGGCCCCGTCGGGTGTGACCGCCGCGATGCGGTGCGGCGTCAGCGAGTCGAAGTGCGCGCTGTCGCCGGGGCTCAGCTCGTGTACCGCGTCCCCGAGGGCCAGCCGCAGCCGCCCGTCGAGGACGTACAGCCACTCCTCTCCGGGGTGCACCCGCACGAGATCGCCCTGGGAACCGTACGGCACGACGAGGCGCAGGGCCTGCATCGCCCGGCCGGGACCACCGGCCTGGTGGTAGGTCCAGCCGTCGGCGGACGAGGGTTCCTTGCGCCCGGCGCGGATGACCGGCTCGCGCTCCGGAGCCGACTCGCCGAGGAGCTCGGCGACCGTCGTACCGTAGATGCGGGCGAGAGCGAGCAGCATCGGCAGCGAGGGCTGGCGGTTGCCCGTCTCGAGCCGGGACAGATGGGCGGGGGAAAGCCCCGCACGCTGGGCGGCGGCCTCCAGGGTGAGACCGCGGCGGCGGCGCAGATCGCGCAGTCTCGGTGCGACATCGGGCAGCGCGGCAGGCGCCTCTCCGGCAGGAGTACTCATGTCTCCATTGCGCCAGGGATGTGCCTCTGGGGCAAATTTCTTGCCCCAGAGGCAAAAAGCAGCAATTCCCGATCAGCGATTCGCGACGGCCTGCTTGACCAGGGTCTTGCCGAAGTCCCACATCAGCCCGCCACCGCCGTGGGCATCGTCCATCACGGCCGTGAACGCGTCCACGAACCGCTCCACCTCCCGCTCGCCGATGGTCAGCGGCGGAATCAGCTTGATCACTTCCAGATGGTCGCCGGAGACCTGGGTGAGGATCCGGTGCTTCTGCAGCAGCGGCACCACGACCATCTGCGCGAACAGTCCCTTGCGGGCCGCCTGCAGCATGGTCCAGCGGCTGCGCAGCTTGATCGAGTCCGGCCGGCCGAACTCGATGCCGATCATCAGGCCGCGCCCTCGCACCTCGTGCAGCAGCTCATAGCGGTCGACGAGCGCGGCAAGCCGTGAGCGCAGGAGCTCGCCGGTCACCCGGGCGTTGGCGACGATCTGCTCGTCCTCGATCACCGAGAGCACCGCGAGCCCGGCGGCCATCGCCTGGGCGTTGGACCCGAAGCTCGCCGAGTGCACGAGGACCCGGTCCATCGAGGAGTAGACCTTCTTGAAGATCCAGTCCTTGCCGAGGGTCGCCCCGACCGGTACGTAACCGCCGGAGAGCGCCTTCGCGACACAGACCAGATCCGGCTCGACCCCTTCCTCGTGCTGATAAGCGTAGAAGTCGCCGGTCCTGCCGAGGCCGGTCTGCACCTCGTCGGCGATCAGCAGGGCCTTGTGCTTGTGCAGCAACTCCTGTGCCGCGTACAGGAATCCGGGCGGGGTCGCGTGCACCCCCTTGCCCTGGACGGGCTCCACGACGAAGCCCGCCACGTCGCCGCGCTTCAGCTCCCGCTCCAGCGCCGCCAGATCGCCCATCGCGATCGCGGTGTCGGGCAGCAGCGGTGCGAATCCGTCCCGGAAGCCGTCCTCGCCGTTCACCGACAGCGACCCGGTGGTGAGCCCGTGGAAGGCGTGGGTGCAGTAGACGATCCTCGGCTTCCCCGTCGCGTACCGGGCGAACTTCAGGGCGGTCTCCACCGCTTCCGTACCGCTGTTCCCGAAAAACACCCGGTCCAGGTGAGGGCTGTGCGCCAGCAGCTTCTCGGCGAGCAGCCCCGGCAGCGGCTGGCAGTCGAAGCGGGTGAGGTCGGCGAGCGAGGCGTCCAGGACGTCGTGCAGCGCCTTGCGTACGACGGGGTGGTGCCGGCCGAGCCCCATCACTCCGAAGCCCGCGAGCATGTCGAGATAGTCGTTGCCTTCGGAGTCCCAGAAGTACGCGCCCTCGGCGCGTTCGTAGACCTTGTCGAAGCCGATGGTGTGCAGCATGCGCGGCAGCTGGTGGTTGAGATGCCTGGCGTGCAGCTCGTAGCGCTCGCCGCCGCGCTCGGCGAGCAGCTGGGCCAGGTCGAACTCCTTGCTCATTGACCGTTCTCCTTGACTGCCATGGCAGCGCTGATCCGTCCCGCGATCTCCACCGGGGTGAGCCCGATGTCGGCGAGCACCTCGCCGCGCTTGGCGTGCGCGAGGAACTGCTCGGGGATGCCGAAGGTACGCAACGGCACATCGACGCCCGCGTCGCGCAACGCCTGCCCGACGGCCGAACCGACACCGCCGTTGCGGCTGTTGTCCTCGACCACGGCCACCAGCCGGTGCTGGTCGGCGAGCGGCGCGAGCTGCTCGTCGACGGGCTTGACCCAGCGCGGGTCCACGACGGTGCACGTGATGCCGCGCCCTTTGAGCAGCTCCACGGCCTGCAGACAGACGGACGCGAGGGCACCCACGGACACCACAAGCACCTCGGGCTCGACGTCCCGGTGCAGTACGTCCATCCCGCCGATCCGGCCGATCGCCTCGACCGGCTCCCCCACCGACTCCTTGGGGAAACGCAGCACGGTGGGCGCATCGTTCACGTCGACGGCCTCGCGCAGCTCCTGGCGCAGCCGGTCGGCGTCGCGCGGCGCGGCGATCCGCAGCCCCGGGACGACCTGGAGGATCGACATGTCCCACATGCCGTTGTGGGAGGGCCCGTCGACTCCGGTGACGCCCGCCCGGTCGAGTACGAAGGTCACTCCGCACTTGTGCAGGGCCACGTCCATCAGCAGCTGGTCGAAGGCCCGGTTGAGGAAGGTGGCGTACACGGCGACGACCGGGTGCAGCCCGCCGGTGGCGAGCCCGGCCGCGGAGACCGCGGCATGCTGCTCGGCGATCCCCACGTCCCACACCCGCTCGGGGAAGCGCTCGGCGAACTTCGTCAGACCGACGGGGTGCAGCATCGCGGCGGTGATCGCCACGACGTCCGGGCGCTCGGCCCCGATCTCGGCGATCTCGTCGCCGAACACCGAGGTCCAGGAAGGGCCGTTGGACGGCGCGAGTGGTTCGCAGGTCAGCGGGTCCATGACGCCGACGGTGTGGAAGCGGTCGGCCTCGTCCTCCAGCGCGGGCCGGTAGCCGCGGCCCTTCTCGGTCAGACAGTGCACCAGGACGGGCCCGTGGAAGCGCTTCGCCCGGCGCAGCGCCGACTCCACGGCCGCGATGTCGTGCCCGTCGATCGGCCCGACGTACTTCAGGCCCAGATCCTCGAACATCCCCTGGGGTGCGAAGGCGTCCTTGAACCCCTTCTTCGCGCCGTGCAGCGATTCGTACAGGGGTTTGCCGACGACGGGCGTGTGCTGCAGGACGTCCTTGCCCCAGGCCAGCACCCTCTCGTAGCTGTCGGTGGTGCGCAGCGTGGCGAGGTGGTTGGCAAGGCCGCCGATCGTCGGTGCGTAGGAGCGTTCGTTGTCGTTGACGACGATGATCAGCGGCCGGTCCTTGGCCGCGGCGATGTTGTTGAGCGCCTCCCAGGCCATCCCGCCGGTGAGAGCTCCGTCCCCGATGACCGCGACGACATGGTCGCTGGTGCCGAGCACCTGATGGGCCTTGGCGAGTCCGTCGGCCCAGCCGAGCACGGTGGACGCGTGGGAGTTCTCGATGACGTCGTGCTCGGACTCCTCGCGGGACGGGTAACCCGAGAGCCCGCCCTTGCCGCGCAGCTTGGAGAAGTCCTGCCGGCCGGTGAGCAGTTTGTGTACGTAGCTCTGGTGCCCGGTGTCCCACAGGATGCGGTCGACGGGCGAGTCGAAGACGCGGTGGAGGGCGACGGTCAGCTCCACAACGCCGAGGTTCGGTCCCAGATGGCCGCCTGTTCTCGCCACCGCCTGGACCAGGAACTCTCTTATCTCTCCGGAGAGTTCTTCGAGTTCCGCATCGGTCAGCGCCTTCAGATCGCGCGGCCCCCGGATGTTCTCAAGAATCGTCACGGTCGGACCCCCTTCACTTGCCGGTTCAGCTCACGGTGACGGCGGGCGGGCCCGAGGCCGTCCCTGCGTCCTCCATGGATTCGGCGATCTTCATCGCCTCTTCGATGAGGGTCTCGACGATCTTCGACTCGGGGACCGTCTTGATGACCTTGCCCTTCACGAAGATCTGGCCCTTGCCATTGCCGGAGGCGACACCGAGGTCGGCCTCGCGTGCCTCGCCCGGGCCGTTGACGACACAGCCCATGA
>NZ_JBEXEX010000117.1:0-5000 GCF_040606445.1 Streptomyces sp. NPDC005408 | reverse complement strand
GTGCCCAGCCCGAGCGGCGTGACGCACCACCTGTTCTGGCGGAAGTGAGGCCGGACCAGCCGGCCGGCGCGGGTTCCGTCACCGGCGCCCGCGGCATGGCCGCCGCCCAGCGGCGTCCTAGCTGTAATGCCCAGGGACGTTGGTCAACCCGGTGATGGGTGGTTTGCCGCCGGTTGCGGTGTGGGGGCGGTGGTGATTGTAGTGATGGAGCCAGGCCGGCAGGGCTTTGCGGCGGGCTGATTCGCTGGAGTAGAAGCGGCCCAGGGCCCAGCCGTCGGCCAGAGTGCGGTGGAAGCGTTCGACCTTGCCGTTGGTTTGAGGCCGGTAGCGGCGGGTCTTCTTCGGCGTGATCGCGAGCTCGGTGCAGGCCTGTGTCAGTGCCGGGAGCGGTAGGCCGAGCCGTTGCCGGTCAGGACCGCTCGACCCTCACGCCGCGGGCGGCGAACCAGTCGACCGCGCGCCGCAGGACACCGACTGCGGTGGCGGCTTTCTCGTCGTCACAGATCTCGGCATAGGCGACCCGGGAATGGTCGTCGTCGACGACCGTGTGGACGAACGCGGTTCCCAGCAGGGGGCCCCGGTACTTGTTGCGGGACCTGTCGGGTGTCGCGGCGCGGTTCCTGCGGCCCTGGACACTCCCGACGTAGCGCCAGCCGCCGCCGTCGGGAACGTTTCCGAGCTTCTTGACGCCGATGTGGAGCATCGCGCCGGGGTGATCGTGTTCGTAGCGGCGGACCGGCTCGCCAGTGGCACGGTCGATATGGGACAGCCGGTTGATCCGGCACCGGGTCAGGACCGCGTGCACGATCGAGGCAGCCATGCCCAGCCGTCCGGCGATCTGGACCGGGCCCAGACGCTGGTTCCAGCGCAGGTGCACGATCTTGCGGACCTGCGGCTGCGTGGTCCGCCCGGGACTGCATGCGGTCGTGAGGACCGGTCGGCCATCGCGGCCGGGCCGGATTCGGCGTAACGGCGAGCCCACCGCTTGGCGGTGGGCCAAGACACGTAGTATCGCTCGGCCGCACGGGCGACCGGCCACCCGTCATCAACAATCAGACGCGCCAGGCGCAGACGGGCACGAGGCGTCAAAGCAGCGTTAGCGTGAGACACGAAGGCCTCCTGGTTGGCGGAGCGGTTCCTAGATCGCCGTGGCGAGTGGCCGGACCCTCGTGCGCATTCCGTTAGAAGTTCTAATACGGGGGAAGCGGGCGCGCTCCGACCAGCGGCCCACAGTGAGCGGACCCAGCCCGTTCGACGTGGCGGCTGGCACCAGCCGACCACGTTGTCCTGCCGCTGGCTCTCTGACCAGGCCCGTTCGGGCGATCCGCCGCGGACTCCAGCGCGCTGGAAGTACTCAGAATTCAAAAGCACGTTCCGAGCTCGGCGAGAACCCGTACGTCCGTAGGTACGCAGCCACCGACAACGGCAGAGGAGCACACCATGGATGCCCGTTTGAGGCCCGCGGTCCAGGCGTTGCGGGCCTCAAACGTCCCCCCGTCGATCAGTCGTTCACTGCTCGCCGAAGTGCCGGACGCGGGCCTGGCGGCTGAGGCGTGACGCATCCGAACGGCCGTTGGGAAAGGCGTCACGCGGTGACGGCTAATCCCAACGATGGATCGATGACCTCCGCAGCGGCGGCACGCTGCTGCTCGTCCATTTCCTTGACGGCCGTCAGCAGCTGATCGGCCAGGCCGACACCCTCACCTCCCAGCGCGCGCAGCACCTGGCCCTGGATATTCGCGGGCAGCAGGATCGGAGTGCCCGACGCCCTCCACAGCTTCCGCCAGAAGTCGTTCGCTTCCTCACCCGGGACGGGAAGACCGGCAACCAGCGCGAGCAGCTGGCTAGACCAGGCCGTTTCTTAGGGATCACCTTGCGGCCCAGAGGGCGGGTGGGGTCAGCAGCCCGTGGCGGTGGTGGTTTCGTTGGGGAGGGTGACGTAGACGCAGGGGAAGCTGCGGTTGCGAAGCCCGGGTTGGGGTTCCGGGTTCAGGGGAGCAGGCGGGAGGCCAGGTCGCGGACGGTTGCCATGTCGCTGAAGGGGAGCAGGTCCTCGCCCACGATCTGGTGCGGTTCGCTGCCCTTTCCGGCGATCAGGACGATGTCTTCGGGCTGAGCCGCGGACAGTGCGAGGGCGATGGCTCGGCGGCGGTCGGCGGAGCGTTCGTACGGTGTGCTGGTGGCCTCAATGCCGGGGGCGATCTGGTCCAGGATCGCCTCGGGGTTCTCCGTGCGGGGGTTGTCCGAGGTCAGGACGCACAGGTCGGAGTGGGTGCCGGCGATGCGGCCCATTTCGGCGCGCTTGGTGGTGTCGCGGTCCCCGCCGCAGCCGAAGACGGTGATGACCCGGCCCCGGGCGAAGCCGCGGATGGCCGTGAGGACCTTGTCGAGGGAGTCGGGCGAGTGCGCGTAGTCCACGATCACCGACGTGCCGGCGGGGGTCACGAAGCGCTCGAACCGGCCCGGTACGGGCGGCATCTGGGCGAGCGCGGCGACCAGTCCGTCCAGGTCGTGCCCCAGTACGCGGCAGGCCGCGACGGCCGCCAGCGCGTTGGACACGGAGAAGCGGCCAGGGACCGGGATCGCCGCCGGGTACGCCCGGCCGGCGTGGTGCAGCGTGAACCGCGTGCCCGAGGCGTCCGCGATCAGGTCCGTGGCCCGGAAGTCCGCCTCCTCGTCCAGGCCGTAGGTCGTCACCGCGTCCGGCATCATCGCGCGGATGCCGGCTCCCACGGCATCGTCCACGTTGACCACCGCGTGCCGGCACAGCCCCTGGAACAGCCGCAGTTTGGCGTCCGTGTAGTGGGCCATCGTGCCGTGGTCGTCCAGGTGGTCCTGGGTCAGGTTGGTGAAGACGCCGACGTCGACGAAGGTCCTGTCCATCCGGTACGTCTGCAGGGCCATCGAGGTGGCCTCCAGTACCACGCTGCCGGTGCCCTGGTCCCGCATGCGGCCTAGGAGGTACTGCAGGTCGGGCGATTCCGGTGTGGTCAACACCGAGGGCGGCATCGGGATCACCTCGTCGCCGATCCGGCTGCCCGCCGTACCGATCACGCCCACCGAGGCGCCCTCGGAGATCCTCAGCAGCGACTCGACCATGTAGGAGATGGAGGTCTTCCCGTTGGTCCCCGTGACGGCCACCAGGTCCATGTGCCGGCCCGGCTCGCCGAAGTAGCGGGAGGTGACGACCGCGGCCGTCTTGCGGGTGTCGGGCACCCGTACGACGCACACCGCGGGCAGCAGCTCCCGTCCGGGGGGCGCGGCGGCGGCTCCCGACGCGTCGACGAGCACCGCCACCGCCCCGCGTGCGAGCGCCGCACCGATGGAGGCGGGGCCGCCGCCGCGGTGGCCGGGTACGGCGATGAAGAGCGAGCCCGGCACCACCCGGTCGACGTCGAAGGTTGCGCCCGCGGTGATCCCCGTCGATTCGGTGTCGCCCTGGATGACGTGGTGCTCATGGTCGGTCAACAACCCGCTCAACTTCACGGTGGTCCCTTCGGAGACAGCTACGGCCCGGCATGCGGCCCTCGCCTGGCGGCAGCGCCGACGGAGCGTCGGCACTGCGGTGGTGGGGTGGGAAGGGCGATGCGTCGCCCTCGAGGCGGCGGGGGCCGGCCGGGGCGCGGTGATCAGGCCGGGCTGCCGGGGCGTGGCCCGTCGCGGAAGTTGGTGCGGCGGGAGGGAGTGGGCCCGGGCGCGGTGGGGAAGCGCTAGCCGTGGCCGTGCAGGACGCCGCGGCCGACCGTGGGGGCCTGGCCGTCGGCGGCGGTCCGGGGGCTGATGCCCGTCCGGCCCGCGGAGGCCGCACGCGCGGCAGGGGCAGCCTGCGGCAGGCACTCTCCCGTGACGCGTCGTGTGCGGTTCATAGTCCGAGTGTACGTGCGCTCGCGTGACCCGTACGCCGCGTCGGCTCGTCGGTCGCGGAGGTCCACCGCTGCGCGCGGCGTCCGGTCACAGCACCAGTGACCTGGGTCGGAGATTCTTAGGTAGTTCGCCCCGGTCGACTGGAACTGCGGCCGACGATGCCGAGACGAGGCGCACGCGAGTCCGGCAGCGAGTCCGACCGCAGATCGAAGGCGATGAACTGCCGAAGAACTTGGTGTGGATGCACATGAAGTGAACCGTGCTCGGGCGAAGTTGGCGTTATTCGTGGCTGATGTGTTCGCGTCGGTGCGGCGCAAGGATCAGCGGGCCAAGGGCGACTGCTATTTGCGGGGGCTGATGCTGGATGGGCGGCGCAAGTCGATCCAGCCGATGGCGGAGCGGCTGCCGGACGGCAACGAGCAGAACCTGCAGCAGTTCGTGAACCAGTCGACGTGGGATCCGGTGCCGGTGCGGTGGCGGATCGCGCAGCGGATGGTGCCCCAGGTCGGCCCGGATGCCTGGGCGGTCGATGATGTGTCGTTCCCGAAGGACGGCCGGATGTCGGTGGCGGTCGCTCCGCAGTACTGCGGAGCCTTGGGCAAGCAGGGCAACGTCAGGTCGCGGTGAGCGTGCACGCGGTCTCCGAGGCCGCGTCCTGTCCGCTGGAGTGGCGGTTGTTCGTGCCCCAGGAGTGGGCGGACGATCCGGTGCGCCGGCGCAAGACGGGGATCCCTGAGGAGATCGGGCATCGGGAGAAGTGGCGTCTGGCCTTGGACGTCCTCGATGAGCTGGCCGGATGGGGGCTGGTTCCGCCGGTGCTGGTGGCCGACGCCGGCTACGGGCAGAACGCCGACTTCCGCGACGGGCTGGAGCGTTGGAGCATCGGCTACGTGGTGGCGGTCTGCTCGGATGTGACCGTCCACCCGCATGAGGCGGTGCCCACGGCTCCCACCTGGTCCGGCAACGGCCGCAAGCCTCAGCCCCGCTACCGTGACAAGCCGCCCCCGGTGGCCGCGCTCGCGGCGGGCCACGGGCGGCAGGCGTTCACCGAGGTGACCTGGCGAGAAGGCTCCCGCGGGCCGATGCGTTCACATTTCCTGTCCCTGCGGGTGCGGCCGGCCGGGGTCAAATCCCGA
>NZ_JBEXEX010000116.1:0-5572 GCF_040606445.1 Streptomyces sp. NPDC005408 | reverse complement strand
CCCGTTACGAGAAGCGCGCCTACATCTACGGTGGCACTGTCACCCTCGCAGCCCTCATGATCTGGCTCCGAACATGATCCGAGAAACAGCGCCTAAGGCGTGGCGTCATACCCGGCTCCCACCGCTGCTGGTACCGGTCCGCCGAATCCCCGGCGGTGAAGGCGGCTGACGATGCGTGGGACGTGCCTCACGCGCCAGTCGATCTCCTTCACCGCCTGGTACCAGATGATGCCCACGATGTCGCGGTGGCGCACACGCCGTCACTCCCGCCTCGGGGTTGCGCAGCCCGGATATCCACCTAGCCTCGATCTTTCGCGAGGGTCCGCAGACGGAGTCGGTGGCCCCTTTCGCTTTCCGGAGCTGATGATGGGCAGGCCGGCGGCCCCGTTGTCGCGTCGGGTGGGCGCCGGGTTCCACTGCCCGGGCGGGTGCTGTTGTCGTCGGGACGGTGGAAAGTTGCTGATCAGCCGGGGGTGGCCAGGAGCGCGAGCCGTTCGAGGGCGGCGGTGATCTCGCCGGTCCAGGGCCAGTGCTGGGCAAGGCGGAGAATCCTGCGTCGGCCGGTGGTGACGAGTTGAGCGGCCGCGGAGAACAGGCGGAATCGCAGGCGGCGGGGTTCCCAGAGTCGGGCCTTGCCGGTGAGGGCGAGCATGGGCATCCAGGCGAGCAGGTCGAGGGCGATCTGGACGATCTCGAGCCAGACCTTGTTCTGGGCTTTCGTGCGCAGCGGCAGGTTACGCAGGCCGGTGGAGCGGGCGGCCCGGATCCGGTCTTCGGTCGGGGCCCGCAGCCGGTGACGGAGCTCGAGGGCGGCGATCGGCCGGTCAGGGGTGTTGGTCGCGAAGCATGTGATCCGCATGCCGTCCGCGTCCGTGATTCTCAACTGGGCGCCGGGATGGGGCCGTTCCTTTCGGACGATCAGTCGCATGCCCTTGGGCCAGCCGTTAAGGAGCTTGCCGGTGAGCTCGGCGACCCAGGCCCCGTCACGGGCCTCACCGTCGGTCTCGACGGCCGGGGTCCAGGCTGAGGCGGGGACCTTCAGCACGTGTTCATGGATCGCTTCAGTGATCACCATGCCGACCGAGTAGGACAGCCACCGTCCTCGCCTGGCGAGCCAGGACACGAAGTCGTGGGTGCCGCCGGCGGAGTCCGTGCGGATCAGGGTCTGCCGCCCCCGCCGGTGGTGCTTCGGCAGTTGAGCCAGGGCAAGTTGGGCGGTGGTGATGTGGTCGGCGGCCGTGTTCGAGCCCGCGATTCCCGGCATGAGGAGGGCGGCAACGGGCTCACCGGTTCCGCCCGGTCCATGGTCGACGAAGGCCGTCAACGGGTGATGGCCGTAGGTCTTCTTCCAGGTCGCGGCCGCGTCCTCCTTGTCGGAGTGGGCGATCACGAGGGCGCCGTCGAGATCGACCGTGACCTGGCCGTCGGCGCACGGGGCGTTCTTGCCGGCCAACGACCAGGCACGCTGGCGGACTTCGGAGCGTGCGGACCGGATGGCCTGCAGGGCTTTCTCGCCGGAGGCGGCGAGGGTGTCGATCAGGCGGGAGATGGTCGGGTCGGAGGCGACCGGGCCGAAGACGGCCGGCTCACACCGCAGCATCGCGACGTCCGCGAGGCAGTCCCCGCCCAGTGCGACCGCCAGGGCGACGTCCAGGAGAATCTTGCCGGGATCGTGGACGGCGCGCGGTTTGCGCCACGGAGCCAGGGCCTGGGATATGGCCTGGTCAAGACCGGTCTTGCGGACCGTTTCGACAAGCAGGACCGACCCGGCCCGGGAGACGACCTGACGGCCGTCGTCCTGGACACGGACGCGGGGGTAGGACCCGAGAGAGTGCTTCACCTGGGAATTGCCTCCGGCGGTGGCAGGAACAAGGACCTCGACTATCCTCATTCTTGCTGGTCAGGGGCACTTTCTGCTTTTCTGACCGCCTGCCGGACAGCCCGCTTCATGAAAGCGCGAGGCTAGTCATTCCTCATGAAGGTGCCGAGGCCGGTCGTGTCGAGGTTCTCGACCCGGACCTTGTCGGCGCGTCCGCCGGACCCGACGGTAAAGGTCACGCCGGACAGGCCGACGGACATTTCGCCGGTGGTGCTGTAGCTGAAGGTGTCACCGTCGTAGTGGCGCAAGGCAAACCGTTGCTTCTTGGGCCCAAGTTGCATGGTGAGTTCGCCCCCCTGGGCGCTGACGGTCATCGGGCCGTAGTACTCATTGGCGTACGTTCCGGTGTATGCGCTGGTTGCCTTGGCGGGTGCGGGCGAGGCCGGCGGCTTGCTGTAGTCGACCTTCGAGTGTTCCCCCTGCAGGGTTTGCTGGAAGATCGGCCCGAGAAACTTCAGCCAGTCGACGGTCGGCCCGCCCGTCTGCGCAGTGTCGAGGAACGTGGCGGAGATCGCCTCGGGTACGCCGATGGGCTCGCCGTTGGTCAGGACGACGATGCCGAGCTTCTCCGAGGGCAACAACGCGACGTTGGTGGCCGCCCCCAGCGCGAAGCCGCCGGAGTGGCCGAGCTTCAGCCTGCCCTGGTCGTCGTAGCTCACATTCCAGCCGAGCCCATAGAACCCGGTCCTCCCCGCGGGCGAGTGCGGCGGCTCGGAGACCATGTGCGGCACGTGGGTCTGCTCCAGTGCGTCGGCGTCGACGACTTGCCGCCCCTCGAATTTGCCGTTGCCCAGTTGCAGGCGCAGCCACTTCGCCATGTCCCGGGCCGTGGAGCTGACCCCGCCCGCCGGGCTCTGGGCGTCCGGGTCGCGCACATGCTCGGCACGCCAGGTTTCCCCGGTCTTCACATGAAGGGCGGCCTTGTTGTCCGCTTTCTCGTAGTCGGCGAAGGAAGAGCTGGTGGAGTCCATGCCGAGCGGCCGGTACAGCTTGTCGGCGGACAGCTTCTCCCAGCTGGTCCCGGCTGCTCGCGCGGTGGCGACGGCGGCTTCGGTCAGCCCGAAGTTGGTGTACGCGTAGTGGGCACGGAAGGGAGCCAGCGGTTCGTAGCGGAGGTGGTCCAGGATGTACGAGCGGTCGTAGCCGAGGTCCTCCAGGAGGTCTCCGGCGTGGTCGGGCAGTCCGCTGCGATGCGAGAACAGGTCGGCCATCGTGACATGGCGGGTGACCCACGGGTCCTTGAGGGCGAAGCCGGAGCTGTGGTCGACGACCGGGTCGTCCCAGCCGACGGTCTTCTCGCCCACGGCCGCGGCGACCACGGTGGACGCAATGGGCTTGGAGACCGAGGCGAGCTGGAAGACGGTGTCCGGTCCGACCCGGTCCTTCATGCCTGCCGTCCGCAGGCCGAACCCCTTCAGATACAGCACCTTGTCGTCGTGCACCACGCCCACGGCGACTCCGGGCACACCGGTGCGGCGCATGACGTCTCGTACGACGTCGTCCAGCCGGCTCACAGCGTTCTCGACCTCGGCCCGGGTGAGCTGTCGCGGTGGCTGGGCGGGTGGGACGGTGGGCAGCGGCGACGTCGCGACGGCCGCACGCCCGGCGGCGGTCGTGTCGGCATCGGCCGCGGTACAGCCGACGGCCAGCGCCGCCAACAGGCCCAGTGCCGCGGCGGAGCGAAGAGGGCGTGGGCATACGCAATCGAGTCGGGACATGTCGTCCATGGAAATCCCTCCTCCGGCACCTGTCGCGCCTTGGCAGGCCATTCGGGGGATCCGGCGTAAGCCTCACGCTCGCACGCTCAGACCCAAGGCTTCGGCCGGACGGAGTCGGGACGGTGTCGCACCTCCCCACGCAACGGCGACTGTCGGCATCCACCGCCCAGGTCCGACACGATCGCCGGCAGGGCCCTGCCCATCGTTGACGCCACCTCGCCTCAACTGCATGGGCACAACTGTCACGTGTAGAAGGCAGGTCTTGCGGACCGTCTCGACCAGTAGCACGGACCGGCCTGAACAGACAACCCTGCGGCTGCCGCCCTCGACACGGACGCGCGGGTGGGACCCGATACGCCTCTTCACCTGGGAAGTGCTTCTTTGCTCGCAGCCAACAGACCCCTCGGCAAGTCCTATTGCTACAGGTCAGGAGCACTCCCCGCGTTTTTGATCAAGCCTCGGACAGTCCGCTTTATGAAAGCGCGAGGCTAGTGGATGAACGCCGCCGGGCCCACCACCGACGAGGCTGGGCTCATCGCGGTCACGCTGGCCGAAGCACGCCGCCTGTTCACCACGCTCCTGGCCCGCACCATCGCGACCACCGAACAGATCCTCGCCTGGTCCCGCCGGCGACGACGCCACCAGCACCGAGCCCGCACCGCCCACTACCGCAGACCACAGCCCCCGTGTACGGCTGTAGTACTAGGGCGCCGGGGCCAGCCAGGCCATTGCGTGACGGCGGCGACCTGGCGGATTCACCGCCGACGACACGGACCCACCTGGCGCGGGGCGGCTTCAGTCGTCGCGCCCGGCACCGCGATCGGGTGCGCTCATGTCCCCCGTCCCGGGCGTGCCATCGGCGAGCCCGTAACGCAGGTACACGGTGCCCTTCGGACCGGCTACCGGCGGTTCGAGGAGTGTGACGTTCGTGGGCACCGCGCCACCGTCGAACACCTTCTTCCCGACGCCGAGCACGACCGGGTGCACCCAGAGGTCGAGACGGTCGAAAAGCTTCTCGCGCAGGAGGGTCTGCACCAGGTTCAGGCTCCCGACGACCTTCACGTGCTCGTGCCGGTCACGGATCTCGCGCACCGCGTCGGCCAGATCCGGGCCGAGCTGCGTGGACCCGGCCCACGAGAGGTCGGGCCTGCCGCGGGAGGCCACGTACTTCGGGACGCTGTTGAAGAGCGTGGCGATCTCGTTGTCCTCGCCGCCCTCCTGGTACGGCCAGTAGGCGGCGAAGATGTCATACGTCCGCCGGCCGAGCAGGAGGGCGTCCGTGCCCTCGTACGCGGCACCGATCTGCGCCCCGGCGACCTCGTCCAGCAGGGGCGCCTGCCAGCCGCCGAACGGGAACCTCACCGGGTCCTCGTCGGGGCCGCCGGGCGCCTGCCCGACGAGGTCGAGGGTTGCGAACAACTCGATGTGGATGAGGCCCATGACTTACTCCCGATGAGTTGGTTGTCTCGGTCGGGAAGGTAGACCTGTGGGCGCCGGCAGACTCATCGCTGCGACGGCACCAGCTTCGTACTCGTCGACCGCCTCGCCCGGTGCATCGGTCACCACCCCGTCCCGCAGTCAGCATCCGTGCGACGCCCGGCAGCAGGCTCGGCAGGTATGCCGTGCGCCTTGATCCAGGCCTGCACGTCCGATTCCTCGAACAGCACATGCCGACCGATCTTGAAGCGCGCAGCACGGTGCCCTGCTTACGCCACCAGGCCGGGACGCCGCACCGGCACTCCCCGCTCACGATAGATCACAGGCCGCGTCCAACCTGGGTGGCTGCCCTGCGTCCAGCGTCACCGCAGGTCACCGGCGCGATCTACGGCTGTGGTACTACTCCAGCGGTAGTTCGCTATCGCCGCTGGTCAGAGGCTGGTTTTTGAGTGTAGCTGGGTGACGGTTCGTCATATGGCGGTGGTTCGTGACCAGCGGTGCGGCATGGCCGTTGTCCTGGTTGTGCAGGAAATGGAAC
>NZ_JBEXEX010000115.1:0-5578 GCF_040606445.1 Streptomyces sp. NPDC005408 | reverse complement strand
AGTATTTATCGACGGACCCCACCTGCTCCACCCAGTGCCTTCTCCAGCGGGGCGCTACAGCGATTCAGCGCCGGCGGACCGCCCGGCATGATCCGCCGGACAGGCCCTAGTCACCGCGCACAGTGGCACAGGGCGTCACTGTGCGCCTATCAAAGATCGCTCTAGCGTTACAGCGCCGTCGAAGACGACGGACCCCCGCGACCGTGCGACCGGCCCGGGGGCATGGCCCACCTGACGAAAGCAGGTAGACGTGCCGCACTGTATCGCCCGACTCCTCACGCTGTTGCTGAGGCTGCTGTTGCCGCCCCAGGGTCGACATCGAACCGTCGCGCATCCGCTGGTCCACGCTGCCACGACACCGCCCTTCACGCCCGCCCCCGCCTTCGGCCGACGCCCCTGCCCCACTGCCCTGCGGAGTGAGGACGCCGCGCTGCTCCACCCCTCGTGTGGCATCAATGTGGAACGGGTGCGGGTGCACAGGGCGGGGGCGGCTCGGTGAGCGCCGTCTCTCAATTGCGGCTGCTGCCGTGGCCGGGTCCGGAGGGGCAACGGTGCTATCTGTCCTCCGACGCCCCAGATAGTCGACTGAACCGACTCGCGGACGAGTTGGAGGCGACGCAACTGGACACGGGGGCGATGGCGCTGGGGCGGGCCCGGGAACTGCTGGTTGACCCGGACGCGACGGTGCAGGAGCTGCGGTGGTTGTCCTGCAGCTGTGCCAGTCATTGGGCGACACGCTGCGGCTAGCAGAAAGCCGCGGCGGACGGCTGCGGCTCCACAAAGACAGCGCGTTCGCCTCCGGAACAGCCGAGGGGCCGGAGCGGTGACCGCCCGCGAGGAGCGCCAGCGACATCAGATGACATTGCGCGTGTACCGCGCGGATGAGGACGGCACGGCCGTCGAAGAGCGCGCACGAGTCGTCGTGGTCTGCGGGCCGGACACGCCGCTGCCGCAGAGCATGGCCTACCCGCCGTGCCGGTGTCCCCGCTGCCCTGGTGATCAGCTGCCCGATGGTCCAGCCGACGTGCTCGGGCAGATGCGCGATCATCCCCGATAGCCGACTCCAAAGCCCTGATGGACCACAGGTAGGTTTCGCGGTTCTGCTCACGGTCGGTCAGAACCCTGAGGGATGCGCCGCGGTCGAAGTGAGTCAGCGGACCAGCGCTTCACCGGGAACAAGCAACTCCGCGTCAGTGAATCGCCCCACTCATCAGGTGAGGTCTTGGAAACGCTCAACGTCGGTCGGCAAGAAGCGGTGGCCGGGGCGGTAGTAGAGGCCTACAAGACCCTCCGAGTCCCTTGGCGCAAACGCCAGCAGCCGGCGTGGCTTGGCGGCAATGCTCACGCTCACGGCGTCGTGCTCCTCTCCGGCCCGCGAGTACACGGTTGCCGGGGCCCTCCTGCGCAGCAGGCCCCCGGGGTCGCCATACCCGTTCTCATAACGTTGACAGTAATTGCACAATCCAAGACGGTCCGCCCGAGCCCCACGGCGCCCGCTGGGACAGCTGATTACATATCTTCACCGCACCGTCGCGAACAACACCTACGAGTAGCCAGGCCCGATTGCTAAGTTGAATCAAGTACACCCAGAAAGCCGCCGAGGCCGCGAAGGTACTTGCTTATGGCATGCGGCAGTTCATCGCCAGTCGGGACTGGCTGACCGTCTGCCCTCCTACGCACCCGACCTCAACCCGGTCGAAGGCATCTGGTCGCTGCTGCGGCGCGGCTGGCTGTCCAATACCGCCTTCACCACCCCGAACACCTCGTCCAGACCATCCGGCAGGGGATGAGGAAGATCCAGTACCGCCCCCCTCATCGACGGAACTTCGATCGCTGCGACCGCGCCTTCCGTGCTCCAGTTGCGACAAGGGGCTTCTGGCGCCGGGACTTACTGAGCTTGAACTCACGAAGTCGTTGGGGACAGGGATAGTCCGGTCCCGGCGAGGCGTCGCCGGCCTGGTCGACGGTCCCAAGCCTTCGGCCTGAGGCGGCTCAGAACACCGGCAGGGCCGTCAGTGAGTGCGAGTCGTGGAGGAAGACGCGGTTGCCGCCGACTGCGATGGCCCAGCGGTTTCCTTCGCCCTTGTCGTACACCATGCGGCGGTAGCCCGTCGCGAGATCGAGGCCGCTCACCTGCGTCGAGTACTCGTCCGTGTCGACGACCCAGACGCCTTTGCCCTGGATCCGCATGGGGCCGTCGCCGCTGTCCATTCTCCAGAGGTATTTGCCCGTCTTGGGGTCCAGGCGTTGGGGCCAGTTGTCGTGGGCGGCGAAGAGCATACCGGCGTAGGCCGTCGGACTGCCCCAGGGTTGCGCCTTGCCGACAGAGTCCTTGCCGGCGGGGACAGACCACACCTGCTTGCCGTGGTCGATGTGCAGCGCCGTCAGTGCCTTGCCGCCGAGGTAGACGATGCCGTCCTGGTGAGCAGGGCGCAGGGGCTCGTCCGACTGGCCGGGGCGGTCCCAGACCTTACGACCGTCGGCGGTGTCGAGGGCGACGACATCGCCCTCGGCTGTGCACAGGACCAGGCGGCCGGCGGCCGCGGTGGCCAACGGGCGTATCTTCGTGCCCAGGTTCACGGTGACCCTGGCCGTCCAGCGGATCTTCGCGTCGGAGCGGCCGACGGAGCGCACCCGGCCGTCCTTGGTTGCGACGTAGACGGCGTCTTCGTCCTCCGCCAGGAGGGAGCGCGCCTCGGCGGCGGCGGTCCACTTGGGGTCGCCGGTGGAGGGTACGTACGTCCGGAGCGTGCCCTTCGTGTCCACCACGATCACGAGGCGGTCCGACAGGGAAAGATAACGGCCCGAAGGAACGGCGGTCTTGGCTCGCCAGCGCTGCTTGCCGGTGACCATGTCGAAGGCCGCCACTCCGCCCGCCTTCGCCCCGACGACGACGACGTCGCCCACGGCCAGAGGCCCGGGCGAGTCCTCCGAGACGACCGGCAGGGGTCCCCACAGGGGCTTGGGCGCTTTGCCGACGATGTACTCGCCCTTGTCCGGGTCGAGTTGCTTCGCCTGCTTGGCCTGTACGGCGGGCGGGATGTCGAAGGGGTCCAACAGGCCCTTCGAGTTCGTGCCGGTGGCCGTCCCGGTGTCGTCCCGCAGCCACCACCACGCCCCCACGCCGCCGCCCGCCGCGAGGACCGTGCCGCCTGCGGCGAGAGTGGTCAGCAGGCGGCGGCGGGAGACCGGGTGGGGCCCGTCGACGCTGGTGGTCAGGCGGCGGATGTCTGTCTCGCGTGTCTTGATGTCGGCCGCCAGCGGGCCGCTTCGCCACACTTGGTCCGAGCCCTTGGGCGGTGTGAACGCGGCCGCGACCTGTCCGGGACCCGGGCGCAGGGCGGGGTCCTTCGCCAGGCAGGGGCCGATCAGCGGCTGGAGTTCTGCGGAGACCTGGCTCAAGTCAGGTTCGCCGTGGACGACTTCGTACTGGACGGCTGCCACATGGCCCGCGTCGAAGGCCCGTCGGCCGCTCGCCGCGTACACGAGAACGGCGCCGAGGGAGAAGACATCCGCCGCGGGCCCGACGCGGTGACCCAGTACCTGCTCGGGAGCGCCGTAGCCCGGGGTCACCGGCACCTGGCCGGTGGTTGTGAGCGTGAGGCCGTGCTCCGGCCGGGCGATGCCGAAGTCGATGACGCGAGGACCTTGAGAGGTCAGCACGATGTTCGCGGGCTTGAGGTCGCGGTGGATCAGGCTGGCGGTGTGGATGTCGTGGAGCGTACGGGAGAGGGCGTCGGCGAGGACGCGTACCGTCGGCCCGTCCATCGGGCCGTACGCGAGGATCGCCTCGTCGAGCGTCGGACCCGCCAGGAACTCGGTGGCGATCCAGGGGCGGCCGCTTTCGGTCTGCGAGCCCAGGACGCGCGCCACGCCCTTGCTGGTGACGGCCTGCGCCATCTCGGCCTCGCGTACGAAGCGCTGTGCGAGGTGCTGATCGTGAGCGAATTCGGGGCGCAGCACCTTCACGGCGGCGGGGCGGCCGGTGCCGTCCTGGCCGAAGTAGACCTTGCCCATGCCGCCTTCGCCGAGCGTGCCGAGAAGGCGGTACGGGCCGAGGCGGAGTGGGTCACCAGTGCTGAGTGGCTTCATGGCTGGGCTTTCCCGGGAGTTGGTCGGAGGTGTGCTTACTGCCAGCGCAGTGCCGGTGTGCTCACTCCAGGGGGTACCCCGCGATGAGCGGGCCGCCTTGGGCGAAGACGATCCGAGCGCGCTCATGGGCGATGAAGCGGGTGCCGGAGGTTTTGTAGGTGGCGGTCGTCGTATGCGTGGAGATGTCGATCTGCCGAAGGCCCGAAGGCCCCCTGCTGTACACGTACTTCGTGCCGATGACCGGGGGGTCGGTGCGGTCTGCCTTCGCGCCTTCGCCGCCCTTCTCCTGCCAACGCACGCGCCCGTCGGCCGCGCCAACGGCGACGAGCCCTTGCTTGTCCTGCACGGCGTACACGACATCGTCCTTGACGGCCGGCGGCCCGAAGGCGGTGTCGGGGTGGCTCTTGGCGAGGCTCCACGCCTCCTTGCCGTCGGTCAGGCGCAGAGCCCGCAGGGGGCCGAAGCCCAGATAGACGTGACTGTCGTCCACGGTCAGCAGGCCCCGGACCAGATCCGGCGCGGCGTTGGTCGCGGGGGCGGACCAAAGGGGATTTCCCGTACGGGAGTCGTGCACCGCGAGCGTCACCCTTTCGGCGGCCGTCTCCTGGAGCAGCACCAGCCGGTTGCCGACGACGCGGCCCGCCAGGAAGTGCGGGCTGCGGGTGTCGATCTTGTGCGGCGGGAGGCGGCGCCGCCAGAGCTCGGCTCCCGAGCGCATGTTGACGGCGACCAGAAACCAGGACTGGCCGCGCTTATAGCCAGTACGAACGTAACCGCCCGTGCCGCCGACCAAATACAGTATGTCCTCTGCGCAGCAGATCAACTGGCTCTCCATGTGCAGGACGTTGAAGTCCGGGAAGGTCTGCCGTGGCTTTGCCGCCTTTCCTGTCTCCGCGTCGACCGAGTCGACGACCAGGGGCTTGACTCCGCCCTCGAGGGGGAAGAACTCGTGGTCGGCGATGCGGAAGATCTGTTTGTCCTCCGTGGCGACGCGCCATGTGCCCTCACCGTCGGTGGTCGTCCAAACACCTTTGCCGGTCTTGGGGTCCACGGCAGCCAGTCCCGTGCCGATCACGAGCATGACGTGATCGCCCAGAGCGACAGGGAAGGGATCGGCCGCCGGGTAGATCCTGTAGTCGATGTCGTCCAGGGGAGGGATCTGGTGCTGCCAGAGGTAGTCGCGCAGCTTCGCTTTCGTCTTCCCGGGACCGTGGGCCGCGCTGCTCGGGCGGGGCTTGCCACCGGAGCCTGAGGAGGCATGCTGGGAGCCGAGCCAGGCCCAAGCGCCCAAGCCCGCCGCCGCGACACCGAGCGCCGAACCTCCGCCCAGGGTCAGGAGTTTGCGGCGCGCCAGGGCCCGGGAAATTGGATCAGCCGCCGTGGGCGCCGCCTCCGCGGGTGCCGGCCGGCGGTACGGCTGGTGCTGCCACACCTCGGTGGCCCGGCGGGTGATTTCCCCCAGGAGGGTGTCCGGGAGGTGGTCGGC
>NZ_JBEXEX010000114.1:0-5826 GCF_040606445.1 Streptomyces sp. NPDC005408 | reverse complement strand
CCCGCGCCCACTGACAACGCCCGCAGTGACCCATTGGCACCCAGGACAGGAACGGCTTAGGGCCTGCGGCGACTTCAGTTACGGGACAACCCTTAGGCCGGATGCAGGCCGGACCGCCCCCTTGGCCTGGAAGCATTCGGGGGCGGTCCGGTTGGGGCGCAGAAGCAACCCCGGTGCCGATGGTACCGGGGCCGTCGTCGTGTCCATGATCGACGAGCCTCTCATGGCCGGAGTTGAGCCAGCGACGGGGAAAGGGACTAAGCGGATGCACGACCCAGAGGACGAGGGATTCGAGACCGATCCGTTCGACCTGGACGACGTGGTGTGGGTGCGCGGGGTCGACTACGTGGCGGGCTGGCGTGATGCGGCGGATGCCGGCGGGGAGTTGGCGGCGGCGTTGACGAGTGCGGGGTTCGATACGATGGGGCTCGAATGGCGGGCCAGGACGAACGCGGACGGGGCCGGGACGGTGCGCCTGGTGCTGTCGGCGGCAGCGGCGCATGACGTGGCAGCACTGGTGCTGGCGGTTGCTCGGCTGGGCAAGGCGAGCTGAGTTAGTCGGCGACGTCGCGCCGTATCGGCGGCCTCTTCCGCTTGCTCTGGCCAGTGCGCCAGCCACGTGCCCCGGCCGGAGCCCGGGAACCGGCGCACTCTGGGCATGTTGGTTCGTGTCACACACACTGTGCGTCATGGACAACGGCGCTTTGTGGGTGGCTCTGCTGACCGCTACCACAGCGGTGGTCGCCAGTTGGGTGACCAGCAGGGGCAACGCGCAAGCCGCTCGCATCCAGGCCCAAGCCGCCGCCGAAGCTGCGCACATCGCTCGGGAGCGCGAGGCACGCAGAGCCACACAGCTGGACTTCATCCAGCAGGCCAATGAAATGGGGATCGTGTACCGCAGGATCCCCAAGTACTTGAAGGTGGAGAACCAAGAGGAACGACTGGCATCCCTCACAGAGCTCCGGGATCAACTGCGTGACTCCTACGGGCCCTTCCTGCGTTCTCTGGCCGTAGTCTCTCTGGAATGCCGCCCTGAGCCGATAGCGGCGGCCAACGCAGTCCACGCGGCCTCCGGCGAAGCGTACGTCCGTCTCATCGCCGTCCAGGAAAACATACGCGAGGCCGAGAGTTTCCGTCGGGCCGTTGATGCCTACCTGGCCTCCGTCGACTCGTTCATTGAAGCAGCACGGCAGGCTGAGCGTGAGATTTAGAGATCCACCCCCGAACACACGGCCCAGGGCAAGCCGCAGAGGCCGGCACCCAAAGACAACTTGGAGGCGTCCAGCCTTCCAAGCTCTCAGCTTGGGAATCGCCGACCTCTGGCATAGAAAAATCAGTTGACCTGCGGCGACAGGCGGAAGTTGGCTATGCGCTGACCTGCCCCAGTGACCGTGATTGACCGGTGCTCGCTGCCCTAACCGGTGTGCATCTGGTGCGGCAGCCCGTCCTCGCGATCGCCGGGGCGGTCGCGAGAGCACAACCACTCTTGATGGTCATTGAGGTTTCGTGCACGGGTTTGTGCTCGGAGGCTGCCATCGACCAAGTGCCGACGCAGTGGTTGCTGTACCTTCCTTGCTGTCAACACGAGTGACTCAGTGTCACCGCGGTGCAGTTGGGGGTCGGGCGATGGCAGTTCCAAAGTTCCACGAGTTCATGCTGCCGATTCTGCGCCACTTGGCTGACGGTGAGCCCAGGCACTGGCGGGAGCTTCGCGAGAAGTGCGTGGCCGATTTCGGATTGTCCGACGAGGATCGGGTCGAGGCCACGCCGGGCGGGCGGCCGCGGCTGGATAACCGCGTGTTGTGGGCGAACACGTACCTCTTCCAGGCCGGCCTTGTGCATCGTCCCCGGCGCGGCCAGGTGCAGATCAGCGATCGTGGGCAGAAGGTGCTCCTTGAGCCGCCGCCGGGTATTGACCTCGACTACCTCGGACGCTTCCCTGAGTACCAGGAGTTCCGGAGTCGAACCAGGCAGCAGGACGGCGACGAGCCAGCTGCCGATGCCGAGGTATCTGAGCAGGTGACGCCGCTGGAGAGCATGTCAGCGGCCGTTGCGCAGTCCACGGCAGCCCTACAGGGCGAGATCTTGCGGCGGGTGCTGGCGCAACCGCCCGAGTTTCTGGAACATCTGGTACTCAAGTTGCTTACGGCGATGGGCTACGGGGGCCAGGCTGGCGCTGTCGAACACCGTGGTCGATCACATGATGGTGGTATCGATGGCATCATCCGGCAGGATCCACTCGGCATTGACCGGGTCTACTTGCAGGCTAAGCGGTACACCGACACTGCCGTTGGACGGCCGAGCGTGCAAGCTTTCGTCGGGGCCCTTCACGGGGTGCAGGCCGACCGTGGAGTGTTCATCACCACGAGCACGTTCAGCCCCGAGGCCCGTCAGTACGTCGAGCGCATCCCGAACCGGATCATCCTCATCGATGGCGCGCGGCTGGCGGAGCTCATGGTCCTGTATGACGTTGGGGTGCAGGTAGAACAGACATTCACGCTGAAGCGGATTGACGAGGATTTCTTCGAGTAGTCCACGAACCTGCCGAGTGACACGACCCCCGAAGCGCACGCTTTCCAAGTCTGTTGGCGCCGCGCGGCGCCGTGTACGAGGCTGTCCACCTGAGTTCACGCACGTTCGGTGGTTCAGCCTGTTCCGGCTTCGGTCCTGTCTTGGACGCCCCTGAACTGAGCTGAATGAGACGGAAACTGAGACGGGGCTCCGATGGAACGAGTAGAGGCCGAGTTGTTCACCGATGGTGATAACGATGCCGTGGTGCGCCTTCCGGGCCGTCGCTTTCCCGGTGTTCTGGTCCAAGGAGACACCCTCAGCATCCTCCAGGCGGACGTGGCCGAACTCGTCGAGCTGTGCGCTGCAGGCGACTTGGAGGAGGCTCGGCAGGTAGCGAGCCTCCTCCAAGCCGATCTGGGCGCGAAGCTACAGCGCTACACAGACGCGCTCGAAGCCCACGGGATCTCGCGACCCTTCTGATCCGTAGCTCTAGCCGGATCGGTCAGCGACGGTCATACCGGCCGCCCCGAGGCCCCGGAGGGATGCTACCGGACGGGGTCGGTTGCTGGGGTTGCGGTACGGAGCTGCTGTACTCCTTCATTGACCGCGAGCAGCCGCACCTTCCGGCCCGTCCGTGGCACGCCGGGCCGTCACCAGATAGCCCGCGAAGCTAACGTCCGGCCTGGCCTTCGCCCACCCGTCCGCCTCCTTGACCGGAACCAGCACGGTCGTGCCCGGAACGGGGTGGTTCACCTTGTCCGTAGCGCCCGGGGGCACCCCGTAACGGCAGTGCACCTCGGCGATCGACACCACCTCCACCGAGGTGGGTGCGTGCCCCTCCCCCTGGCCGTGATGCTCCTCGCGGAAGTCGATCTCATCCGCACGTTCGCTGCCAACGACGTCGGCATAATCCTCCGGATCGACCTCCAGCAGCGTCCAGGAGACAACATCCCCTGGCGCGAAGCTCTGTCCGCAGCACTGGATCTGCCAGTCATCGACCCAAATCGTCAACGTCATGCCGCCATTGTCCGCCGAGCGACCTGAGCTCATCAGGGGCCTCGCGCATGATCTACGACACCCGCTTTAGGAGTTCGATCGAGAGCTGACCATGGTGGCGTGGCCTGGCGCCGCTGCGGCCGGACAGGAGTGCTCATGTACGCCGCTGTCCGGCGTCGTTGATGTCAGCCGTGGATGTCAGGGATCTGGGCGTCTGTGTTGTTTCCGTGGACGTAGACATACGAAGGCACGATGCGGAGGGATGGTCAACGCATCGTGCCTTGCAAGTTGGGCTATCCGATCTTGATCCAGTTGTGGCAACCGCTGGTCTGGAAGTACTCGCCGGTGTTCACCGTGACGGTCGTGGGCCCCTGAGGGTTCCCGTTAGCGATGATCGCGTCGAACTCGCCACTGGCGTCCTTCAACCGAGCCCAGTAGCAGTTGGGGAGATCGCTGTCGGAGGGACCTTGGGTCCGGTACGTACCCGGCGGCATGTCCTTACCGACCTGGTGGGTACCCGGGCCGACCCCCGCAGGACTCTCCGGCTGAGGGGCTTTCTCCTGAGGCGGGGGACCCTCTTCCTTGATCCAGTTGCGGCAACCGCTGGTCTCGAAGTACTCGCCGGTGTTCACCGTGACGGTCGTGGGCCCCTGAGCGTTCCCGTTAGCGATGATCGCGTCGAACTCGCCGCTGGCGTCCTTCAACCGAGCCCAGTAGCAGTTGGGGAGATCGCTATCGGAGGGACCTTGGGTCCGGTACGTACCCGGCGGCATGTCCTTACCGACCTGGTGGGTACCCGGGCCGACCTCTTCTTCTATACCCCCTTGCGGCGAGGGCCCCTCTTCCGGGGTGGTGGGCGCGGTCTCTTCCGCCGGCGGAAGTTCGGTCTCGGTCTGGGCCGGTGGCTTGCTGGCCCCCTCACCTCCGCCTCCACAACTGGTTGCGAATCCGCCCGTCGTGACGGCGAGCGCCAGCGCGGCGGCTGCTGTGCTCCTGCGTATGCGGTTCATGGTGGATCTTCTTTTGTGCGCGTATGACGAATTGTTTCTATTGTGCGCCGCATCCGCCAGATCTGGGTACTAGGCGTAGCGCAAGCACACAGTCATCCCTGCCACCTTGCGTAACCCCGCGGGGCACGGCGTTCCGGCACGCGAGGTCAGTGGAGTCTCAATGGGGCGAGTCAACCCCTTCAGCGATCTTGAAAAGCGTCGTGGCAGCGACGTCACCGTGGGTTCAAATCCCACACCCACCGCAGGTGATCGGCACTTGACCAGGCAACTTGGTCAGGGGCCGTCTTGTTTCGCCGCACCGTCAAGGACCACTGTTCCCCGTGGTTTACCGCCCGTGCAGGCACGTGAGGGGCACGGCGGTGTGCCTCGCTGGGTCACCTGCCATGAGCGCCGGTCGCAGCATCGAGCATGATGTTCGGCATGCTGCTGACCTTTGGCCCCGACCGCCAGACTCGCGAGTTCAAGTGCGATTGCTGCAACGCCCCCATTGAGCGGGCATGGGACTTCATCTATGCCGACGGTGCACCGCATGCCGCGTACTTCGCGAACTGCTACCACCACACCGACCGACACCACGACGCATGGATAGACGTGATCTTCGGAACGTGGGGCCAAGGGCCGGACAAGTGGAACGATCACGTGGCCTTCGCCTGCCGCGTTGGTCCCGTCGTTGGCCAGACCGAGCCCGCCTCCACATTGGTGACCGCTGGCCTCGCTCACCCCGATGGACCCCTCTTCGGGCTCAAGCTCAACCGTGAAGCCGCATTGCAGCATCCCCGGCTGAGCGAGTTCTGGCAGGTCTCGGACTTCATCCTGGAGAACGACCCCCTGGTGCGAGGACACATCTACGGTCACTAGGCGAACCAAGGTCGGTGGAGCGGCTTTGGGCGGGAGCTGCCATGGGGCGAGAGATCGGGGCCCGTAAGCTTCCGCGACTCGGGCAGTCTCTGGACCTGCCCGCAATAGCCCGATGTGGGCCCCGATCTTCGAGGCTCGCCCCATGGTGGCTGCGTAAAGGCGTGGAGTCGACCGCCCCAGCCCCGTGCCGGCCTTTCTCTGACGGTTGGTGTCCGCGCTCGGTGCGCCGCCGCCCGGCCGGGGGCAGCCGGGCGAAGACAAAGGCAAGCCCGCGGCCGGGGGCTGCGGCGCGCGCCGCGCTTGCGCGGCGCCTTGAGTAAGTGAAGAGGGTTTGGACCGATCCGGCCCGTCGGCGGGTGTCTTGTCTCGGTTGATGCTTGACGTTGTGGCTTCACTTGATGCTTGACACCGCTTGCCTCGGCTTGGCTGTGCGCGTCTGATCCGCGTGCAG
>NZ_JBEXEX010000113.1:0-6441 GCF_040606445.1 Streptomyces sp. NPDC005408 | reverse complement strand
ACGGTCCTGGTCGGCGGCGGTTGACGAGCTGGCGGGCGGGGTCGAACGGACCGCCGAGGCGCTGCGTGCGTTCGCCGGGGTCCAGCGGTCCTCACGGATCGACCCACGCCGCGCTCCCGAACTCACCGCGCTGATCGAAGAGTTCAGGCACACGGGAAAGGCCGGCCCGCTCCACCGTGCCCTGGCCGCGGTGCATGATGCGCCGCGCGTGCTCCGGGAGGGGCTGGAGAATCGGGCCTTCCTCACGGAGACCGCGCCCTGGCTGGATGCCACCGAGGCCTGGGGGCGTGCGGCTCTCGGCGCGCTCGACATGCTGTCGGCCCAGCGTGCGGGACGCGGCGCCGAGGCGTGGGCGGCGCGCCAGTCCCTGCCCGCCCTCGTCGAGTGGGCGAATTCCTCCGTTTGGACCGGCCCTGATCCCGGTCGCGAGGTGCCGGTCGAACTCGACCCGGTCCTCGCGGAGTTCGTCGAGGACTCGCTGGTGGAGAACACCCGCTGGCTCGGCCTCGCACAGCCTGCGGCGATTACCAATCTGCCGCTGCTGGACGGCTGTTTTCCCGTCTCGCACATGACGGACGGGGATCCGGCTACGTACTTCTGGGGCGCGGCGGCCCCTGCGCCCGGCCACTTCGCCGGGATCGATCTGGGCCGGCCCCGGCCGGTGACCTGCGTCGAGGTTCAGATGGGCAGCAGCGACAGCCCCGATGACTTCATCCACGAGGGTGTCCTCGAGTACTCCTGCGACGGCGCCACGTGGACCGAGGGCGAGGCGTTCACCGGCGAGACCACGGTGAAGGTGGATCTTCCCGCCGGGACCGTCGCCCGGTTCGTCCGGCTGCGGGTGACGAAGGCGCAGGACAACTGGGTGGTGGTACGGGAGTTCACCGTCCGCCGCGGCGATGTGCTCACCGTCTCCGGAACGCCCCCGCCCACAGGGGGCAGCGACTTCGCCCTCGCCGCGGACGAGGATCCGGGCACGGCATACGAAGCCGCCGCCTCCGCGTCGGCCGGGGACGCGATCCTGGCAGAGCTCCCCAGCGCGCGCGAACTGCGCAAGGTGCTGGTCCTGCAGCCCGGTACGGAAACGGCGGGCGGCGAGGTCCAGATCCGTACCCCAGAGGGCTGGACGACGCTCGGCCCGCTCTCCGGCACCGGATTCACCGAACTGCCCGCCCGGGGCATCGAGGCCGACGCGGTCCGCCTGCGCTGGGCCCCGGGTTCCCGGCCGCCGGCAGTCTCCGAAATCCTCCCCGTGTACGCCGGTGACGCGCCCGTATCCGTCGGCTTCACCCCATCCACGGTGGCGCTGGAAACCAGCGACCGTGCGGTGCTCACGGCCGTGCTCACCTCGACCCGTTGCGAGGACCAGCGCCTGAGCGTCCGGACGCATCCGCCCAAGGGCATCACGCTGACCCCGGCCCGCGGTGACGTCCCGCTACCGCGCGGCGCCCGGGCCGAACTCCCTCTGGAGATCAGGGCCTCGGCCGATGCCGCACCAGGCACCCACCACATCCCGGTCACCGTCCACGGGAACCACGGCACACCCCCGGCCCGGGCCACCCTGAGCGTCACCGTTTGGCCGGGGTGAACCGCTCCGCGCGGGACCGCGTCGACCGCTCCGCGGAAGACCGTTGACAGGCTTTGCACGGCCATGACATCTTTCCCGAGCCCGGATCAGACAACGTTGTCAACAAGGGGTGGAACATGCGACGGAGAGTCGGCCGGATTCGAAACTGCGTGACCAGCCTGGCAGTTGGCGCCCTGCTGACCGGTGCTCTCACCGGGCCCGCCGCCGTCACTGCCGCCGCCGCGCCGGTGGCCGACCCGACGAGTCTGGTCAACCCCTTCGTCGGCACCGAGAACTTCGGCAACACCTTCCCCGGCGCCGGCGCCCCCTTCGGGATGGTCCAGGTCAGCCCGGACACCGGCGGCCAGGGCGGCTACGACTACCAGCAGAACAAGATCCACGGCTTCAGCCAGACCCATCTCTCCGGCGTGGGCTGCGGTGTCGCGGGCGAGCTCCCGATCATGCCGACCACCGGCGCGGTCGACCACGTGAACCCCGACGACTACCGCTCGGAGTACTCCCACGACGACGAGCACGCCGAGCCCGGCTACTACCGCGTCAAGTTGACGTCGTACGGCATCGACGCCGAGCTCACCGCGACACAGCGCACCGGCTGGCAGCGCTACACCTTCCCCTCCACCGGCGCCGCCAATGTCCTGTTCAACACCGGCAGGGCCAACCAGAAGGTGTACGACTCCGAGGTGCACGTCGTCGGCGACCGCACCGTCGAGGGCCGGGTCCACGCGGGCAACTTCTGCGCGGGCAAGGACGATCACACGGTCTACTTCACCGCCACCTTCGACCGGCCCTTCAAGGCGCAGGGCACCTGGCGCGGATCGACTCCCGCGCCTGGCAGCCGGGACGCGGCAGGTGAGGGCGGCAACGGCGCATGGGTGACGTTCGACGCGAGCACCGACAAGGACGTCGTGGTGAAGGTCGGCCTGTCCTACACCGGACTCGAAGGCGCCCGCAAGAACCTGACCGCGGAGACGAAGGACGCCTACGACTTCGACGCCACCCGCGCCGCCCTGCACCGCACATGGCAGGAACAGCTCGGTTCGGTCCGTATCGGCGGCGGTTCGCACGACCGGCAGAGTGCCTTCTACACCGCGCTCTACCACGCGCAACTGCACCCGAATCTCGCCGGTGACGTGGACGGGCGTTACACCGGCTTCGACCGCAAAGCCCATACCGCAGACGGCTATACGCCCTACCAGAACTTCTCCCTGTGGGACACCTACCGCCCGCAGAACCAGCTCCTGGAACTCCTTCAGCCCGCTGTCGCCCGCGATGTGGCGCTCTCGGTGGTCGCCATCGGCAGGGACGGCGGCTGGCTGCCCCGCTGGGCGCTCGCCAACAGCGAGACCAACATCATGACCGGGGACCCGGTGACCCCGTTCCTCGTCGAGGCATGGTCGAAGGGCCTGCTCGCCGGGCACGAGGAGGAGGCGTACGCGCTGCTGAAGAAGAACGCCACGAGCACGCCGCCCGCCGGCTCCCCGTACAACGGCCGCTCGGGCGTGGACTTCTACCGCGAGCGCGGCTACATCCCCTCGGGTCTCGGCCTCGGCAAGGACTGCGCCGACAAGGGCGGCGACAACGACTGCAACCACCCGGCGTCGGCCACCCTGGAGTACGCGGCCGCCGATGCCTCGCTCGCCCTGATGGCCGACGGGCTCGGCCACCGGGCGGACGCCAAGATGTTCGCCGGTCGCGGCCAGTGGTTCCGCAATCTGTGGGACTCCTCGATCGGGCAGTTCCGTCCCCGTACGACGCAGGGGACGTGGGTGACTCCGTACGACCCGGTCGAGGCGGGCCATCAGTTCCACGAGGGCGGCGCCCACCAGTACCAGTGGCTGGTGCCCCAGGATCCGGCCGGGCTTGTCACGCTGATGGGCGGCAGGAAGGCCGCCGAGAAGCGGCTCGACGCCTTCTTCGTCCACGACAAGCTGCTCACCGACCCGGCCGGCACCGCGCGCAACGACTGGATCTCCCAGCCGTACGACTACTACGGCAAGCCCACCTACAACCCCAACAACGAGCCCGATCTGCACGCCCCGTACATGTATCTGTGGGCGGGCGCGCCCGCGAAGACCGCGACCGTCACGCGGGCGGCGATGACGCTCTTCACCAACGGCCCTGACGGTATGACCGGCAATGACGATCTGGGCACGATGTCGGCCTGGTACGTCTTCTCGTCGCTCGGTCTCTATCCGACGATGAGCGGCGCCGACTTCCTGGCGCTGTCCAGCCCGCAGTTCGAGTCGGCGACCGTCAGGATCGGGCAGTACGGCCGCAAGCAGGGCGGCACGCTGGAGATCGACGCCCCCGGGGCGAGCGACGACCGGCGCTACGTCCAGAGCGTCGCTCTGGACGGCAAGGACGTACGCACCACCTGGCTGGACTGGGACGCGATCGCGCACGGCGGGCGGCTGGCCCACCGGCTCGGGACGGAGCCGTCCGCGTGGGGTACAGGCACAAGCGCCGAACCTCCGTCCGTGGGCGCCTCGGCAGGAGCCGACAGCCGTCGGCATGTCGACGCTTCGCTGCATACCGCGTCGGACGCAGTGCCCACGAGCAACAGCGCACAGACCGCCCACCTCTCCGTGGACGTGCTGGCCCAGTCACCGGGAGATGTGAGCGTGTCCGTCGCGGCGAAGGCTCCGGCTGGCTGGGCCGTGAAGACTCCCTCGACGCTCACTCTCACCTCCCGCCGTCTGCCGGTGCAGACGACGGTCCCCCTCCCGGTGACCGTGCCGCCGGGCACCGCGGTCGGCTCCTATCCGGTGCAGGTCACGGTCACGGCGCAGGGCATCGCTCCGGTTCTCCGTACGGCCACCGTCGAGGTGCGGACCGCGGCGAGCTGCGCGGGAGCCGGGACCGAGCTGTGTGCGGTGGATCTGGCCGGTGCGGTGAACCATGACGGTACGGCCACAAAGGAGCAGCCGGGCCAGGGCAACTTCGACGGTCTTGGCTGGAGTTACGACGGCGACCTGCTGCCGAAGGCGGGTCCGGTCATCTGGAACGGCGTGACGTACAACGCGCCCGATGCGTCGGGTACGGCGGCGAACTTCGTCGAGGCCCGCGGCCAGGCGCTGCTGCTCCCCGCCGGCGCCCGCTCCTCGTTGCATCTGGTCGCCGCTTCCCACAACGGGCCGGTCGCGACGACGCTGACCGTGCGCTACACGGACGGCAGCAGTGCGGATGCGCATGTCACCATCGGCGACTGGGCCGGTTCCACACCGTCCGGAAGCACGGTCGTGCTCGACATGCCGCACCGGATCAAGGGCGGGCAGGGCGTCGACGGGCCTCCGGTGCGGCTGTTCGGCGGCGCGGTCCCGCTCGACGGGGCGAAGGCGCTGCGGTCGGTGACGCTGCCGGACGACCCACGGGTCGAGGTGTACGCGATCACGCTGACGTGAGCCGAGCTTGCGTTGCATAGAATGCAACGCGAGTTGCACCTCTTGCGCATGCGAGCGGCACAGGCCACTGTGTCTGCCACAGCGGAAGTGTGCGACCGACACGCGAGGTGCGTTTCATGAGCAGCAGGGCAGCACGGACGGAGCCGGGCCGGGGCGGCGGGACCAGCCGTCGGCGGTTCATGGGCGCGCTTGCAGCCGCGGCGGTCGGCGCCGTCGCCGCGCCGCAGGCCGCACAGGCGTGGCCCTCGTGGCCCCGTGGACCACGCCCCTTGTTCCTCGGTACGTACACCTCGGTCGCGGGTGGTGGCAGCGGGATCGGTCTGGCCACATACGACGAGGCGACGGGCCGGATCACCGCCACCGGAACCGTCCGGGGCGTCAGCGACCCGTCCTTCCTGGCGCTGCACCCCTCGGGCCGGACCCTGTACACCGTGAACGAACAGCAGACGGGCGGCGTGACCGCCGTACGACTGTCCCCCGACGGTCACCACCGTGTTCTCGGTACCCAGGGCACCGGCGGCGCGGGCCCGTGCCATCTGTCCGTACACCCCGGTGGGCGCTGGCTGTTCAGTGCGAACTATGGCTCCGGCAGTGTGGCCGTGCACCCGATCGACGCCTCCGGCGCGCTCGGCCCGCGTACGGATCTCGTCACGCACACCACGCCACCGCCGGGCCCGGGGCAGGAAGGACCGCACGCCCACCAGATCATCACCAGCCCGGACGGCGGACATGTGCTGGCCGTCGATCTGGGGACCGACACCGTCTACACCTACCGGCTGGACGCCTCACGAGGAACCCTCACGCGGATCTCGTACGCGACGGTCCAACCGGGCGCAGGACCCCGGCATCTGACCTTCCATCCCGGAGGCCTGTTCGCCTACCTGGCCAACGAGGTCGACAACACCGTGGCCGTCTGCGCGTACGAGCCCGCCACCGGGAAGCTGACCCCGGGCACGCCGCAGCCGACCGGCACGGGACCCGGCACGAGCTATCCGGCGCAGCTGGTCGTCACCGGCGACGGCCGGTACGCCTTTCTCGCCAACCGCGGCCACAACAGCCTGACCCGCTATGCGATCGAGGACGGCGGGTCCCGGCTGAGGCTCCTTGGCACCGTGCCGGTCGGCGGTGACTTCCCCCGTCACATCGCCCTCTCCCCCAGCCAGGGCCTGCTCTTCGCGGCGAACCAGCGCTCCAGCTCGGTCACCGTCTTCCATGTCGATCACGAGAACGGTGAACTCCGGTCCGCGGGCGGCCCGTTCAGCTCTCCCGTGGCCGTGTGCGCCCTGCCGCTGTAGGCACCGTCCGCACTCGTAGGTCATGGCCTGCCGCGCCGACCCCGAACTAGGGCCTGTCGTTTGGATCAGGCCGGATCAGTGAGCGGCCCGTCGCGGAGCGGCTGATGTCACTGCGGTGCGTGCGATCGCAAGGCGGAGGAAGGAGCCGACGCGGAGC
>NZ_JBEXEX010000112.1:0-6599 GCF_040606445.1 Streptomyces sp. NPDC005408 | reverse complement strand
GACGACAACGCAGCGTGGGGGCACCTCCCGTGCCCGAAGGGCTACGGGGGAGTGCGTGCCAGGGCACGCGAGCCCGGCAAGATCGGCCGGACAGGACCTAGGCCTGACCTAGGCCCTGTCCGGTGGATGTGGCCTAGAGCAGCGGCTTGAAGCTGTTGACGTGGGTCGTCTCGTAGCCGAGCGACTCGTAGAGCCTGAGCGCCGGGGTGTTGTCCGCGAAGACATGCAGTCCGAGCAGCGGCAGCCCGGCGTCCAGCGCCACGCGCTCGGCGAGCAGCATCAGGGACCGGCCGTGACCGCGGCCGCGCTGTCCCTCGACGACCTCGACGTCGTACACGTACGCACCCTGCTCACCGGGGCGCACCTCGCGCGGGCCGACGAGCACATGGCCCACGACCGCGCCCTCGTGAACCAGGACTTCGATCCGGATGCCGGGACTGGCGAGGCCGTCGGGCAGGAGCGCGCGATGCTGGGTCTCCGACTTGGCGTGCGCCTCGTCGGCCGGGACCCCCCTGTCGATCCAGTTCTGCGCGTAGCTCTCGACGGCCCTGGCACGCCACTGCACGAACTCCGCCTCGCTCATCGGGCGGCCCTCGACACTCGCCGGCAGCGCGGGGGGCCCGTCGGGCAGGTCCTTGAGCATGTTGCGGCCGCGCTCGACGTAACCGAGTGCGGTCGCGAGCCGCGTGGCGGCGGCGGCTCCCGGCGGTACGGAGACCTGCACCTGCGTGCAGCGCCAGCCGCGCAGCACCTCCTCGGCGGCGAGCGCGGCGACGGTACCGCGCCCGCGCCGCCGGTCCGCCTCGTCGATGCTCAGCGAGCGGATCGTGCCCGCGGTGGCGCTGAGGTCGGGAAACGTGGCGATCTCGATCCGGCCGACGGGACGGCTGTTCACGCAGACCTCGTAGACGCGTGACTGCGCGCCGTCCGCCTCGCGCTGAAGCGGCCCGGTCGGCCGCAGGGTGGTGGTCATCAGGGGTGTTCTACCTGCCCGGCGGCCGCCCGTCACGGGCTTTTACCGAGCCTTCGGATCCTGGTCCGCGGCCGCCCGCTCCTCGAAGATCCGCATCGCCTTGGCAGTCACCGGCCCTGGCACATCTGCGAGCTCGCGCCCGTCCACGCGCCGGACCGCCTGTACGTCGCGCAGGGTCGAGGTCAGGAAGATCTCCTCGGCCCGCTCGAGCACGTCGAAGGGCAGGACTGTCTCCTTGGCGCCGGTCCACTCCACGGTCAGCGCGCGGGTGATGCCCGCCAGGCAGCCGGAGGAGACGGGCGGGGTGTGCAGCTCGCCGTCGATGACGACGAAGACATTGGAGCCGGTGCCCTCGCAGAGCTGTCCGACGGTGTTGGCGAAGAGCGCCTCGGACGCGCCCTGCTCGCTCGCCCTGGCGAGTGCGACGACGTTCTCGCCGTACGACGTCGTCTTCAGCCCGGTCAGGGCGCCGCGCTCATTGCGGGTCCAGGGGACCGTGATCACCGCGGTGGTGTCGGGGCGGCGCTTGCTCTCGCCGAGCGCCACGACCAGCGTCGGTCCTTCGGTGCCGCGGTCCGAGCCGAGCGGCGACGGGCCGCCGGTGTACGTGATGCGCAGCCGCCCGAGCTCCATGGGATTGGCTTCCAGTACGGCCGCACAGGCGCGCCGCACCTCGTCCAGGTCCGGGTCCGGCAGGCCAAGGCCGCGGGCCGAGCGGGTCAGCCGGTCGAGGTGCCTGGTGAGGGCGAAGGGCTGCCCGTGCACCGCCTTGACCGTCTCGAAGATGCCGTCGCCCACGGTCAGACCGTGATCGAACACGGACACCCGGGCGTCCTCGGCATCCGTGAGTCCGCCATTGACCCAGAGCTTCATCCAGCTGTCCTTCCGCTTGCCGCGTACACCCCCGACGCTACCGCGAGCAGCCGGGACGCCTTCAGTACGGTCTCGTCCCACTCGCGCTCGGGGTCGGAGCCCCAGGTGATCCCGGCGCCGGTGCCGAAGCGGAGCACCGGCCCCGCCGGCTGGTCGCGGTCGATCCAGAAGGTGCGTATGCCGACGGCGAGCTCGCCGGTGCCGCGGTCGGCGTCGACCCAGCCGATGCCCCCGCAGTACGGGCCGCGTGGTGCCGTCTCCAGGGCATCGATGATCTTCAGCGCACTGGACTTGGGCGCACCGGTCACCGAGCCGGGCGGGAAGGTGGCCGCGAGCAGCTCCTGCCAGCCCGCCTTGGGCCCCAGCTCGCCGCGGACGGTCGAGACGAGGTGCACCAGGCCGGGGTGGGGCTCCACCGCACACAGCGCGGGAACGGTGACCGTGCCCGTGGCGCAGACCCGCCCCAGATCGTTGCGGACCAGGTCCACGATCATCACGTTCTCGGCGCGGTCCTTGTCCTGGAGGTCCTCGGCGGTGCGGCCGGTGCCCTTGATCGGTCCGGACTCGACGATGTGCCCGTTGCGCCTGAGATAGAGCTCGGGGGACGCGGTGGCGATCTCGACGCCGTGAGCGGGCAGCCGAATCGTTCCGGCGTACGGGGCGGGGTTGCCGCGTGCCAGCAGCGCGGTCAGCGCGTCGACGTCCGCGGCGTCCGGGTCGGGCAGGGGCGCGGAGAGAATTCGGCAGAGGTTCGCCTGGTAGACCTCGCCCGCCGCAATGTGTTCGCGGATGCGGCGTACACCGGCGGTGTACTCCTGCCGGTCGAGCGAGGAGATCCAGTCGCCGGCAGCGGGTCCGCGCCAGCGCCCCGGCACGGGCTCGGGCACCGGCTCCGTACGCACATCGTCGAAGCGGGCGCAGGTCAGACGGCCCTCGAAGTCCGCGGCGACCGCCCAGAAGCCGGCGGAGCCGAGTGCCTCCGGGTCACTGGTGACATCACGGAGGTTCGTGGCGAGGAGGTGGCCGAAGCGGGCCAAAGGAGCAAGGTCGTGCACGTCTGTGAGTCTATGGCGGGCGCCGATGGGCCGCTGCGGCGTGAACACACCTCAGCACGCTGCGGAAACGCGTTTTTGTGCTGGCCCAGGAATCCGCTAGAGTTCAACACGTCGCCGGGACGCGCAAGCCGAACGGAAACGACAAGCGGACGTGGCTCAGTTGGTAGAGCATCACCTTGCCAAGGTGAGGGTCGCGAGTTCGAATCTCGTCGTCCGCTCGATGGGGGATCTTCCCGAACCCCTGCACTCCGGGTGGAGTGGCCGAGAGGCGAGGCAACGGCCTGCAAAGCCGTCTACACGGGTTCAAATCCCGTCTCCACCTCCAAGGACGATTAGCTCAGCGGGAGAGCGCTTCCCTGACACGGAAGAGGTCACTGGTTCAATCCCAGTATCGTCCACTGGATCCGCGAGGATTCGCGCGCGATTAGCTCAGCGGGAGAGCGCTTCCCTGACACGGAAGAGGTCACTGGTTCAATCCCAGTATCGCGCACGCAGTACCACGCAAGATCGCAGTACAACTCAAGATCGTCCCGCGCGATTAGCTCAGCGGGAGAGCGCTTCCCTGACACGGAAGAGGTCACTGGTTCAATCCCAGTATCGCGCACCAGCCAGAACCCCCGGCCGTCTCGACGGCCGGGGGTTCTGTCGTCACCTGGGCCTGTCCCGTCAGCCCGTGAAGAGCTGGGTGGCCTTGTGGATCAGCTCGTACAGGCCGTAGGCGAAGGGCACGGCCACCCAGAGCCAGACCGCGACGCCGAGCGCCCTACGACTCCTGGTGCTGCTGCTCATGGGGCTTCTCCTCCGTCTGCTGCGGCTCGTGGAAACGGGGATGGACGGGACGTACGAGTTCGTTGGCGACGAAGCCCACCGCCAGCAGCCCGATCATGATGTAGAGCGAGGCGGTGTAGAGGCTCGGTCCGGTGCGGCCGGCCGATTCCTGGGCGTCAGCGACCCAGTTGACGATCAGCGGCCCGAGGACGCCGGCGGTGGACCAGGCGGTGAGCAGCCGGCCATGGATGGCGCCGACCTGGTAGGTCCCGAAGAGGTCCTTCAGATAGGCGGGGATCGTCGCGAATCCGCCTCCGTAGAAGGACAGGATCACCAGCGCGCAGACGACGAACAGCGGCTTGGAGTCATTGCCGAGCTGGACGATCGCGAAGTACATCAGCGCGCCGACGCCGAGATAGACGCGGTAGATGTTCTTGCGGCCGATCAGGTCCGAGGTGGACGACCACAGGATGCGGCCGGTCATGTTCGCGAGGGAGAGCAGGGCGACGAAGCCCGCCGCGGCGGAGGCCGTCACGGCGGCGGAGGTGTCCGCGAAGAAGTCCGTGATCATGGGGGCGGCCTTCTCCAGGATGCCGATGCCCGCGGTCACGTTCATGCAGAGGACGACCCACAGGCACCAGAACTGCGGGGTGCGCAGGGCGCTGTGGGCGGAGACATGGGCGGTGGTGATCAGGGCGCGGGTCTGCTGCTTCGGCTGCCATCCGGCGGGCTTCCAGCCCTCGGGCGGTACGCGTACGAGGGCGACGCCGAGGGACATGAAGACGGCGTACGCCAGCCCGTGGACCAGGAAGGCGGTGGCGATGCCGGAGCTGTCCGTACCGAAGGACTCCAGCATCTGGGTCGACCAGGGGGACGCGATCAGCGCGCCGCCGCCGAAGCCCATGATGGCAATGCCGGTGGCCATGCCGGGGCGGTCGGGGAACCACTTGATGAGCGTGGAGACCGGGGAGATGTAGCCGATGCCGAGGCCGATGCCGCCGATGAAGCCGTAGCCGAGTACGACGAGCCAGTACTGGCGGGTGGCGGCGCCGAGGGCGGCGACCAGGAAGCCGGAGGAGAAGCAGACGAGGGAGACGAACATGGCCCAGCGCGGGCCGTTGCGTTCGACGAGGGTGCCGCCGAAGGCCGCGGAGAGGCCGAGCATGACGATGCCCAGCTGGAAGGGGAGGGCGCTGGCGGTACCGGAGAGGCCCAGCGAGGACTCGAGCGGGGGCTTGAACACGCTCCAGGCGTAGGCCTGTCCGATGGAGAGGTGGACCGAGAGCGCGGCGGGCGGGACGAGCCAGCGGCTCCAGCCGGGGGGTGCGACGGTGCGGGACCTGTCGAGGAAGGTCATGGTTCCGAACCATAGACATCGGCCATGCACATGACTAGATGACGGGCCGAATCCCGTCGACGGTATGCAAGTTGACGGTATGCAATGCGGGCCCGGGAGTTGTCCTCCCGGGCCCGAGCAGGTTCACGAGGTGGTTCAGGAGGAGAACAGCATCCGGCCGAAGCTCTTCTGGCGGTAGTGGCCGCCGTGGTGTCCGCCGTGGTGCGGGGCGCCCCAGGCGGGCGCGGGGGCGGCCGGGTAGGCCTGCGGGGCCGGCGGCGCGGGCGGGGCCTGCGTCCACTGCGACTCCAGGCGGGTCAGGGACTCCAGCTCGCCGTAGTCGAGGAATATCCCCCGGCAGCCGCTGCACTGCTCGATCTGGACGCCATTGCGGTTGTACGTGTGCATCGCTGCATGGCACTTGGGACACTGCATGATTCTGCTCAGCTCCTCGCCGTTCGGTCGACGTCGCCGGGATGCATGCCCGGTGACGGGAGGTTCAGCCTACGACGGAGGCTCGAACTCCAACTCGGGCGGGAGGTCGGCAATTCGGGCACAGGCATCGATCATGACCTGCTCGACATCGTCCGGTTCGCGGTGTTCTGCGGCGGATTTCGCGAGGGCGAGGGCGGCGGTCTGGACGGTCAGGGCGCGGGCGGGGACGTCGAGTTGGGGCCAGGGGTCGGCGTCGCCGGTGACCGCGGGCCCTTGTGCGGCCGTGTACGCCCCGAGGAAACGCAGCCAGATCTCCGGGGGCAGCAGGCCCGCGGCGTACCAGGCGGCGGGCCGGGCCAGATCCCAGGAGGGGTCCCCGAGGCCGAGGTCGTCGACGTCGATGAGCAGCCAGGGGCCGGCGGGGGCGGGGTGGCGGACGAGCTGGCCGAGATGGAGGTCGCCGTGGCAGAGCGTGCCGGCGCGGGGCGAGGGTCCTTCGTCGCGGGCCCAGGCGGGCAGGCGCGCCCAGGCCCGCTGGACGGTGGCGGCCGCGGGGTGGGCCCCCGTCGCCGCACGCATCCGCGCAACGGCCAGGGCGGCCTTGGCGGGGCCGCGCATGGGCGGGAGGGGGCCGGGGAGCCCGGCGGGCCCGACACCGTGAAGCCGGGCCAGCAGGACGGCGGCTTCCTCCCAGGGGGCGGCGTCGGGATCGGCGGGGTCCACAGGGAGGCCGTACGGCCAGGCCGTGACGGGTCTGCCGCCGACGTCCCCGGCGGGGAGCGGGACGGGGGGCAGGAGGATGCCGGTGAGGCGGGGGTGGGCGGCGACGGCGAGGCGGGCGCGATGGCCCTCGGGGTCGGTGCCGGGGGCGTGCGCCTTGGCGACGGCTTCCCCGTGCCGTACGACGGCGCCGTCGTCCCGCTCGGCGAGCACGGCCTCGTCCCGCCCGCAGGCGCGGCAGGTCTGCCTGGGCGCGACGAGATGCGCGGCGTCGCGTGCGACGCCGGCGAGCGTGCGGACGACGTCTGCGGTCACGGTCTCCCCCGGGCTGCGGTTTCTCTGGCGGGGAGCCTACGCGGCGGTGGTTTCCCCCACCCCGCCCCTTCCCGAAACCCCGAGGGGGAGGGGGTGGGGGGGGGGGGGGGGCCCCCGCCCCCCC
>NZ_JBEXEX010000111.1:0-6873 GCF_040606445.1 Streptomyces sp. NPDC005408 | reverse complement strand
CGCTGAACGCTTTCGACATCACCTTCGACGGCCGACTCTCAGCAGCCCGTCAGTAACCAACAACCCCAGTTACACCGCTCGTTTGACAGACCCCCACCGCCTCCGGCACCAGAGCACGCGTCCGCACCAAAGCCGTCCTCATCACCCCCACCGGCACCGGCACTGGCCGCGCCGGAGCCCAAGCCATCGCCTCCGGCTCCGCCCGCCTGCGCCCCCTCATCGCCGAAGCCGCCCGCCAAGGCCTGCGACTGGCGTTCACCGTCCGCATGCCGAAAACCAGCTACATCCTCGCCTCAGGCAGCCGCACCGACTCACCCGGCATCCGCCGCGACGTCATCCAACGCGCCGACCACACCGAAGAACGCTCCTACGGCTCCGCAGCCACGGGCGGATTCGACGCCGCAGACTTCGCCCACCGCGTCGACGCCGCAGGCGGCGACGTCACTGCAGCGGTCCACCAATGGCTCGTGGAAACCGGCCGCATCCACCCGGGCGCTCACATCAACCATCTCGAAATCCGCACCTGGCGTCCGCGGTAGGGGGCCGGTTCCTCGGGCCCTGACGCCAGGGCTGGCCAGGTTCTCGCCACAGTCGATGGCCACGGGCGTGAGGTGGTTGGGATCTTCCGTACGGGCCGGATCTGGCCCACGCCCCGGCTCGGCGGGGGCGTGGGGCTTCCCATTATTGAGGGAAGTTGGCGCTGGACTCGGGGTCGGGCTGGAAGGGGCGGCCCATCCCCGCGCGTCGGGCGAGCGTGACCAGCTGTTCCCGGTTGCCGACCTCGACGATCGGGAGCATCTCCGAGATGCGGGATCTGATGGTCTTCAGTTCCAACGAGAGTTTGCGTGAGATGGCCTTGTCATCGTGCCCGTCGACCATGAAGGAGAGGATCTTCAGCTGCGTGGAGTTGAGCCCCTGCAGGGCTGGCGGGCAGGGCTGTTCGGGGATTTCCTGAAGCAGTGCCACCACATGGTCTGCGGTGCCGGGGCCGAAGTGGGCCTCGCCGCGGGCGAGGGCCTCCACTGCGCGGACAAGGTCGTCGCTTTCGCGGTCCTTCAGGACGAATCCGTGCACTCCGGCCCTCACTGCGGCCCGCAGGTGCGGGAGGCCGGTGTGTGAGGTGAAGGCCAGGATCTTGATGTGCGGTCGGCTATGCCGGATTTCCCGGGTGGCAGCGATGCCGTCCTGGCCGGGCATGCGCAGATCCATGATGAGGACGTCGATACGGTGTGACCGGGCCATTTCCACGGCCTGGCGGCCGTTGGCGGCTTCGGCGACGACTTCGATGCCGTGGGCTTCCAGCCATGAGCGCATCCCCTGCCGTGCGACGGGTTCGTCCTCGGCGATCAGTACGCGGGTGGGGTTCATGTCAGCTCCCGGAGTACGGTGTCGGGTCATCTCATGCCGCGCGTGTGGGGTCGGCCAAGGGCAATCGGGCCACCACTCGTGTGCCGCCGCCGCTGGGGGTGGTGATGGTCAAGATGCCGCCGACCTGGGCGGCGAGTTCGCGCATCCCGGCGATCCCGGCCCCTTCGGGCGCGCCGTTGCGCCCCCGGCCGTTGTCGTCGACTGTCAGAATAAGCGTGTCGTCGCGCACGAAGGCGCTCAACCGGCAGCGGCTGGCCTGGGCATGACGTGCCACGTTCGCCAGCGCCCCCTCACCGATTCGAAAGCCCACAGCCTCGACTTCCGCAGGCAGCGTGGGGAGTGGATGCGCCGCCTCGACCTCGGGAAGAAGTCCGAGCTGCTGCGCGCTGCCCTGTAATGCGCCGATGACACCGAGGACGATCAGGTCGGGCGGGCGTAGCCCTGCGATGACCTGCCGGAGGGCGAGTTGCGCCGCAGCAATGCCGTCGAGTGCCTGCGCCAGCTCACGGTCTGCCCTGCCCCGGTCACGGGGCAGATACTCGCGAGCCGCTCGAACCATGAAGCTGATGCCGGTGAGTTTGGGACCGAGCCCGTCGTGCAGGTCCCTTCGCAGGCGACTCCGCTCCCGTTCGGCGGCATTGATCGCCGCTACGGTGGTGGCGATATGCCGGGCAAGCTCGCGCAGGAGCGCGAGATCGGCGGAAGAAAGGCCGTCCTCGGCTGGACGGGGTCCTACGAGCAGCGCGCCGAGCAGCTGGCCCCGGTGGACCAGTGGTATGCGTGCCGGTGCTGGCACCGGCCATCCGTGGCGGGCGACTTCCAGTATCTCGCCGGTCTCCTGCCGGAACTCGACAGCCACATAGGGCAGTTGTAGAGCACTGGCCGTCGAGCGTGCCGCCGCCAGCAGCACACGGTCTGCCTCGCCGGTTGCCTCCAGGCAGCGTCCCAGTTCTACCAGGACGGCGTAGGGATCGTCCCGAAGCCCGTACACCAGCCGGCTGACGAGCCGCTGCAGTATGCCGCGCAGCGGCTGCAGTGCAACGGCGACGACTGCGGTTGCCAGCAGTGGGGCTGCGCCGGAGAAGGAACGCTCAAAGACAAGCCCGAAGACGCTGACGAACCCGGCGTATAGCGCGGTCAGGCTCACGCTCAGAAAGATGAAGAGCAGCGACCGACTCAGGATGCGGTCGATGTCAAGCAACCGACGCCGAACGATGGCGATCACGATTCCCGTGCTGAAGACCACCATGCCCACATCGACCAGGACCGATCCGAGAGCGTTCTGCCAGACCGCGCTGGCGCCCACGAGCACTGTAGCCACCAGCGCGGCCAACGCCACCCACTCCAGCTGCTGGCGCGCGACCCTGTCAGCGCTGCGGAACCGAAACATCAGCGAGCCCACCGCCAGTAGGAACGGGCACACGATGAACAGCACCGTGACGCCACCGATGATCGCGCGCACGAACGACAGCGCCGGGATGCCGAGCGGGTTCTCCACGGACGGGAAGTAGTCGTAGGCACCCGGCCCGGGCAGGAAAGCGCCCACCAGCAGCATCAACACAGCAGATCCGCCGGTGTACCAGGCAGCGAACCGCCAGCGCGCCGACGGTAGACGCCCGTCAGGGAAGCGGAGCAGCAGGAAGAAGAACGGGAAGCTGACGAACACGAACAGCCAGCCCGCTGCCCACACTGCCAGGACACCGCCCGGGGCGTCGTGCACGAGCGCGTAGGCGCCGTAAGCGCGGGCCAGATTGTCCACTGACATCCCAATCCCGCACAGCAGCAACAGCCATCCGGCAGGATTGCGCGGGCGCCGCCCGGCCAGAATCAGCCCGGGCACGGCGAACGCGACGAACGATACCGGCTCACCCAGCGCGAATGCCCATGGATGCCAGTCCGGCCGCGGCGCCGACCGGGAGAGCGCCACGAGCGCGACCGACAGGCCCGCGAACACCACGATGAGCATCCATACCGCCCACGCGAGCCCAGAACCCGAAACGCGTCCCCTGTCTCGAACGACCTTGAACACCCCAGGCTTGGGCCAGTTCTGCAACTTCTCGACCACGCTCACCCTCCCCGTTTGACTACGCCCAGTAGGAAGAGCGTCAACCGGGCGTGATCCCGGCTGCCAGGGAAGAGCGTCCCAGATGTGCGGGACAGCTGCGCAGCAGCGGCGAGGCACAGAAGTCCGCCATAGGATCAGCCCTCTGGCCTGCGTTCAGCGCATCCCCGATCGCGGACGGCCGCGCCACCTGTTCCGGCAACGCCGCCGCGGCCCTTGGGAGCCGTCCGTTTCCGGACTGACGTCAGCGGTGGCTTGGGCCTCTCCTTCACCCGGTGGGCTCAGGCCGAGACCCGCTTCAGCAGCAACTGCTACACGGCCGAGACCTGCCCCAGTCGACGTCCTGTGCCCGGATCCGCTTCCCGAGGGGCTGCCGCAGACCACTCATCGGGTGTGAACCCATGGCCGGTATCCGCAATTGGGTCTCCTGGACGTCCCGATCGTCGGTTCACCGCCGAGTTCGTGCAGAGGCGAAGGCCTCACCGCGCCTGTTGATCAGGTTCCGCGATGAGGCCTTGCCCTGAGTCTTGAGGTGTTGGTCAGCCGAGTGGTTGGCCGTGCCAGGCCTGGTAGATCGCTGCTGCTGTAGTGAGGGCGGTGCCGATGACCGGTGTCCATCGCCGTGTTGTCCTGCCCCAACGCCTCCTGCGCCGTGTGCCGGTGTTAGTGCCGGGCTGCCGTTGTTCCTGGTGCATCCACCCTCCCGTTTCCGCCGGTCCTCATGTTCGGGATCCGTTGTGTCCAGGGTGCGGTTGGGGATTTCCCGGTGTCACGGGAGCGGCTTACCGAGGCTGCGGGAGTGCGCGGTCAGGGCTGTACGCCGAGGCCGGCCGCGCGTGCGAGGGCGATGAGGTCTGCTCGGTCGGTTGCGCCGAGTTTGGTTTTGATGTCGGTGAGGGCGTTCTCGACTCGTTTGTGGCTGATGCCGAGGCGGGCGGCGGCGGTGTGGGTGGTCTGTTTGGGGATGGCGATGATGTTGAGGATTTCTCTTTCTCGTGTGGTGAGTTGGGGGAAGGCTCCGTCGCGGCGGGCGGTGCGGAGTTGGTCGAACCAGGGGCGCATGCGGGCGGTGTCGGAGAGGTGGAAGATCCACGCTCCGGCGGCTACGTCGCGTACGGCGCGGGTGATCTGGGTGACGTCTCCGGCTTTGAGGAGGAAGCCGGAGGCGCCGGCACGCATGGCGGCCATGACGTTGGGGTCTGCCTCGTATTCCGAGTGCACCAGGATTTTCGTTCCGGGGCGGGCGCGCTGGATTTCCTGGGTGGCCCACAGGCCGTCGCCGTTGGGCATCTTGACGTCCATGACGACGACGTCGGGGTGGAACTCGAGTACGTGGCGGACCGCTTCACGGCCGTCGCATGCCTCGGCTACCACGGTGATGCCGGGATCCGATTCCAGCAACATGCGCAGGCCGTAGCGGGTGAAAGGGTGGTCGTCGGCAATCACGACGCGAATGCCCTCTTCCATCACACGCTCCTGCCCTTCGTCGCGAGGCCGGCGTCCTCTGCGCCCGACAGGCTGACCGGCAGGCGGGCGACGACCTCGGTACCGCCGTCGCTCCGCGGCCGGATCTCGCAGCTGCCTCCGATCTCGGCTGCGCGCTCGCGCATCGTCCCCACTCCGACGCCGGGACGCATCTGTTGGGGAAGGCCCTGCCCATCGTCGGAGATGGTCACCGCGAGGGAGTCGTCGCTCACTTGAAGGGATACCCAGCAGTTGGCGGCTTCCGCGTGCCGCAGCACATTGGCCACTGCCTCGACCAGGATCCAGTACGCGGCCTCTTCAACTGCCGCGGCCAGCCGGGGAATCTGCTGAGGCAGATCGGTGTGTATGGCCAGCGATACGCGGTCGGTGTAGGCCAGGACGGCCTCGCGCAGGCCCAGCTGATCGACTGGCGACCGTAGGCCCATGGAGATCCGGCGCAGATCCTCGGCACCTTGACGGATGTGGACCAGTGCGGTTGTCAGCAGGTCATGCGTGGCGTCGGGGTTGCTCCGCAGCGTGGTGGTGGCCGCTTGAAGGGTCCACGTGGCGCCGGTGAGGACCGGGCCGACGCCGTCATGGAGGTCGCGGGCCAGGCGTCGCCGCTCTTCCGCCCGCACCGCGACGGCATGCTCCTGCGCCCGCAACAGTGCCAGGGACAGCCGAACCCCCGCCGCAGCCTGCGCGACGTGCCGGGCGACATCACGCAGCAGCCGCAGATCCGCAGCAGACAAAGCCTCGTCGGCCGCCCGTGCCCCCACCACCAGAGCGCCGATCTCCTCTCCCTGGTGCACTAGCGTCAACCGAAGCGCGACCGGAGATTCAGTGCCGTGAGCGGCGACGCGTGCACCGCCTGCGCCGGTCGCCGTGGCATCGTCGAGTTCGATGGCCACATACGGCAGGCGCAGCGCGCCTGCCACCGTCGCCGCGGCCTGCGGCAGTACCTGCTTCGGATCGGTGGCCGCTTCCAAACGGCGGCCGAGCCTTGCCAGCGCCGCATACGGGTCATCCCGCAGCCCGTACACGAGCCGGCCGACCAGTCGCTGCAGTACGTCACGCAGTGGTTGCAGGGCGACGGCGACCACGCCGGTCGCCAGCAGCGGTGCCAGGCCGGAGGCTGAGTGCTGCAGCACAAGCCCGAAGAGGCTTACGGACCCGATGTAGAGCCCGACCACGATGCCCGTCAGGCCTGCATAGAGAAGTGACCGGCTCAGGATGCGGTCGATGTCGAACAGGTTGTGGCGCACGATCGCGATGGCGATGGCCGCACTTAGGACTACGCTGGCCAGATCCATGGCGATCGATCCCATCGCGTCCTTGTTCCAGGTCACGGTCAGTCCTACGACCATGACCACGTCCACCAGCACCGCGAACGCCATCCACTTGATCTGCTGGCGCGCCCCCCCGCCACTGCCGCCAAAGCGTCGGAGTAGCGAAGCTGCTGCCAGCAGAAAGGGACACGCGACAACGAGGAACCCCAGCAGACCTTCATTCGGGCCGGCGAAGGACAGCACCGAATTGCCGATCGGGTTGCGCACTGTCGGGAAGTAGCCACGGTCGATCGGGCCGGGAACGAAAGCCCCGAACAGTATGGCCCAGATCCAACACGCCCCCACGATCGTGGCCGGGATCCGCCAGAGTGCGGACGGTAGCCTCCCGTTGGGGAAAAGCAGCAGCAGGAAATAGACCGGAAAGAGGTCGAACGCGAAGACCCAGTTCGACACCCACGCAGCCCACACGCCCCCCGGCAAGCTTCGGGGAATCGCGTAGAGCCCGTAGGCATGCCCCAGCAAGTCAAGAACTCCCCCGAACCCAGACAACATCAACAGCCATCCGATGGGGCTCTGCGGTCGGTGCCCTGGCCACCACTAGGCGCTGTTTCTCGGATCATGTTCGGAGCCAGATCATGAGGGCTGCGAGGGTGACAGTGCCACCGTAGATGTAGGCGCGCTTCTCGTAAC
>NZ_JBEXEX010000110.1:0-7080 GCF_040606445.1 Streptomyces sp. NPDC005408 | reverse complement strand
GGGGTCGAGGAAGACGATCTTCGCCATGTTCCGCTCCCACGGCTTGAGCGCGGCGAAGTCGCCGAGCAGCGCGCGGCGCGCGGTTCGCTCCGCGAACACAACGCGCCGTCGCTACGCGACGGATCAATTCCCTTGCTCCGCAAGGGAATTGACGCTGCGTCACTCCGTGACGCAGGAATTCAGAAATGCTCCGCATTCCTGAACAGAATTCGCTCCGCGAATTCAGAAAAGCGCAGCGAAGGGAAAGGGGTGTGCCACCGTGATTAAGTGACGCTCTGTCAGCACACATTTGAGAGAAGGTGAAATGACGAATTCGGGATTCAGCAGTCCGGCCGGACATTCGCCCCTCCCCCACTCCCGAACTCAGCTCAACTCGACAACAACTGACCGTAGCTCAGATCACCCACCTGGTCAGCAGTACGCCCGCCCGCACCACCACTCCCCCGAGCAACCCCCACCCTCCCCAACCAGCACGCGGCGGCACCAGCCGACGCCACACCCAAAAGCCAGCGCAGCGCCAGCCACACACCCGAGACCGCCGCCCCACCCACACCAACCACCAACACCCAGGTACAGAAAAAGGGGCTACAGACGAGGGAAGTCGCCCCACTCACCACGCATTGCACACCCTCTGGCCAGCAGTCATGCGCGAGCGCGATCCCGAGCAGCGCCACCCCTATTGCCACCCCTATTGCCACGGTTGTTGCCACGCTTGTTGCCACAGCTATCCACGCGGCGAAGGCAGCCGCTTTCTGCGCGAACTCCCCCCGTCACGGCATCGTTGATGCTAGAGTTATATGTGTCGGTACGGAAAGGCCCCGAGTCGACGCCCAGGCCGCAACTCACACGAGGAGCACCGCAGATGACCACTCTCACCCACTCCGGGCAGGACGCCGCGATTCAGCATGGGGCGAACGTCCTGTTTTCCATTGCTGGCCGACTGGAGTGCGGACAGCACCTGTTGACGTGCCGAATCGTTTTGGAAGGCGAAGTATCGGTGCCCGCACGGGTATTGGTCGACGTCGAAGCCGGACCGGTAGCGGCAATGGACGTGGTCGGCATGGAGCCCGAGCAGATGACTGCATTCGCTGCTGTCCTCGGGGCAGGTCTGGCGGACCCGCGTTCGGCGAGCTGCGAAATCATGATGCATTCGACCGCCCCGGATACGGTCCCCGTCGAGCAGGCTTGGGAGATGGTTCCCGCGCTTACACCGGATCGCCGGTCGCTCCGGCCGCTGTCCGAGTTCGAGGCCCGCCACCGCTACACCCCCGAGCGCGCCGACAGCGCCTCTCTGATCTTCCGCGACGCGTTCGAGCTGAACGCCGACGCGTGAGCCCCATCGCGTAGCCCGGTGCCGGGCGGCGGTAGGCCCCGCCGCCCGGCAGCCCTTCCCAGACCGCAACCAGGAGGAGCAGCCGTGCAGTTCTATCCCGACTTTCCCACCACCGAGCCCCGAGGCGGACGCACCGTTTACGGCGTGGTGGCGAGGCTTCCGAACGGGAAAGAGTCCGAAATCGGCGAGTGGACGGGCGACGCCGAAGCAGCCGGAGCCGCTGCGCTTTCCGCCCACCGGCGCTACCACGGCAGCGCGCGCGTGGAGGTATGGGCGGACGGCGCGCAGTTCGCGTACGTGACGTTTCACCCGCGCACCCACGACAAGACCCCGTTTCTGTGTCAGCCCGGTTTCTGCGCCCACCACGAGTGCGGATTGATCCCGCCCGAGAAGTGCTTTTGCCTGAACTGACACCACTGTGCCGGGCGGCGGTTGGCCCCGCCGCCCGGCAGCCATTCCCGAACCACACCGCAGGAGGACCAGACCATGAGCAAGACCACCACCGCGAAGGCCGGCGAGACCACCGCCGAGGAGCAGCCGAGCGCGCTTGCGCAGTTGGGGCGACTGGTCGAGTTCGACCCGCGCGGGCTGGAGCTTGACCCGCGCAACGCCCGTACGGAGAACCCGAAGCCGGACGCCGCCCTGTTGGCGTCGGTTGAGCGGATCGGAGTTCAGGACCCGATCAGTGTCCGCCCGCTGGGTGAGGGACGGTACGGCGTCTACAAGGGTCAGCGCCGTTGGCTTGCCTCACTGGCCGCCGCCAAGAAGGCCGAGGCCAAGGGACAGCCGATCCGGCCCATCCCGGCATTCGTACGGGACGATCTCGCAGGAGTCGACGGAGAAGCGCTCCTGTTGTCCCTGGTGGAGAACACCCAGCGCCGCCGGATGACGGACCGCGATCAGATCAATGGTGCCGCCCAGCTCGAATTGATCGGCACCAGCGAGGCAGGGCGCCGCCGCGCGGCCGCCATCCTCGGCATGACGCGTCCGCAGCTGAAGGCCGCGAAGCAGGCCGCCGAACTCTCCCCGGAGCGGCTGAAGGAAGGCACCGGGTACGCGTTCGACCTGATGGAGCTTGCCGACCTTCAGTCGGTCGAGGACATGCCGCGCGCCGCCTACCGTCTGCACGTGGCGAAGCGCAAGGACGCCGAGGACCCCAAGAGCCGACGCGGCGCCTGGCAACACACCATGGCGCAGCTGCGCCAGGAGCAGGCCGCCGAGCGGAAGCGCGAGGCCGCGACGCAGGCCCTCACCGAAGCTGGGGTGAAGGTTCTCCCCCAGTACCGGGCGATGGATGCGACCGACCGCCGCCTGCCCGACCTCACCACCAGGGCCGGAAAGAAGATCACCGCGCGCGCCCATGCTACGTGCGAGGGACACGCCGCGCGGCTGGACGACGACGGAGAGCCGGTTTTCTACTGCACCGACCCCGCCCGCTACGGCCACAAGATCACGGGTGTGCCGGACGCCGCCGAAGCAGAAGCGGCCGCCAAGAAGCAGCGCGCCAAGGTCATCAAGAACAACAAGGCCGCGCGCGCCGCGCGTGAGGTGCGGAAGGAGTTCATCACTGATCAGCTGTGCCGCAAGCCGCTTTCGGACGCGGCATGGACGCTGGTGCTGGACGCGATCCTGCACAACGCCGACCCGATCCGCCGCTTCCCCAACAAGACGGACGCCAACCGCAACCGCGACATTGCCCGTTTCACCCGCGCCGCCGACCCGGAGGGGAAGGCCGAGCCGTTCGCCGATCTCATCAAGAAGACCGGTAAGGCCCGCCGCCCCAACCTCCTGTTGGCGTACGTCGCGGCCGCCCACGAGGCCGAGATGAACGATGCGGCGTGGGAGCAGCCGAGCGGCACCGCGCACGCGTGGCTGACGTTCCTTGCCGCCGAGGGATACCCGCTCTCGGAGCACGAGGCCGCCATCGTCGCCAAGGCCGAGGGACAGCCGGTCGACGAGTTCGACGACGAGGAGCAGACGCAGCCCATCGCCGATGAGCCGACCGTCGACGAGGAGCAGCAGGAGCAGAGCACGGAGGAGCAGCCCGAGCGCGAGGCCGAGGAGACCGCAACGGCGCCGCAGGAGGCCGCCGAGGCGGACGAGAGCGCCGACGAGGAGTCCGAGGTACAGCCGGAGGCGGAAGAGCCCGCCATGGAGCCGCAGGAAGCCGCCCAGGCGCCGGAGCAGGACCCGGTCGGGCCGCAGGCCGAGGAGACCGCCACAGCGCCCGAGGAGAGCGCCCAGGAGTAGCAGCAACCCGGCGGGGGTCGGTCATCCGGCCCCCGCCCCCTGCACCACGCGCAGCGCCACCGCCGCGCGGCGGTTAGGACCTCTCGACCAGGAAGCGAACACCATGGCGAATACTGCCCCCGCGCCGGGCGCTGAGTACCCGTACGCCGTATCTGACATTGCCCGGAAGGCCGCCGAATTCCTCGGCGAAGGGTGGGGATCCGAGTCCGGCCACTGGGGCACCAGCGGACAGATCCACACTCCCGGTGGCGAGACCGTCACGATTGGCGTTGACGAGGAGGGCGAGTTGTACGTGAACGGGCCCACGTCGCTTGAACCCGTATGGCTGGACGACGAGTCGGCCCCGCAGAGCCTTGCCGAGCTCGCGGCCATCGCTGAGACGGTCGCCGACATCACCCGCGACATCACCTGACAGAGACACCGCCCGGGGTGTCCATGTGACCCCCGGGCGTGTCCCCCACCGGCAAGGGGTTGGCCCCCCGCCGGCACCCAGACCACCCCGCAGCCCGACTGAGGGAGCGAAAAGGCATGTCCGAATTCACCGTTGGCGCACGACTCCGATTCCCCCTGCCCGCAGTGCTCACCGCCGCCGAGCACGCCGCCGCCGCGACCGAACACGGCCGCCTCGACGAGGAGAGTTCCCCCCGCCCCTGCCTGTGGTGGGCGAAGGACGACGGAACCTATCTGATGAGCAGCGCCGTACGCCCCGAATGGATGTCCGCCGCGGACCGTGTTCGCACGATCGTTCACGCCGAAGGTGGGGCAGCGGAACCGACGCCTGGCACCAGCTGGGAGGGGACGACGCCGTTACGGCTCTGGATCTCAGTGACCCCAACTACACCGCCTACGGCTCACTACTGGAGATGCTCCGCCAGGCCGCGCGGTTCAACGACGCGTGGTTTGTGCTGGAGGTCAGCAGCGACCAGCGGCAATTCCGCATGACGACCGAGAGCGGCGAACGCCCCGCCGCCAACCGCCGCGAAGCGACGCCCACCGGTCCGGCACATATGTTCGGCGGCATGATCACGGCCATGGTTTCCGTGGGAGACCGCCGGTCCTACCTCGCGCTGGTAGACCCCACCGTGAAGGTGAACGGTTGGGTGTTGCCCCGCTTCACCCTCGATACCGTGCGGCAGCTCGCCGACGACACGCAGGCCGACGCTCTCAGGTACGGCCATGACTGCACCGACACCGTGCACGTCATCGAAGGCGGCACGACCGACGACGGCGAACGGCAAGTCATCGTGGTGCACGTCCGGTGGCCGTACTACGAGGAGAGCCCCGACGGCGGAGCAGACATCGTTACACCGGGCGATGACGGCCGGTACGCCATCGGCGGTTGCCAGTGGACATGGCAGATCACCGGAAGCGAGCAGAACGCCTAGCGGCTGGCCGAGCAGTGCCGCAGTGGGCAGCAGAAAAGGGGCGTACGCGAATCACCGCGTACGCCCCTTTTGTGTCTGTGTGGCGGCCCGGCGGATGTCCGCCGAAGCGGACCGCTTGCGCGGTTGGCCTCACCCGCCGGGCCTATCCCAAACCACAACCCAGCGAGGAGCGGAGAACCGCCACGCACAGAGCTGCGATAAGTCTCCAGCATAGCGGGCAGCGCAGTTCGGACCGCACGGCAGGGAGCAACCAGAACCACCCGGGGCGATCAAGAGTGCTAGAATTATTTATGTCAGTCCGGGTTGGCCGACCGGACGGAATCCCAGATCACAGCCCAGCGAGAGGACATGGCGCATGACATCGCAGGAAGAGCAGGACCGCGGCGCACTGACGGAGCTCGGAGTGACGGACGACGACATCAACGAGGCCATGGGCCCGGTTGTCGACATGATCGAACGCATGGCCAAGGACCAGGACCGCGACCCGGAAGAATTCTTCCTTTCCCTGCCCTACGAACTTTTCGGGGCGCTCGCCGTCGGATACCTGGCCGCCCGCAACGCCGGACACACGGGCACGGAGTTGCAGCGGACCGCAGCCCGCAACACCGCGCATGCGCTGGAGCACGACGGCCGCACCGACCTGGCCCCGCTCGCCCTCGCGCTCGGCCGCTACGCCGACTAACCCGCCGGTCGGGGCCCGCCACGGCCCCCGACCCAATTCCATCTGACCCGCTGCCCCGCCGCGCCGAGCGCGCCAGCCAGTCACGCCATGCCCCGACACCCCCGGAGGCCGCACCATGCTTGTCAGGATCCAACCGCCGCGCCTGCTGGTTCTGCGCCTGTCGGTCACCGACACCACGGGCACGCACCGCCGCTCATGGTCGATGCCCGCCGCGCCGTCCGGTTCGCCCGCCTGGCAGCTGCCGACCGCCGCCGCGCACCTCATCCGGCTGCACCGCACCCAGACCCCGCCCACCGTGGACGCCTTCGCCGCCCACCTGAACGAACTCACCCGCACCCCGATCCCCTTCCCCCAAGCCCCGTACGGCTACGACCCGTTGCACGACCGCCGGGTGTCCTGCCTCATCGATCTGCACGCCGAACCCGCCCAGGGAAACGAACGCTGGCCCCGCAGCTCCCTGATGGTGCTGGAGCAGGAAACCGGCCGCTGCGCCTGGAGCCGGATCACCCGCCGCCAAGGTGCGTACGCGGTCATCGCGTACACGCACAGCGAGGTGACCGCCGAGGCCCTGCGACTTGCCGACCGGATGCGCACCCGCCCCGACTTCCGCACCGCCGCCACATACGAACTGGCCGAGCAGCTACGCGAGTGGACCCAGCGCATGCACCGCCAGGTGAAGGCCGAACAAACTCTCATCCGGGCCGGACAGGCGCGCCAGCCGATGCCGCAGACACGCAGGTCGGTACGCGTTCAACTGGCCTGACACCACCGGGATTGCACTCAACGGTGCTAGAATTAGTTACGTCAGAGAGTCCGGGTGGCCCTCCCGGACGAAACCCAGACCACGACCCCCGAGGAGCACCCATGGACGACACGGACAACCTGTTGGCCCGCATCGATGACGCCCTGGACGTCAGCCCCGACGCCATGCGTTCGTTCCCCGCAGAGCTGGCGGACGATGTGCCGGAGGCAAGCCCGTTCGGCGAGGTTATCCACGCCTACACCCGCGCGCAGGCCATCGCGGACGGTGTGCTGGTTGCCGTCGACGAGAACACGGCGCAGGAAGCGGGATTCCGCATCCCCGTCGCCCTCACCCGGGCCGCATGGGCGGACTGCGTCGCGTGGACCGACGAGGACAGCGCGCGCCAGACCCCGCAGGACGAGTCGGGCCGACTGTGGGATGTGCTGCACATGACCGCATTTGCCGCCCGGCGGCGCGGCGGAAATCGCGTCACGGTCCAGCTGTACCGAGTCCCGAGGGGCGGACGCGTCCACGCCGCCCGCCTGGTGAATCTCGTGTGCGTCATCGGGCCTGGCGACGACAGCGAGCCCGTCCTGGCGTACAGGGAGTCGAAGGTCTTCTGCGCGCTGCTGCCGCCGTGCTGCTCTTCGTAGAGCCACTCGGCGTACGTCGCGAAACCCTCGTTGAG
>NZ_JBEXEX010000109.1:0-7266 GCF_040606445.1 Streptomyces sp. NPDC005408 | reverse complement strand
GCGTCGGCGACTGACGACAACGCTGCGTGGGGGCACCTCCCGTGCCCGAAGGGCTACGGGGGAGTGCCGTGCCAGGGCACGCGAGCCCGGCAAGATCGGCCGGACAGGGCCTGGCGCCGGGCCGCACCAGGTCGCCGGGAGGCCGGCCGCACCGGGCCGCCCGGCGACCTGCCCGACGGGCCGCACCGGCGGCCGGGCCGGCTCCCCGCGCCTCACCCCATCGCTGTCACAGAGGCAGCAGATTCGGCCGCTTGGCCTCCACATGGTCGCCGGAGCTCTCGCCCCGCAGCCGCCGGCCGATCCACGGCACCAGGTGCTCCCGCGCCCACTGGATGTCGTCGCGGCGCACTTCGAGCGTGCCGCGGGGCGGCAGCGGCGGCCACGGCTGGTCGGGGTCGGCGGGCACCTCGATGCCGAGGACCTGGGCGGCGCGCAGCGCGACCCGGGTGTGGCCCTCGGGCGACAGATGGAGCCGGTCGGCGTCCCAGGCCCGCCTGTCCTGGACGGACTTGAGCGACCACAGATCGAGTACGGGACAGTCGTAGCGGTCGGCGATGGCCCGTACATGCGCGGTGTACGTGGCGATCTTGCCGCGCAGATGGCGCAGCACCGGCACGTCGCGGGTGTCGAAACCGGTCGTCACCATGACCTTCCCGACGACGCCTGTGAGGTCGGCGACCGCGCGCTCGAAACGCTCGGCCACGTTGTCCGGGTCGGTGCCCGGCCGGATGATGTCATTGCCGCCCGCGCAGAACGTCACCAGATCCGGGGCGAGTTCCTTCGCCCTGGGCACCTGTTCCTCGACGATCTGGTCGAGGAGACGCCCTCGCACGGCGAGATTGGCGTACCTGAAGGTGTGCTCCGGCATCCGGTCGTCGAGCAGGACCGCGAACCGGTCCGCCCAGCCGACGTACATCCCGTCCGGGCCGGGGTCTCCGACGCCTTCGGTGAAACTGTCACCGATCGCCGCGTACGACCCGAATCTGCCGCTGTTCTCTGTTCTCGAATCGTCTGCCACGAGAGCTAATCCTCCCCTTACGGATGTGACCTACGCGACCGTAAGGAGGGGTTGACGAGGGGTGATCTTTGCCACCGGTCAAGATTCGTCCAAGGCGGAATACGCCGAATCCCCCGCGCCGCGGGCTGCGGCACGAGGGGACGAGGTGTCGGACAGGCGTCAGATGGTGACGCCGTGCTGGCGCAGGTACGCCAGCGGGTCGATGTCCGAGCCGTAGCTCGGGCTGGTGCGGATCTCGAAGTGCAGGTGCGGGCCCGTGGAGTTGCCGGTGGTGCCGGAGAGGCCGATCTGCTGGCCGCCGCTCACGCTCTGGCCGGCGGAGACGGCCAGGGAGGAGAGGTGGGCGTACTGCGAGTAGGTGCCGTCGCTGTGCTGGATGACGACCTCGTTGCCGTACGCGCCGCCCCACCCGGCGGAGACGACGGTGCCCGGGCCGACGGCCTTGACCGTGGTGCCGGAGGACGCCGCGAAGTCGACACCGGTGTGGTAGCCGCTGGCCCACATCGAACCGGCGAGGTGGTACGGGGTGATGACCGTCGCGCTGTCGAGCGGGGTGGTGAAGCCGGAGGCGCTGGTCTGCGGGGCGCTCGCCTGCTGGGCGCTCTTCACCGAGCCGGAGTCGGAAGAGGCCTTGGACGCGGTCTTGGAGGAGGACCGGTCCCGCTTCTCCTCGCGGTGCTGCGACTTCTCGGGAGCCTTCGCCTTCGGCTTCGCGCCGAGGGTGAGCTTGAGGCCCGGGTGGATCAGCGAGGGGTTCTCACCGACCTGCTCGCGGTTGTCCTCGTACAGCTTCTTCCAGCCGCCGCGGACATCGTGCTCGTCGGCGATCTTGGAGAGATAGTCGCCCGCGACGACGGAGTACGTGGTGGGGGCGGCGGCCGGCTTGTGCGGGGCCTTGTACGCGGCCGGGGCGGCGGCCGCGGTCGCTGCCGTGTGCGACGAGGTCGCCGGGGCGATCGTGCCCGCGGCGTGGGCCCCGGTGGCGCCCATCAGCGGGATCGCGATGGCGGCGCCACCCGTGCCCGCGGCGACAAAGCCGCGCGTGATCGGGCTGGTCTTGGGACGACGGTGCTTACCCTTTGCGGGCATGGCGCATTCCTCTCCGGCGCCGGCGAGGTGAGCTGTCGGGTTCGGGCTGGAGATGCCCGGCCGCGCTGTTGCGCGACTTAACCCCGAGCCGTTCCGGAAGTCCGGAATCGGCGTACTTACCTGGGTCCCCCGCTCCTGCCACGCGTGGGTGGGTTCGAATTCCGGGCGGCGGCAGGATTAGGCGGTCCGTCCGGATTGCCGTGAACGTAAACGAGCCGAGCCGAATGGAACAAGCCACCGCAATTACGGATCACGAGCTGGCGTGATATCGCCGGAGAATTCCCGTTACGCTCCGTGGATCAATGATCTTCCCAGCCCCGCCGGACAACGGAATTCGGATCCGCCACACCGCCACACACCGTCACGAATATGATCCTGCTCACGGGTCGTGTCCCATCTCCATTGCAGACGGGGCACGATATGCCGAATCGTCCAATTCGGACAGAAGCATCATTCAATCACTATCGCCCTAACAGGCGCACTTACCTACCAGAACTGTCATTACCGAGGAATTGAGGGGCCTAGTTGTCCCTTTTCGTCCGCATCGTCCCGACCTTCTCGGCCGCGCCGACGATGCGCGCCGCCGCGGCTACGCCTGCCCCAGCCGCCTGGAGCTGCTCTCCCCGTACGCGGCGTCGCGCGACCGGTTGAGACTGCCGAGCGGACGGAAGGCATCGGTGGTCCGCCAGGGCGTGAAGGCGAGCTGCTCGATCCGGCGGGCCGTCCCCCTCGCCTGCTCGGAGTCGATGTCCTGGCCGGGGATGGTCAGTTCGGCGACCGGCACCGCGGGCGCCGTCTCCTCGTCCCACGCGTGGGACGCGTCCTCGACCGGTGTGGAGCGCTCGTCCACGAACCGCTGGAGGCAGAGCTCGAAGGCGATGTCGCCGTCGCGCAGCCGCCCGGCAAGCTCGGCGTGCAGATACTCCGGGTTCTTCCGGTCGGCCGGGACCTTGCCGCGGTCGGCTGCACCCGGCCCCGGCCGCAGCTGGTATTGCACGGGCCCGGCGCCGCCCCAGAGCACCGGCCCCTGCCCCCAGTACCGTTCCGTGGCCAGGCTGGTCACCCTGCGCCCCACCGCCCCCCGCAGCGTGCGCCGCATCCGGTTGGCCGTGCTCCAGCCGACCTCGCGCGGCAGCTTCACCAGGAGGCGCCAGGCGAACCGAAGCGGATGGGCCGCGCCGGCCATCACGGAGGCGAAGCCCACGAACTCCCGGGCGTTCGCCGCGTGCGAGGCGGGGAGGTTGAGCATGAGCAGATCGTGCCGCTCGTCCTCCGTGACCACGATCCGCACGGCGATCCCGCGCAGATCCCGTGCGGCGTCAGCCTGCGGGATGCCGGACGCGTTGGACATCCGCACCACTGCGCGGTAGGCGGCGCCGGGCTGGGCGTACCCCTCCCTCAGCTCCCGGGGCAGCTCGCCATAAAAACGCAGCCGCGCGTTGTCGACGGCGAGCGGGGCCTTGGCGTGGAAAGCGCGCACGGGCCGATTCAGTTTTCCACTGCGCTGATTCTCCGCCTGGACGCGCAGGATCTTCCGGGCCAGTTCCTCGAAGACCAGACGTTCGGCCTCGGCGCTGCCGCCTTCGTAACTCTCGTATTTCTCATGCTGCCTGGGATCGGACATCGTCCGTTCCTCCCAACCGTGGCAGGGGCTGCGACGCTACTCGGCGCTCCCGCCCACGGATACGCGATAATCGGGCCTGTTCTTCGATCAACTCCCGCTATTGACAAAGAAATCCGAAAAGGGCCGCGCCGCTGGCGGCCGGGGTGCGGCAGCGCGGGCCGGGGCCATGCACCCCGCCTGCCGTGTGCCGCACTGCCCCAGCCGCCCCACGCGCGCGAAGCGTTCATGGCCGGGTCCGGCCGGCGGCCAGGCTCTCAGCGCCGCCGCAGCCGGATCACCGTGGCGTCCATGTCGCCCTTGAGCCCGGTGTGCAGCCCGTGGTGCAGCAGTACGGAACCGCGGTGCACGGCACCGGTGTCCAGGCACTCGTAGACAGCCGTCGGATCGATACCGCGCAGCCTGAGCCGCGGCGGCTGTTCGCCGTAGTGCTGCGCCTGCAGCCAGGCGAGGACGACGGTCTCGTCGCCGCGTACGTACTGCACCGCGCTGAGCCCGCCTTCGGGCGCGCGCAGCCGGTGCAGCTCGCCGTGCTGCACCAGCGGCCTGATCTTCTTGTACAGCTCCACCCAGCGGCGCGCCTCGGCGAGCTCCTCGTCGGTCCACTCGGTGAGGTCTCCGCCGACCCCGAGCACCCCGGCCATCGCGCTGACGAAGCGGAAACGGAGCGTGCTGATACGGCCGTTGAGCTGGACATTGGGGCTGTCGGTGACCCAGGCCGCCATGACCCGCGCGGGATGCAGCTGGGTGAAACCCTGCTGGATGGCGAGCCGGTCCAGCGGGTCGGTGTTGTCGGAGGTCCACACCTGGTCGGTACGGGACAGTATGCCGAGGTCGATCCGGCCGCCGCCGCCCGAGCAGGACTCGAAGGCGACGGACGGGTGCGCGGCGCGCAGCCGGTCGAGCAGTGCGTAGAGCGCGTGGACATGCTCCACCCACAGCTTCTGCGGGTACTCCTCGCCGGGCCAGCCCGCGTCCGTGAAGCAGCGGTTGAAGTCCCACTTCACATAGTCGATGGGCGCGCTGCCGAGCAGCGCGTCCAACTGCTCCCACAGATAGTCCTGTACGTCCTGGCGCGCGAGGTTCAGCACGAGCTGGTTGCGGAACTCGGTCCTGGCGCGGCCGGGGTGGTGCTGCACCCAGTCGGGGTGCGCCCGGTAGAGATCGCTGTCGGCATTGACCATCTCCGGCTCGACCCAGATCCCGAACTGCATGCCCAGCGCGTGCACTTCGTCGGCGAGCGGCTTGAGCCCCTGCGGAAAGCGCTCGGCGTTGGGGGTCCAGTCGCCGAGTCCGGCGCTGTCACTGGTGCGCTGCCCGAACCAGGCGTCGTCGACGACGAACAGCTCGACACCCATGGCCGCGGCCCTCTGCGCGAGCGCCCGCTGCTGCTCCTCGGAGATGTCGAAGCCGGTGGCCTCCCAGGAGTTGTAGAGGACCGGGCGCTCGGTCGCCGCATCCGGAATGACATGCGCGAGCTGCCAGGCGTGCCAGGCCCGGCTTGCCCCGCCGAAGCCCCCGTCGCTCCACAGCCCGGCGAAGACGGGCGAGGTGTAGGACTGGCCGGGCGCGAGCAGCAGCAGTCCGGAGTCGTCGTAGCCCGCGCCACCGGTGATCTGCACCAGGCCGTCGGGCAGTTGCTGTACGGAGATCCGCCACGATCCGGACCAGCCGAGCGCCACGCCGTACACCTCGCCGCGCTCCTCGGTGGCCCCCTCCGCGTCCAGCGCCACCCATGGCAGATGCTGGTGCCCTGTGTGCCCGCGGCGGCTGCCGATCACCTTCTCTCCGTACGTCAGGTCCGACCGTACGAGCAGGGACTCGGCCGCCCACCGGCCGTGCAGCTGGCTGAGCCGCCAGCCGTCGCGCTGCGGCAGGGTCCAGGCGGCGGCATCGGCCCTCAGGAGTTGCAGATCGGGCCCCTGGCCCTCATGCGCGACGGTGACCCAGCGTTCGATCACATCGGCGTCGTCACGCATGCGGTGGTGCAGGGTGAGGCCGAGTCCGTGCACGGCGTCGGTGAAGCGCAGCCGCAGCTCGTCGCCGTCCACCTCGGCCCGGTCGAAGGTCCACTCGGTGCCGCGCACCTCAGCCGTACGGACGGACAGCGACGGCCGTACGAAGCGGGGCCCGCCCTCGACCGGATACTCCTCATGCCCGTCGAGCTGGGACTCGAACGGCCAGTACGGCGGCGGGCCCTGGGCCGCGAGCGCCTCGGCGTCGGCGCCCGAGATCCGTGGCCCCCAGTGCAGATGCAGCAGCTCGTCGCCGTCCGTGAGGTGCAGTGCATAGCTGCTCGTCGGTCCCGAGAGAACCCACGTACGTCCGCTGCCAACGCTCTCAATCATCCCGACCCCTCAGATTCTCACAGGTCCGCACAGGCCCGCACATCATCCGACGGGAGTCGCCGCCTGTGCAACGCCCTTGGAGATACGGCCCGAATTGATTGCGCGCTGAATGAATGTCGTATCGTCGGGAACGCGCCATCGTCGGCGAGAGCGCCGACGGCAGTCACCTCAGGAGCCCCCGTGACGCAGCAGCTGCCGCAGGCCCCCGCGACAGAGCCCGAGCTGACCGGAGTGCGCAATTTCCGGGACGTGGGCGGCCTGCCGACCGTGGACGGCAGGCAGGTGCGGCACGGGCGGCTCTTCCGCAGCGGTCATCTGGCGCACGCCACCGAGTCCGACGCCTCATTCCTCTCCACGCTCGGTCTGCACACGATCTTCGACTTCCGCAATGCCGCCGATATGCGTCTCGAGGGCCCTGACGTCGAGCTCCCTGGCGTACGGAACGTCAATCTGCCGCTCACCGACCCGGCCGACGGCGCCGAGTTCTGGAAGATGGTCCGGGACGGCGATCTCGACCAGCTGCGCTCGATCCTCGCGGACGGGAAGGCCGCCGGCCGGATGTCGGCGTCGTACCGGAAGATCATCAAGGAGCGCACCGCCGATCACAGCAGGGTGCTGCACGCACTGGCCGAGGACAGCGTCCCGGCGCTGATGCACTGCGCGGCGGGCAAGGACCGCGCCGGCCTGTCGATAGCGGTGTCGCTGCTCGCGGTCGGCGTCGAATGGGACGCGATCGAGGCGGACTACCTCAAGTCCAATGACCCGCACCGCCGTTACCTGGTCCGCCGCAGCGACAACTCCCCGGCAGGGATGTCACCCGAAGTGATGAATCTTCTCTCCCCGCTCTTCGACGCCCGCGTCGAGTACCTGCGCGCGGCCTTCGACACGATCGAACAGACCTGGGGCACCACCGAGCACTACCTGAGCGAAGGTCTGAAGGTGAGCGCCGAGACGCGTGAGCGTCTGCGCGAGCGCCTGCTCGACGAGGTGTGAGCTCCCGGCGGCAGAGCCGCTAGGTCCTGTCCGGTCGATCAGGCCGGATCAGTGAGCGGGGTCTGGCGATGGGGGCACCTCCCGTGCCCGAAGGGCTACGGGGGTCGGCACGCCGGCCGCCGTCGAGTGGAAGGTCACCAACGGCTTCGCCGCGATCGACGGCAAGCTCGCGGCCGGTTCGCTCGGCTCGGCGAAGG
>NZ_JBEXEX010000108.1:0-7621 GCF_040606445.1 Streptomyces sp. NPDC005408 | reverse complement strand
AGGGTTATGCCTGCGGTTGCCCAGGCGATGATGCGCTTGCGCTTGGACATGCGGTGCTTGGGCATGGGTGGTCTCCCGGAAGCGATGGTCGGCCCCGGCAAGGACTAGGGCGATCTGTGAGCGACAACCGTCGGCCGGTGGCGGTCTGCCCTGAGAGATTTGACCACCAGGCGGCGATGCGTGTCGCGCAACCGGGTCAGAAGCACATTCCGGCTCATCAGCTACAGCCGTTCTCTGCCTCACCTCGGCGACGGGCAACACCACGCTCAGCCACGCCAGTTGACGCGCCGCTTGACTGTCGCGGCTCACATCCCACCGATCGCCGGCGAGATGAACTCCCACGCCTCGCCCCGCGGCGAGGAGACTCGTCATGCAAAGCCCCTGGTCACTCGCACTCGTCAGTCATGCCGCAGGCGCGCGTAACGATTTGACATGTGAAGATCAAACAGAGAGAACGTGAGGATCCTAAATTTCCGTTTTCATTGAGATATAGGCGCTTTCTGGGTGGAGCTACGATCACCGCGCCCGGCCCAATACGTGGGCCGATCAAGGCTGTAAGGACAAAATGAGTACACGCAGGATGCGGGCTTGGCGCGGTCGTGCCTGGCCCAATCCCCACGGAGTGTGGACCCGGCGCATAGCCACCTCGCTCGCTCTGGCCATGGCCGTTACCGTGCTGGACGGCAGCGGGGCGGCACTCGCTGCGCCGCCCGTCAAGTCGTCGCCGAAGTCGGCGAAGTACGCCACCGAGGCTGCTGACATCGCGTCGGCGCGGGTCGCGGCCCGGCTCTCGGGAAAGCGGGTCGAGGCCCTGTCCGAGCGGACGGAGACGTCCACGACGTGGGTGAATGCCAACGGTTCGCTGACTACTGAGCTGTCGGCAGGCCCGGTCCGGTTCCAGGAGGACGGCCGCTGGCGTCCGGTGGACCTGGATCTGGCCCAGGACGGTGACGGTAGCGTCGGGCCGAAGGCCCATCCGCGTGGTCTGCGGCTGGCGTCCGGTGGCGGTACGACGGCCCGCTCTCTGGCGGACGCCCGCAAGGCACCCGCGCGCGATCTGGTCACACTCGGCGAGGGCGACCAGCAGATTGCGCTGCAGTGGAAGGGCGGTCTGCCCAAGCCCAAGCTTGCCGGTACTCGTGCCACGTACGTGAACGCCGTGCCGGGAGCCGATGTTGTCGTCGAGGCGACCCGCACCGGTTTCGAGCAGTACGTCAACATCCGGCAGAAGCCGGTACAGGACGGCTACGGATATACGCTGCCGCTGAAGGCCAAGGGCCTCAAGATCGAGCAGTTGAAGGACAGCAGCCTGCTCTTCACGGACAAGAAGGGCACGAAGCGGGCGACGATGCCCGCGCCCGTGATGTGGGATGCGGCCGTCGACAAGGTCTCCGGCGAGAACACCCACCGGGCGCCGGTAAAGCTGCAGGTCGTGCAGCGCAAGGGCTCGGTCGATCTGGTTTTCACGCCGGACGCGAAGTTCCTGGCCGATCCGAAGACGAAGTACCCGGTCACCGTGGACCCCTCTACGGCGGCGCTGGGCAATGTCTTCGACACCTACGTCCAGCAGGGTGAGACCGTCGACTGGTCGGCGGACACCGAGCTGGACCTGGGTAATCCGGGCACCACCAATGGCGACGGCACCCCGCGCACGGCGCGCTCGTTCATCACGTGGAACACCTCGCCGATCTCGGACGCCCTGGTGTCCGACGCGAAGCTGAGCCTGTGGAACTTCCACTCGGGCAACACCACCTGCACGGCGCAGCCGTGGGAGGTCTGGGCAGCCGGCAAGGCTTCCACCGCCTCCCGCTGGACCGCGCAGCCGGCCTGGACGGCCAAGAAGGCCACGTCCACCGAGACCAAGGGCAACCCGGCGTGTACGGCGGCTCCGGACGGGTGGATCAACGCTGACGTCACGACGATGGTCCAGGAGTGGGCCTCGGCGAAGAACGCCACCTCCGGCATGGGGCTCAGGGCCTCTTCGGAGACAGCGACCGCGCAGTGGAAGCGGGTGAACTCCGCGAACGCGGCATCCAACCCGCCGAAGCTGGTCGTCACCTACAACTATCGTCCACGCACCGGCACCGACCAGCAGGCCGGCCCGCCGTTCTTCAAGGACACCACCGGCTCCTGGTTCGTCAATACCACGACGCCCACGCTGCGGGACACCTTCATCGACCCGAACAACGACAAGGTCGACGGCACGTTTCAGATCTTCGACAACGTCACCGGCATCCAGGTCGGCAACGTCCTGGTGTCGCCGTTCGTCCCCTCCGGACAGCCGGCCTCGGTGACCGTGCCGGCAGGTCTGCTGACCAACGGCAAGACCTACAAGTTCCGCACCTCGCCGTATGACGGCACCAGCTACAACACCGGCTGGTCGGCATATGCGGTCTTCACTGTCGACACCTCCGCCCCCTCCGCCCCGGCGTCCGTCGCCTCGACGGACTACCCGAGCAACCAGTGGGTCAAGGGCGCAGGCCAGCCCGGACAGTTCACCGTGACCCCGCCCACGGGCGACCAGAACGGCGTCGAGTGGTCGCTGGACGGCACCACCTGGACGAAGGTTGCCACCGGCGGCACGACCACCCCGGTGAACATTTCGGTCACCCCGGCCAAGGCCGGCACCAACACCCTCCAGGTCCGCTCGACGGACAAGGCGGAGAACAAGTCCGAGCCGGTCGACTACACCTTCCACGTCGGCCCGGGCGGCGTCACGCTGCCCGATGACGGCACCCGCACCGCCGCCCGCGTCCCTCTCATGGCGGAAGCCGACGGCGCGAAGTTCGACAACGTCACCTTCTCCTGGCGCCGTGGCGACGCCGACACGTGGAGCGCCATTCCGGCCGGAGACGTCACCAACAATGGCCAGGCTGTTGCATCGTGGCCGGTTGCTCTCACCTCGGGCAAGAGCCCGAAGCTGATCTGGAACGCCACCTCGACGGTCAACCCCGACGGTGCGGTTCAGGTCCGCGCGGACTTCACCGGTCCCAGCAGCGCGTCTGCCTCCTCCGACGCGATCACCGTGGTCGTCGACCGGAGCGCTGACGGAGCCGCCTCGGAGAGTGTCGGTCCTGGTTCGGTGAACCTCCTCACCGGGGATTACACCGTCTCCGACACGGATGCTGCCTTCTTCGGCATGTCGGTGAACCGGACCGCGTCCTCTCGCTCCCCCCAGTCGGGGGCAGGCCAGGAGGGGCAGGCGCCGATCTTCGGCAAGGAGTGGCTGTCCGGCACCGTCGCCGACGCCATCGACTCCGACTACACCGAGATCCGAAAGACGTCCGCCACTTCACTCGACGTGGTGACCAGCGACGGTTCGACAATCACATTCACCGCGAACGTGACCGGCAACGGCTGGGTTCCGGAGCCCGGTTCGGAGAACCTGACTCTCACGGGATCCTTCGCATCAGGTCCCTTCACCCTGTCCGACACCAAGGGGACGGTGACGACCTTCTCCAAGGTAGCCGCCGCTGCGACCACCTGGACGGTGGCCAGCTCGCTGGCCGACGGCCTGGCGAACTCCACCACCGAGGTGGTCTCCGAGGCCGTCACCGTAGGGGCCAAGACTCTGGCCCGCCCCAAGCGGATCATCGCCTCCACCAGCGCAACCACCCTGGCCGCCTGCGAGGCCGACCCGTCCACCAAGGGCTGCCGGGTCCTGGAGTTCGCCTACGCCACCTCCACCACGGCCACGGCTTCGGTGTTCGGTGACATGAAGGACCAGGTCTCGGCGATCAAGCTGTGGGCGACCGCTCCCGGCGCTGCAGCGTCCACTGCCACCTCCGTCGCGAGCTACGCCTACGACGACGCCGGGCGTCTGCGGGAGACCTGGGACCCTCGTATCTCTCCGGCGCTGAAGACTGCCTACGCCTACGACAGTGCGGGCCGCGTCACCACGCTCACCCCGCCCGGACAGCTGCCCTGGACGTTCACCTACGGTCAGGCGGGCTCCAACCCGGCAGCGGGAGCCGGCATGCTCCTCAAGGCATCGCGCGCCACGCTCACGCCGGGCAGCGCCAGCCAGACCAACGGTACTGCCGACACCACGGTGGTGTACGGCGTGCCACTGACCGGCACAACCGCCCCGAACGACCTCGGGACCACGGAGGCAGCCTCGTGGGGTCAGACCGACACCCCCACCGATGGGACCGCGGTATTCCCCGCAGACCAGGTGCCCGCCACCAACGACGGCGCGTCCCTGGGCGCGGCCGACTACGCGCGAGCTGGGATTCACTACCTGGACGCCTCTGGCCGTGAGGTCAACGAGGCCACCCCCGGCCACCACATCTCGGTCACCGAATACGACCAGTACGGCAACACCGTCCGACTGTTGACCGCGGGCAACCGGGAACTGGCCCTCGGCACCACCGCAGCGCAGAAGACCCAGCTCACCGACCTGGGTATCAACGCCCTGTCATCCGGCGAGCGGGCCCAGCTGTTGTCCAGCACCTCGGTCTACGACCCCATCGGCACCCGGGAGACCAACACTTACGGCCCGCTGCGGCAGATCACCCTCGCGGCCAACCTCACCAGCGGATCCAACACTGTCGCGACTGCGGGCAACCAGCTCATGGCGCGCCAGCACACGACCAAGGCCTACGACAGCGGGCGCCCCACAGACGGCACCGCAGTCGTGAAGGATCAGGTCACGCGCCAGACCATCGGCGCCCAGCCGCGCTCCTGGCCCGATCTGCTCGCCGACTCCCGCGCGGTCGCCATCGGATTTGACTGGTCGCTGGGTCAGCCGACCAGCGTGACCGGTGACCCGGACGGCCTGGCGATCACCACGACCACCTCGTACAACAATCAGGGCCTGGTCACCGAGACGACAAAGCCCGCCTCCACCGGAACCGACGCCGGCACCACCACCGCCACGTACTACACGGGCGACGGCACTGGCACCTGTGGCGGCAAGCCCGAATGGGCCGACGCCGTCTGCCAGACGGTCCCGGCTGCGGCCATCACCGGCGGTGGCACCAACCCCGGCCAACTGCCCACGAAAACCACCGAATACGGCCTGTTCGGGCAGGCAACCAAGGTCACCGAGACGGCCAACAGCGTCACTCGCACCACCACGAACGGCTACGACGCAGCCGGCAGGCCCACGACGGTCACTGTCTCGGGCGGCGTCGGCGCAGCCGTTCCGGCCACGACCCTGTCGTACGACAGCGCCACCGGCGCAGAGGTCAAGGAGACCTCCACCGCCGGCGGCACGATCACCAAGGCGTTCGACCTGCTCGGCCGTCAGATGTCGTACACCGACGCCGACGGCGGCACCACCTCCACCCAGTACGACGCACTCGACCGGCCCGCAACCGTCACCGACAGCGTGCCGTCGACCACTACGTACACCTACGACACCGCCGTCGATCCGCGTGGCCTGGCCACGTCGGTCGCGGACTCCGTCGCGGGCACCCTCTCCGCACGCTACGACGCCGATGGCGCCGTAGTCAGCCAGGGCCTGCCCGGCGGCTACACCATGAAGCAGGACCAGGATCCGGCCGGGGCACCCGCCGCCCGCACCTACACCCGCGACAGCGACGGCACGGTGCTGGTCTCCGACAGCATCACCGCCACGGTTCAGGGCCAGTGGGCCACCCACACCGGCACCCCTGGCGTCACGGCTTCCCAGTCCTATACCTACGACAAGGCCGGCCGTCTGACGCAGGTGCAGGACACCAGCAACGACGCGGTCTGCACCACTCGTTCCTACACCTTCGACAAGAACTCCAACCGCAAGTCGCTGGCCTCGGCCACCGCAGCGGTCAACGCCGACTGCACCACCACCGGAGGCACCACCACCGGCTACACCTACGACAGCGCAGACCGGCTGGTGAACGCCGGCTACACCTACGACGCCTTCGGTCGCACCACCGCGCTGCCCGGGTCGACCGTGGCGTACTACGCCAATGACCTCGTCCAGCAGCAGACAGCGGGCACCCAACGCCAGACATGGTCCCTGGATTCCAAACTGCGGTTCCGCTCCTGGACCACAGAGACCAACAACGCGGGCACTTGGACCCAGACCGGGTCCAAGCTCAACCACTACGACTCCGACGCGGACAGCCCGCGCTGGATCGTAGAGAACACCCCCACCGGTGCGCTCACCCGCAACGTCAGCGGCCTCGACGGGAACCTCGCCGCCACCACTACGAAGACCGGTGGCACGGTCCTCCTGCTGGCCAACTTGCACGGTGACATCACGCTCGCCCTGCCGGCCGACACCGCTCAAGCGCCGACCGTCCTCGATGCGGACGAATACGGCAACCCGCGCGCCGGCCAAGCGGCGACGCGCTACAACTGGCTGGGCGACAAGCAGCGTTCTGCTGAAACGGTCACCGGCCTCACCCTCATGGGTGTCCGCCTGTACAACTCGGCCACCGGCCGGTTCCTCCAGGTCGACACGGTCACCGGGGGCAGCTGCAACGCTTACGACTATGTGTGCGGCGACCCCATCAACATGGTCGACCTCGACGGAAGAATGGCCGCATTGGCCCTCGTCGGAGCCGCGGGCCTCGGAGTGAGCGCGGGCACGGTGCTTGCCATCATCGGCGTCGGCGCCGTCGTGGCCATCATCGGCCTCATCTGGTGGTACGGCAAAGCATGGGCCATCCGCAAGGTCAAGATCCTCTGGGCCAAAGCCACCAAGAAGTCGGGCAAGGAAAGCGCAAGCGATATTCCCTCCTGGGCCAGAGGAAAGGGAAGGCATGCTGGAGAATCGATCGACGAAGCAGTCGATCGAATATTCCGTGACCACTACGGGCGAAACCCAACACCCAAGGAACGCCGGAACGGTCATGAATGGAAGAAGATCAAGAAGCATTTGACGCGGAAGTAGCAGAAGATTCGGAAGGCAGCCGGTTCGCTCCGGCTGCCTTCCGGCCGCTTGCGAGCGGCAGGGTTTGGGAATCCAGAACCTGCAGACCTCCAAGACATGACATACTCCTTTCCATGACTTCACGAAATCGTCGGCTTCCCCAAAATCGCGCTTGGCCCTTGACGGCCTCAGACATCAACGAAGTGCTGGGCGACAACATGTCACACGTCAGTGATCTCAGGTTTCTCACTGGACACAGCGACGAGGGGTACGCCATCGGAATCGAATGGGTCGCGGCGCAGTCTTTCAATTATGGGCGCGGGACTCATCCGGATGCGGTCGGCTTCCGCATTGATGTCATACCGGTGGCGACAGCCGATCGAGCCGACGCGCGCGCCGCCTTGCGGACGCATGCGCTGCCTCAATTGGATGAGTGGATCAACGGCGCTCTCACCGCAGATGAGACTTGGCGTTCGGGTAGCCACCGCCGTTACTGGCGGTGCGTCGATGGGCGTGTCACTCATCACGACGAAGCGTGAGACTACGGGCTGTCCCGCAACTGCTCACTCAATGGGCTGATGGCGTGATCGCGGCGTGACCAGCGAACCATCACAGCCCGTTCCGGGGAAGTGTGTGAACCGTTCCGGGTTTGATGGAGACTCCGGACTGTCGCGAGTTGGGTGGAGTCGAGTTGCTTGGTTTCAGGCTAGTAGGACTCCGTTAGGTTGTTCTGGCTCTTGGGTTGTGGCTGGTGGTGGATGTTGTGGGCAGGGGGCGGTGGCAGGTGGTGCAGGTGCCTGT
>NZ_JBEXEX010000107.1:0-7950 GCF_040606445.1 Streptomyces sp. NPDC005408 | reverse complement strand
GTGTCGGTCACTGGGGGAACTGCACCGAACGATTTACAGTCCCACCTTGCTCCAACCTCAGCCGGAAACAGACATCACCGCACGAACCGCCCTCTCAGAGCCTCTTCCAGCCAGCCAGCCAGCCAGCCAGCCAGCCGCGTCCGGGCTCGCGGGCGTCGCGCGGGCGGGCGCCGAGTGCGATCAGGCGCCTTTCGGTGCCGGCGTGACCGCTCTCATCGGTGCGCACCTTGGAGATGGCGCGGTTGGAAGTGCGCGGGTTCACGGATTCTCGGACGTCTTGAGGCTAACCGGGTCGTTGCTATCGCTGTGAGGTAGGGAGGCGTGCGGGTTCCGGCTACGCCTTGTGCGTGGTCGAAAGGTTCGTTAAGGCGTCGAGCAGCGGCACCGACCAGCGCGGCCGCTGCTCGGCGGCGACGATGGCCGCGTGACCGCGGGATCTCGGGCCGTCCTCATTGGCCTTCGGGTCGTCGTGGTGTCGCCACGCCCGCACGCTGTTCGCCGCAGTAGCGGAGGGAGATTGTCCGCCTTTAGTGCCGTCAGCTGGATGCGTGCCGCGTGGGGGAGATCGCTTCTTGGGCGGCGGCCCAGGAAGCGAGCAGGCGCAGGCCCTCTTCGGAGGGGGAGGCGGGTTCGGCGGTGTAGATGGTGAGGGTGAGGCCGGTTTCGGCGGCCATGTTGAGACCTTCGTAGGCGAGGGTGAGGTCGCCGACGGCGTAGTGGTGGTAGCGCTTGGTGCCGGTGCCGTGGTGGCGGACGTTGTGGGCGCCCCAGCGGGTGCGGAAATCGTCGCTGCGGGTGGACAGCTCGCCGACGAGGTCGTGGAGGTCTTTCTCGTGGGGGTTACGGCCGGCCTCGGTGCAGGATGGCGACGGCGATGTCGGCGGCCTGGTCCCAGTCGGGGTAGAAACGGCGGGAGGCGGGGTCGAGGAACTGGAAGCGGGCGAGGTTCGCTTGGTTGTGGGGGGTGGCGCAGACCGCTGTAGAAGGCGCGGGCGAGCTGGTTGGTGGCGAGGAGGTCCATGCGGCCGTTGCGCACGAAGGCGGGCCCGGCGGTGATCGCGTCCAGGGTCCATTGCAGGCTGCGGTGCGGGGTCCACTGCCGGGTGGTGCGGCGGCGGGGGCGAGTGAGGGCGTCGGAGCCGTCGGCGGCCTGGGCCAGATGGAGGAGGTGGGCGCGTTCGGCGTCGTCGAGCTGGAGGGCGCGGGCGACGGCTTCGAGGACGGTGGGGGAGACGCCGGCGAGGTTGCCGCGTTCCAGCTTGGCGTGGTACTCAACGCTCATGTCGGCCAGGCCGGCTACCTCGCTGCGGCGCAGGCCGGGGACGCGTCGTCGGCTGCCGGAGGGCATCCCGGCCTGCTCGGGGGTGATCTTTGCTCGCCGCGAGGTGAGGAACTCGCGGACCTCTTGACGGTTGTCCACGACATCGACGGTACGTCTCGCATGCGGCCGCAGGGGTGTACTGCCAGTACACCCAGTACACCGCTTGCTGGTGACTCGATGCGCGTGCGAAGAGCGGGTTACCTGGATGACGTGGCGCTTTCCGTCCGGCCGTGAATGCGGACAGGCGGGGAGCCCGCATCCGGCGCGGGGTCGACTTCTCGCCGCCTGAGCCGGGCCTGCAAGTGCACTCGGCGGCCGGTACACCCCCCAGTACCGCACGCCTCGACACGTAAGGAACCCTCATGCGCGGAGCAGTGATCCACGCCCCCGGCGATGTCCGCTTCGAGACCCTGGACGACCCGAAGATCCTCAAGCCGACCGACGCGGTTATCCGCACGGCTGTCACCTGCGCGTGCGGTTCGGACCTGTGGCCCTACCGCGGTCTGGAGCCGATCGGCGAGGCGCACCCGATGGGGGCACGAGTAAATCGGCTTCGTCGAGGAGGTCGGGGCCGAAGTCACGTCTGTCCGACCGGGGCAGTTCGTTGTGGGCTCGTTCGCCACCTCGGACAACACCTGTGCGAACTGTCGCAACGGCTTTCAGTCGAACTGCCTGCACCGTGAGTTCATGAGCACCTGCCAGGCCGAGTACGTGCGCATCCCCAACGCCCATGGCACCCTCGTCGCCACCGACGAGGTGCCCAGCGAGGAGCTGTGGCCCGGCCTGCTGGCCGTCTCCGACGTCATGGGCACCGGCTGGTGGGCAACCGATGCCGCCGAGGTGAAGCCCGGCTCCACGGCCGTAGTCGTCGGCGACGGCGCGGTCGGCCTGTGCGGGGTGATCGCGGCGAAAGAGATGGGCGCGGAGCGGATCATCGCGATGAGCCGACACGCCTCCCGCCAGAACCTCGCCCGGGAGTTCGGCGCCACCGACATCGTCACCGAGCGTGGCGAGGACGGCGTCGCCCGGATCAAGGACCTCACCGGCGGGATCGGCGCCGACTCCGTCCTGGAGTGCGTCGGCACCGCCGAGGCCATGCAGCAGGCCCTGCAGTCGGCGCGGCCCGGCGGCAACGTCGGCTTCGTCGGCGTCCCCCACGAGGTCGCCATCGGCGGACAGGAGTTGTTCTTCTCCCACGTCGGACTGCGCGGCGGCCCCGCCCCCGTACGCCGCTACCTCCCTGACCTCATCGACCGCGTCCTTACGGGCCGGATCGACCCGGGCAAGGTCTTCGACCTCACCCTGCCCCTGGACCAGGTCGCCGAGGGCTACAAGGCGATGGACGATCGGCGTGCCATCAAGGCCCTCCTCAAGCCCTGACCTGCCGCCCGCGCAGCTGGCCCGTGCCGGGCCATCCGCGTGCGGGCATCGTCCCGGGACATGCCGACGCGCTCGCCCACCGTCCGCTCAGCCGTGACGCTCACAGAGAAGGAACCACCTTGCAGATCACCCGAAGCTCGATCGACACCGTCAAGGGCCCCGCCGACTGGTTCACCGGCGACGTCTACATCGACGCTGTCGCCGCGGCCCCGCCCCGTCCCGGGTCAGCGCCGCGCTGGTGCACTTCATTCCCGGCGCGCGCACCCACTGGCACCGCCACCCGCTGGGCCAGACCGTCTTCGTCACCGAAGGGATCGGCCTGTGCCAGCGCCGGGGCGGCCCCGTCGAGGTCATCCGACCCGGCGACCGCGTTCTGTTCGAGGCCGATGAAGAGCACTGGCACGGCGCCGCACCGAACCGGCTGATGGTCCACCTGGCCATCAACGAGGGCGACGCCGACCACGACATCGTGCACTAGCTGGCCCCCGTCACCGACGAGGAGTACGCCGCAGGCCCGGCCACCGCCTGAAACCTGGCCCGATCCGGTCACCAGCGGGATGACACGACGTTGGACCGCTGCCCGAGTGAACAGGAGGAGGTCATCTGAGACGGGACAGCTGGTTCCAACTATCGTGTCCAGGCTCAACCGGATTTCTGCTGTGCCCGTTCCCGCGGCCCGCACAGCGTTAGCGTTGGGTTCCGTGATCGTATGGCTCAACGGCACCCACGGCGCAGGCAAGACGACGACCAGTGCACTCGTGCATCAGCTGATCCCGGATTCACGGGTGTTCGACGCCGAGAAGGTCGGCGAGACACTCATGGACATCACGCCGGGGCTGCCCGAGACGGACAACTTCCAGCACTGGCCGCCGTGGCGGCCGCTCGTCGTCGAGACCGCCCGCCGCGTACTCGACTACACCGGCGGCACTCTGGTGATGCCCATGACTGTCCTGGTCGAGCAGTACTGGCGGGAGATCAGCTCGGGCCTCGCCCAACATGCCATTCCGGTACGGCACTTCGTCCTCCACGCCGACCAGGACACCCTTCGCGGGCGCATCGAGGGGGACACTCTTCTTGGCCCCTCCCCGTTCCGTCTCAAATACCTTGAGCCCTACGCCGAGGCGGCCCGCGCGTGGCTGCACGGCGAGGCCGAGGTCGTCGACACCACGCACCTCACGCCCGCCCAGGCCGCCCTGCAGATCGCAGAGGCCGTCAAGAGTTGAGGTCCGCCCGCCACGCGAAAACAGGCGCAGGTGGCAGCAAGGAACGACCTTCTGGTGTCAAGTAGCGCGAATAGACTCAACCAGGGGCCCAGCACCGCGGTGTGATCTGCCCCGAAAAGTCGCAGGTTGATTGAGACTGGGTGCGATAGTTGGCCACATGATCATGTTGGCGGGGTGTGCTGCTGCTGAGCATGCCGTTCCGCCGCGCCGGGCCGGAGTCGTACAGCGCGGAACGGCGCGGCGGCTAAGCAGGCGCCGACAGCCTCGACCGTGCCCCCGGCCCCCGGCTGCGGCTTGAAGGCTCGCGATCAGCCATGGGTATCCAGGCCGTTGCGATCGAGTGCTGCTCGGATCTGGCTGAGCCATTCTGTGCCGAGCTGGCGCCCGTTTGGGAGTTGGTCGGCTCGATCCCAGCGCCACGTTGTGATCATCGCCAGCACGAGGATCCTGCACTCGCGTAACAAGTCTTGGTTGACACCCGGACAGTGCTCGCTGACTTCTTCGGGCGCATGGGCGAGGTCGAATTCGACAGGTCCACGGCAGCACGTCTCGAGGTCTATGAACAGCAGCCCGTTCTTGGTGGTCAGCACGTTGCCCGGGTGCGGCTCGCCGTGCAGTAGTTGCTCGGCTCTGCGGCGCTCGCCGATGGCTCGTCTCAGGCTTCGTAACGTGTTGCCGAGGAGCTCCCGGTCCGGGTCGGCGAGCGCCGGCGTACGGTCGCGGCTTGCCACGAGTTGTTGGGCCTGCTCGACTCGATCCGTGAAATGCGGCGTGGGGACATCGAGCTTGCGCATGCCGGCATGCAGCCGCTTGAGCGCATTGGCGTAGTCCGCTGGTAAGACCTCTTGAGGTGTCGCAGGTTCGTAGTAGGTCCACAGCGTGACCACGTAGCCATCACGCTCATAGACGCGCGGCTCCACTCGAGGGTCAAGAGCAGCCACCGGGCTCCCGGATTCGGCAAGCTGTTGAGCAAGCTCGATTTCGAACTGTGCGACCTGGTGCGCTACAGGTGCCAGGCGGGCCAGGACGTCACAAGGCAGCAGACGCAGACTGAGTTTGTTCGAGTCATGAAGAACGATCGCGTCGTCGACTGTCAGGTCAAGTGATGAGGCGATCGACATGGCCGCAGCTACTGCACGCGGGACCTCTGACGCCTGCATCGTCGCCTGGCCCCCTCTCCGTTGAGCGCTGCCGTACTCCCCAAGCGGTGCAACCTGGGGCACCGTACCAAGTTGGACTCCGCGGATGCCTGTTCGGCGGCCGGGCGGAGGGCGCGGGCGGCGAACCAGGATTCGGCGTTTGCGGGCACGTCGTCGAGCAGCACCAGGCGGGACGGCTCAAGGGACTGCTCGTAGGGGATCAGCCAGGGGGACACCCCGGCGTGCATCGGCACACCCAGGGCGAGCACGCCGACCAGGCTGCCCCCGCGGTACGGGCCGGAGGTGGCCGTGTCGATCAGGCCGAAGGAGAGGGCGGACCGCGGGCCTAATCTTCACGGTGATCTTTTAAGCAGCCACGTCAGGCATGTATCGGCCGACGTGCCGCGCGCCACGAACACGCCGAACCGTTCAATCGCTGTGACGGTGCCGGAAAGGAGCTCGCCGCAGTGCAATGATTCCAGGAACGCCCACAGTTCTGGATTCTCAGACGGTCCGCCCATGCCGCCCAGCCTTTCATGAGGAACTGTGCGCTGGGCGCGAGGTGTTGGTCACGCTGCAGTCCTGAGGGGGCGTCCGCCCCAGCGGATGCCTTTCTCGCTGCGGATGCGGATGCGGGCGCGTTCTCGGGCCGAACTCGTCGAAGGCGAAGACGCGGTCCGGGAAGCGGTCCAGCACGTGCTCAATCCGGTCGAGCTTGGCGTCGCGTCCGGGGTCCGGGGACTCCTTCCACGTCTTGGTGCGCTGGAAGGTGATGCCGCGGCGGGCGAGCAGGCAGCGTAACGCTTCGCGGCCGATGCGGATGACGCGGCCGTGGACTCTCCGCAGGTAGACGACGAGTTTGCGCAGTGACCAGCGGGTGAAGGGCTGGCCGAGCCTGACCGGTCGGGTGGTGGGCGTCTGGATGACGAAGTCCTCGTCGTCAGGGCTGAGCAGGCGGGGACGGCCTCCCGCCCACCGAGAGTCCAAGCATGCCAGGCCGATCTCGTTGAACCGGTGGATCACATCCCGGACCGTGTCCTCGTCGGCCTGCACCAGCTGTGCGATCACCGGCACCCGGTTCCCGCCGGCCGACGCCAGCAGCATCATCGCCCGCCGGTAGCGCACCGAACTCGTACTGCCCCGGCGCACGATCTGCTGCAGCCGCTGCCCCTCCTGGTCGGTCAGTCTGCGCACACGGACAGGGTCAGCCACCGCGCCTCCAGCGGTCGGATCGGATGTCACCGCACATCCAACCGCCACGACCACCAACACGGCGAACCTACGCGGTCAGAGCACCAGCTCTTCACATCTCGGCCCCTGCCCGGATGCTCATCCGGTACGATGCCCGCATCCGGCTCGCGGAGAGTCGGAATGCGGCAAGTACCCGCAGGCCCGGCACCTGAGGACGCTGCAGATGGGTGTGGTTCACCCAGCTCCGCATGAGCTGTTGATGGGTTCACGAGGTATGTGACCGAGAGCGTCAGCCGGGTGGCATCGAGGTATCAGCATGCCTGAAAGCGTGAAGAAGGCCATCGTCCGCGCTCGTGTGGGATTCACGGGTGAACCCGAAGAGGGGGCGTTGGCAGGGGTTCCACGAGACAGGTCACTCGGTCTCGACACCTGCTTGAGTGAACAGCGCACTCTTCGTGTGCTGTTGGCACTCGGTCTCTTCAACCGATTGGGACTCGGGGAAGTACGTCCGCCTGCCCAGTGGGGATTGCACACACTCGTCGCATACGACATCACAGCATCGCCTCGGTACAACCGGCTCGTCCTCATCACAGACGTGCCGCACAACGTGGCCCCGTACCTCTTGCCCAGCCGTGAGGGCGGAAGCTCCCTGCCGGGACTCCGACTCGAAGAGTTCCGCGGAAGTCGCACCTACGTCGCACGTCACATGCCCACGGGCGCCCAATTGGTGGTCACAGGGAACCCGTCCGGCACCTGGAGTGCACCTCGGCGTCCTTCCCCGCGCTGGGACTTCTACTCAATTGATAAACCCCTCACCAAGTCGGAAAGGGCGCAGCTTGAACAAGTCCCTGACGTGAGTACAGACGCTGAGCGCCTGTTGGCCGGTCTCACGACCCGAATTGCGGCACGGGACCCTGCAGGCCGATGGGCGATTGGCAACTGGTTCTCCGACCCGCTGCAGCGTCCTGGTTGGCTCAACGACGGGAGCGAAGAGCGATACGGGAAGCAACTGTGGGGCTCGGCGCACCGATGGACGTTTCGGTGGAACGGTTTTCCTTACGTCGAAGATGTTGCAGCGTCACTGACAGCTCCGCAGATTGGCATTCCCGGCACTACGGTGCACCATGCTGGCGACCACTTGGATGTGCGACTGGGACGCGCAACGCTCAGCCTGTACGGACGACGAGCACCGCTGCAGCAGACGCGAGGACGGTCTTCGTGAGCTGGGACAACGTGGCACTGATGATCCTGGCTGCTTTCGGCTGCGGCACGCTTCTGCTAACACAGATCACCGAGGTGCTCTCCAAGCTCCCGGAGGTCATCCGTGCTTGGCACGAAGTACGGCGTGCACTTCAGGCGGGGTCAGCTGAGGTCCCCGAACAACACGCCTCGCGACAGGCTGAGCATCTCCGCTCCGTCACAGGAAACGCCCCCGAGGGTGGTCGCTCTGACTGACTGGCATAGCCGAGGGCGAAGCGCAAAGCGTCAGAGCTATAGATGATGAGATGGCGTACTCATGCGCTCAGCAGGCTGTTCATAGCTCTCTGCTTGGGAAGCGGCGGATCACTGGCGGCGGGTTCGGGCGCTGCCCTGGGCGAACGGGCTCCATGTCCAGGTACAGGGGGCTGCCCGCCTTCATGCCGAGGGCGGTCGCCTTGGCCACCGCGTCGGCGCCGTCCTTCGCTCCCTGCGTGGC
>NZ_JBEXEX010000106.1:0-7972 GCF_040606445.1 Streptomyces sp. NPDC005408 | reverse complement strand
ACCGGCAGCTGGCCGTACGCATGGACGATCTTCTCCACCAGCTGGTCCGCGATGTCCTCGTGGACGATCAGCCGGCGCAGGCTGGCTGTGGGCGACCGCGGTCGCCCACAGCGAGGACGCCGTACTGGGCGCGCCGTCGTCCGGCCAAGACCTGGATCAAGGCCTCAGCCGAGGCCCGGTCGTCGGCCTGAACCACGACGATCTCACCGGCGGCCACATTGACCGTTAGCCCCGCGATCACGATGTCCTCTGCCCCTCTTGGGCCGTTGGCCACGATCAGGTCCACCACACGGAGTGCGCTCGGTCTGCTCGCTTCGTCGGTCATTGCTGGTTCCTATCGGAGTGCCGAGGTACAGGTGGACCGGACCGGATGTGCCGAGCGCCTCAGGAAGCGCTGCGCTCCATGAACTCCAGCCGGTTACCGAGCTTGTCGAAGGCGTAGAAGCGGTCGTAGCCCGGGAAGGTGTCGTCCCAGATCACCTCGTGGCCGCATTCCTCCAGGCGCTTGGCGAAGTCGTTCAGGGAGCGGACGAGGATGCCTGGATGTGCCTTGCGGGCCGGGCTGAACTCCTTCTCCACACCCAGGTGGACCTCCAGGCCGTCACCGCGGAACCAACAACCGCCACGGGCGGCGAGCACCGGCGGCTTCGCCAGCTCGGTCATGCCCAGGACCTCCCCCCAGAACTGGCGACACAGATCCTCGGCACCCGGCGGGATGGCGAGCTGTACGTGGTGGAGGCCACCGAAGGCGTAGGCGGGCGTGTTCTGCCCGACGTTGCTTTGCTCAGTGCTCATGCTTGCTTCTCTCTCTAGTTGTTGCGAAGGCCGGCTGTGCAGAAGGGGCCTCGGCAGGCGTCCCACGCGTCAGGCCATGTCGTTGAACCGCTCAATCGCCGCCCTCGGCAGGCGGACAGGGCGAGCTGCGAAAACGGTGGACGTCCACTGCGTCCGCCAGTGATCGACGAGTCCGTCCCATGCGTCGGCCCCTCCAGACGGTAGATAGGTGCGCCGGATGCCATGCGGGCTCGCTGTCCACGGCTCGGCCGGCGAGCGCACAGTCCCGAAGCCCAGGACGTCATTCGACAGCAAGTCCGAAACCCCGGGAATCCCCCCGTAGGGATAGGCGAACAACCGTGCTGGCCCCGATCCGTACCGCCTCTCGATGTCAGCAAGCGAGCCGAGGGTTTCTTCGCGGGCTTCGTTCGCTGACAACCGGTCAAGATGGGGGTGCGTACGGGTGTGCGCAGCGATCAAGTGTCCGTCGGCCGCCAGACGGTCGCACTCCGCGTACGACAGATAATCCTGTCGCGGCTGCGGGCTGCGCTGCCCCACCAGACCGGTGCAGACGAAGAACACGACCCGCACGCCCAGTCGGTCGAGGATCGGACGAGCGTATGTGACGTTGTCACGGTAGCCATCGTCGAAGGTGACCAAGACGGTGGGGCGGTCCGGCCGATGTGGTCCGCCCTCGGAGATCAGGCCGGACGGCAAGTACGCGTCGAATTCTTCCAGGACACGTTTCAGACCGCATTCGAATTCCTGGGGGGTGAGTGCAGTGTAGTGGCGGATCTCGGGGTGGACGTGGTGGAAGTAGAGGACTAGCGGCCAGTCGGCGGCACTGCCCGTCACGGGCTGATGCTGGTCGGGGATACCGCTTATGTACGGCGCAGGGGGCGCGGTCGGCGAACCTTTCATACGGCATCGAATCGGATGCGCACCGTGGCCAAGGCGCCAACCACGGCCCATTTGAATACTTTCACCGTTTACGGGCCTCCGCTCAGGAACCTTGTATGCTCTGCATCGCCCCTGGTTTCTCTCCATCTTCCGCAGGTGTCGGGGAGTCGACTCGGAGTTTTTCCGCCCATCGTGCAAGGGACGGGTAGGTGATCGCAGCGGTGATGAAGACTGCAGCAAGTACACCCCACCCCGGTGGGCCCCACCCAGTGATGAGCATGGTCACCGCCACGGGTCCCAGCACGTCACTTCCCACGTTCACCAAACTGAAGAGGGCCTGGTAATCGGGCAGCCGCTTGGGCGGCGCCAGCGAGTAGAAGATTCCCCAACTACCAGCTTGGAACCACAGTTCACCACAAGTATGGATCGTTACTGCGACAAGAAGCAGAACGGCAGCTGTAACTGGCCCCCCTAGCATTGAGCTCCAGTAGACAAGACAGGAAACCCCAATCGCCAGGCCGCTCCAACGCAGCACACGGACTCCGCCCGTCAGGGATTCCGTATTCCGACTGGCGCGCAACTGCAGGGTGACGCACATCACTGTATTGACAAGGAGCAATACCGCCATCAGGGCCTCCGGGGCTTCGGTATTCGAAGTAATCCATAGAGGCAATGCGATGACCAATATCGCGTCGTGCACACCTACGACAGTGGTAACCAGGGTAATGAAAAGAAAGGGTCGATCCCCAACCACTCTGGTTTTCCGGGCTTCAGATTTAGACTGTGCGAACTGACCTTGTGTGTCTCGTTGTACCCCCCATGCTGCCGTCGTTGTGGCCAGGAAGGACAGGGAGTTCCCGCAGAGCAGTATCAGATATGCTGAATCTGCCTGCGACTGCAACAGCAGGCCTGCCGTCGCGGTACCCACAGCGACTCCGGCATTTCCGGCACCTCGAGTCAGTGCCCGTACGCGGATCCGCTGCTCGCTCTCCGCCAAGGTGCCGATGAGCACGTTGCGGCACACTCGACCGGAACGCGCAGCAAGCACAGACATGATTGCAACGGGCAGATATGCGGCAAATGAGTCGACGGCCATGTAGGTAAGGGTGAGGGCAGCTTGGGATGCGCTGAATATGATGAGCATTCTGCGCGGACCCCAGCGCTTGATCGGCCAACTGCTCAGAACGCTTCCGAACAGACCGAAGATTCCCGCTATCGACATTCCGAGAGCGACCTGGCCGGGCAATAGACGTGCTTCGTTGACGAAGTAGAGAATGCTGACCGGCAGCCACAGGCCAGTGCCTACCGAATCCCAAAGCGATCCCAGAATCAAGCGCCGCCCAGGTCCGGGAGGAGGGAGTGCCTGTCTGAACCGGGACGTAAGGGATCGAGCTCCGGCGCGAGCCCTTACCACAGCCCTGTACCGCTCGGTGCAGACTCACTCATGGACTCTTGCGTAACAAGGAGTCGAAAGTGCGGGGCTTTTTCGCCACCAGCTGCCAGTTCACTCAGCTTGACTGTTTCCACGGTCAGCTGTTTCATAGCGACGACCTTGCCCAGGATTTTTGAAAGCTCACCGGCTATTTGCTCTCCGGTAGACATGTCATTGGGAGCGACGCGAATGTGCAGTTGGCCGGGCTCGATTTGCCGCACCTGCCAGCGGTCGAGCGGCATGCTTTCCAGCACAATTCGAAGGGGCTTGACGCTCACAAACTGCCCATGAGCGTCAACGACGAGTCCACGCTGCCGCCCCTCCAGTTTTGTCAGCCGCGCGTGCGGGCGGCCGCAGGAACACGTACCGTGGAGAATCTCCGCACAGTCACCGGGTTGATAACGTAGAAAGGCCGTCGCCTTGTTCACCAAACCAGTGATGAGGAGGTGGCCATCCTGCGCAACATCGGCCCGGACACGTTCCTCCTCAATGTGATAGGTCTCTGGTGACTCCGGGCATTCCCAGGCGACTCGCCCGAACTCCTGAAGGCCGTACAAGTCACTGTGTGGCGCGTCGAATGAAGCTGCGATTGCCTTTCGGGCCTTCGGGTCCAGTGTGTCTCCATGAGTGAGTACCCGCATCGGCTTTGGCAGTCGGAGCAGACCTTCGCGCTGGCGAAGTATCGCGAGGAGGACTTCCATGGGCTGCCCCCAAACAGCATGGGGCCGGAAGTCTTCGCAGATGCGGTTCACGTACTCACATGACTCACGGTCGATCTTCGAGACGTTGACCGTTACAACAACAGAAGCGCCGTTATACGGGCTCGCGTCGAAGTTGACCAGCTTGTGCCGCGGATCAGAAGTGAATCGCAGCAGTCTGTAGCCCGGGGCCAATCCGTATGCTTCCATCATACGAAGGCTGGCTGCTGCCGCCTCAGTGAGAAGCGAGTCGTCGTGGACGATCGTCATCGGCTCGCCCGACGTGCCCGAGGTCTGGACGCGCAATTCATCTTCTTCATGAACGAGGCCTGTGAGGAAAGATTTCGATGCACTTCGCACGACGGACTTGCTGAGCGTTGGAAGTGACATCAGAGTTCGCCCTGCTGCCTGTGCCGAAAGGTCCTTGCCCTGAAGCAGCGGCGCGTAGAATTCGGTTTGTGCAGCCCGCTCCAATGACTGGGCCAGACGGTCGGCGCGGATCTCCTTAAGCGCTACTGAGTCCCGGGCGGTGGCGTTGTATACAGCCAGAAATGCCTGCCACCCATCCCCCACAGCCCGCGCTTCACGCAAGCTCTGACTGTGCCACCACTTGTGAGGAATCATCTTACCTCCGCAATGCCCTTTCCTTGGGGCGGGATGAGCCATCGGGGCCGGGGTTCGGAGAACCCCGGCCCCGATTCTTGCTGGGCAGCCTTTACCAGGCCTCCTTGACGTCGATGCTCATATCCGTTCACCCCCTTTGTCCACAATTTGCGTTCATGGACTCGCGCCGCAGGGCAGTTGGCCGCAGCAGCTAAGTGGCTGCTGACTGGCCATACAGGCTGCACCGCGAACTGTGCGACGCTGACTCAATCTAGCCTCCGCTCGAAAGCGTCACAAGAGACGATCAAGCCCTGAGGCAGCGCTGAATGGATCGTTTCCGGCCAATGTTGGGCGGCCTCGTTGACATCCTGGATATGCCATGACTTTCATGGCAATCCTCTGCTGTTTCAAGCATTTCTTTTCTGCGTATCGTGTTCTATGTAGGGGGGGCTATGACCCACGGGCGTACGCTATACATCCAGGGGAAGGAACTCGCCGACCTGGCTGAGGACGCTCTTAGAGGGGTGGGAACTCCTGCGGCCACGGCGACAGCCGTGGCCCGGGTGCTGATCGACGCAGAGTTGCGTGGGCATCCGTCTCACGGTGTCGCGATGCTGCCTGTTTACCTTGAACGTGTCCGGCGAGGCGGCATTGATGCCGAGGCGCACCCGACGTGGACTCCCATTTCCAGCACTGTGGGTTCTGTGCGAGGCAACGGCGCTTTCGGTCAACTCGCGGCGGAGCTGGCGGCGAGTCAATGTGCTTCAGCTGCGGCCGAGCACGGGCTGGCCGCAGTAGGAGTGCGTGACAACAACCACATTGGGATGCTGGCCGCATATCGACACCATTTCGCTGACAGTCAAACTATTGGTCTTATCCTGAATGTTTCGGGACCCAGTGTGTCCGCGCCCGGTGCTCGTCACGCGACACTAGGGAACGATGCAATTTGCCTGGTGGTTCCCCGTCTGGATGACGAACCCTTCATAATAGACTTTGCAGCAGGGACGGTTGCCTGTGGAAAGATCCGCGCCGCTGCCTTGCGTGGCGAGAAAGTCCCCTCCACCTGGCTGCTCGACGCCAGTGGCCAACCCAGTACAGACCCTGAGGACCTGGACAGCGGGGGTTCCGTACCTGTTTTTGGGGGATATAAGGGGCTGGGCGTCCTACTCATTGTCGAAGTCTTGGCCGGCATACTGGCCGGTGCAACCGTGAGCCCTCTTGTCAATCGCCAGCGGCACCAGATGGATCTTCCCATGGGATGCTCCCAACTGTTTATTGGCTTCGATTCGCAGCTGTTCGGTGCGACGGACACGGCGAGGTTGATCGACGTGATTGCGAATGCGGTTCATGAGGGCTACGAAGGAATTCCACCTCATCCCTTCCTACCCGAGCAGTACGAGCTCTCCCATTCCGAGGCGGCTCGCAAGCAGGGTATTTCAGTCCCGGATGCGCTGGCTGCTGAACTCGGCTGGGTATCCGCCTGAATTCTGTCACCACCATGCCCGGCGTCTTTTCCCCGTCAAGGCAGCGGCGTTGGCCCAGGGCCAGTAAGGAAGGGCTCGTAATGCTCCAGTCAAGCCGCCTGTGTGGCCGACGGGGAGGGAGCGAACCTCCGGTTGTCGCCCAGGAGCACCCACATTGCGTCGACCGAGCAGCGGCCCGGCGCCTTCAGCGCCTGTTGGTGCTGGCAGCCTCCGGCTCGTTCGCGTCGGCGCCAGGGCTGTGGCGCCTGAGGTTGCACGGGTCGCCGGTGGCAATGACAAGTTGCGCGCGGGGAGCATGCTGAGCTCGGCGACTGGTTCCTCGATCCGCACCGGGCGGAAGTTCCGGCGTATGAGCGCCGTGTCGGCGATGGGACAGCGTCGTTCGCGCCGGTCACGGTTCCTCCGGCGAACGCGGCCGCCTGGCGTCGATGGCGATCCGGATCGGGCTGCTGTGCCGTGGCAGTGTCCGCTCGGCCATCTGGCACCTCACCGAACCATGGTGAGGTCCCAAGCGCCTGAGATCCGCTCCGTCGTCAACTCCTTGGCTGGTGACAGCCCGCAGTTCTCAATGAGCAAGCCGAACCATGCGCAAGCTTGATCTGCACGCGAGGGGATTTTCGTATCAGCGGTCGGAGGGCTCAAAGAGGCGGGGCGACCATTCCTTTCGGGCCAAACGTGCGGTGAGCCGATCAGCCCGCTGTCCCTGACCCACTTTGACTCTAAGGAACACGCATGCAGGACCATTGTCTCGTCGTCATAGGTCTCGGCTACGTTGGGCTACCGCTTGCCGTGCAGGCCGCCGAGGCCGGAATCAAGGTGTACGGCCTGGACTCGAATACTGCCCGGGTCGACAGCCTCCTGGCCGGCCGCAGCCACGTGGACGACATCTCCGACGCTCAGGTAACTCGAGCCCTTGGCCTCGGATTCGAACCCACTACGGACTCACGCTGTGTCGTCCGGGCCGATACCGTCTTAATCTGCGTTCCCACACCGCTGCGCCAGTCGGTACCCGATCTCGATGCGGTACGCCGCGCCGGCACGACGATCGGAGAGCATCTGGGCCAGGGCACGCTCGTCGTCCTTGAGTCGACGACGTATCCCGGCACTACGGAAGAGGTGCTGCGTCCCTTGCTGGAACGGGACGGTCGCTATGCGGGCCGCGACTTCCACCTCGCCTTCTCGCCCGAGCGTATCGACCCGGGCAACGCGAGATTCGGTCTGCGGAACACCCCGAAGATCGTCGGCGGTGTTACGAGGCGATGTTGCCAGGCGGCTGTGCAGTTCTACAGCCGGTTCGTCGACCGCGTCGTGCCCGTCAGCTCGCCGGCGGTCGCGGAAATGGCCAAACTGCTGGAGAACACCTACCGCCAGGTCAACATCGCGCTGGTCAATGAGATGTCCGTGTTCTGCCACGAGCTCGGCATCGATTTGTGGGAGGCCATTGATGCCGCCTCGACCAAGCCGTTCGGCTTCCAGGCATTCCGCCCGGGTCCCGGGGTGGGTGGCCACTGCATCCCCATCGATCCCAACTATCTCTCGTACCGGGTCCGTTCCCTTGGATATCCGTTCCGGTTCGTGGAACTGGCGCAGGAGATCAACGACCGGATGCCTCCCTTCGTCGTGGACCGAATCGTGCGGCTCTTGAACGAGGACGGGCGCAGTGTGCGCGGTGCGAAAGTACTGCTGCTCGGGGTGACGTACAAGGCCGATGTGGCCGACGAGCGGGAGTCGCCGAGCCTGGTCGTCGCCGAACGGCTTCTCGGGCTGGGGGCCCAACTGTCTTACCACGACCCGTTCGTGCCGGAGTGGCAGGTGGCTGAGCGGCTGCTGCGCAGCGTGGCGGACGCCGAGCAGGCCGCCACGGAGGCCGATGTGACGGTTCTGCTGCAGGCACACCGAGCGTACGACCGGGAGAATCTGTCCAAGAGGGCACGGCTGCTGCTCGACACCCGCGGCGTGACGTCGGGGAAAAACGTCGTACGCCTTTGAGAAGCTGTCCTACGTTTTAGGCGCGGGTCTCAGCCGGTCATTCGTAGGATCGGTGACACCCAGGGGCTCCAGGTATGGCTCAGAAGCTGTTG
>NZ_JBEXEX010000105.1:0-9059 GCF_040606445.1 Streptomyces sp. NPDC005408 | reverse complement strand
TACCCCTCCAGGATGAGCCACGCCGTCCCCGCCGACAGCAGTGCCCACAACAGGTAGTGCAGCGCAATGATCAATCCAGGCCGCACGCGTCGGCCGCGCAGCCGCACCACCATGGCCCGCGGCGCCAGGCCGAACCATGTAAGGGTGTGCAGCAGTACGAACAGCAGGGCGATCGCGTTCAGCAAGATCACCCACCAGGTGGCGCTCCAGTCCTGGAACCGCTCGTACTCGCCCGGTCCTTCGGCGACTGCACCGGCCAGGAGAAGAAGGAACACCACGAACCACGCGACGAAGACGCTGGTGAGCTCCCGCAGGACGAAGGCGAGGTAGGAGCGTCGTCCCAGCCACCAGAAGATCGGGACCGGCTTGCGGTACAGCGCCGGTCGTGGCGTCTGGCTCATCGCGCCCCCCGTGGCCAAAGGAGATCCTTGAGCGACTGTGTGGCCGCCGTGAGCTTGTAGCGCTGGATGGATCCGGCCGGGTCGACGCCTTTGGGGCAAGCGCTCGTGCACTCGCCGACCAAGGTGCAGGCCCAGACGCCCGCGGCGGAGTTGAGGACGTCCCGCCGGTCGGCGGCTCCCTCGTCACGCGAGTCGAGGTTGTAGCGCTGCGCGAGAGCGATCGCCGCCGGACCGATGAAGTCGGAGTCGAGCGCGTACACGGGGCAGGCCGCGTAGCAGAGCATGCAGTTGATGCACATGCTGTACTGCTTGTACTCGTCCATCTCCTGAGGCGTCTGCAGATAGGCGCCGTCGTCGAGCGGCTTGTCCTCGGTGCGGATGATCCAGGGTTGGACCTCGGTCAGTTTGTTCATGAAGTCGCCGATCTCAACGACGAGATCGCGGATGACGGGAAAGTTGCCCAGCGGTTCGACGCGCACCGGTCCCGGCGCGGAGTCGGTCAAGAAGGCGGAACAGGTCAGCTGGGGCTCGCCGTTGACGGTCATACCGCAGCTGCCGCAGATGCCCATCCGGCACGACCAGCGGTAGGAGAGCGTGCCGTCCAGATGGTCCTTGATGTGATTGAGCCCGTCGAGGACCGTCCATTCCTTGCGCAGCGGCACCTCGTAGGACTGCCAGGTCGGCTCGGTCTCCTGTTCCGGCCGGTAGCGGGAGACCTGGAGGGTGATCCGGTCCTTCATGACTACTGCCTCCCGTAGACGCGTTCCCCGGGCGACCAGCGGGTGACGGTCACCGGTGGGTACTCCACCCGCGCGGTGCCGTCGGGTTCACGGTGGATGAGCGAATGGGCCAGGTACCGCCGGTCGTCCCGCGCGGGGAAGTCGGTGCGCTGGTGCGCGCCCCGTGACTCCTCTCGGCGCAGCGCACAGTGGACGATGCTCTCGGCCACGTCGAGCATGCACGACAGCTCCAGCAGAGAGACCAGTTCGGTGTTGAACGTACGGCTGTGATCGTCGACGGCCGCACGGCCGAACCGCTCGCGCAGGTGCAGCAGCGTCTCGGCCGCCTCGGTCAGGGAGGCCCTGTCCCGGTAGATCCCGGCGCCGCGCTCCATGGTGTCCTGCATCTCGGTGCGGAGGTCGGCGATGCGCTCCCGGCCCTCCGCGTGATGCTCCGCCTCGCGCTCCAGGCGGCGGTGCTCGTCGCGGGCCTGCGCCAGGACGGCGGCGCTGGGGCCGGATCCGGCCGAGGCACTGGCGTATTCGGCTGCAGCGCGGCCGGCGCGGGCGCCGAAGACCAGCAGCTCCGGGAGGGAGTTGGAGCCCAGCCGGTTGGCGCCGTTGATACTGACGCACGCCACCTCACCTGCGGCGTACAGGCCGCCCAGTGCGGTGGCGCCCTCGCTGTCGGTGTCGATGCCGCCCATCATGTAATGGACCACGGGCCGCACCGGAATGAGCTCCTTGACGGGGTCGATGTTCTGGTACCTCAGGCACAGTTCCCGTACGAAGGGCAGCTTGGTGTCGATGAGTTCGGCGCCCAGATGGCGCAGGTCCAGGTGGACGACAGGGCCATGCGGCGTCGGGATGGTCCTGCCCTTGTCGAGTTCGTGCACGAACGCCTGCGACAACCGGTCCCGGGGCCCCAGCTCCATGCTGCGCAGCACCGGCACCGGTTCGGGCTTGCCGAGATCGTAGTCCTGCAGATAGCGGTAGCCGTCCTTGTTGAGCAGCCGGCCGCCCTCCGCGCGTGCGGCCTCTGTGATCAGGATTCCGGTGAAGGGCAGACCGGTGGGGTGGTACTGGACGAACTCCATGTCCTTCAGAGGTGCCCCGGCCCGGTAGGCGAGGGCCATGCCGTCGCCGGTCTTGATGTTGGCGTTGGTGGTGAACGGGTAGACCCGGCCGCAGCCGCCGGTGCACATGATGACGGCGCTCGCGGTGATGGTCTCGACCCGGCCGGTGGCCAGCTCGACCGCCACCACACCGCGAACCTTCCCGTCGTCGACCAGCAAGGTGCTGACGAACCATTCGTCGTACCTCACGATGTCCCGGTAGGACAGCGCGGTCTGGAACAGGGTGTGCAGGAGGTGGAATCCGGTCTTGTCGGCCGCATACCAGGTGCGCATCTTCTTCATGCCGCCGAAGGCCCGTACCGCGATTCGCCCGTCCGGCCGGCGGCTCCACGGACAGCCCCAGTGCTCGAGACGGAGCAGTTCGCGTGGGGCCTCGCGTACGAAGGCCTCGACGGCGTCCTGGTCGCACAGCCAGTCCCCGCCGGACACGGTGTCATAGGCGTGCTCGTCCAGGCTGTCGTCGTCTCCGGCGACCGCGGCAGCGCCGCCCTCGGCGGAGACCGTATGGCTGCGCATCGGGTAGACCTTCGAGATGACCGCCACACTCAGACGGGGATCGGCCTCCGCGACGGCGATGGCCGCACGCAGCCCGGCGCCTCCCCCGCCGATCACCACGACATCATGGGCAGCAGTCATCGTCATGCCTCGTGCTCGGCGCTGTGCTCGTCCTGCAGGACCGTGCCATCGTGGTGAACCGCCTTGACCCGCACACTGCCGTCGTGGAACTCATGGCGGATCGCACGGCAGCCGCATGAGTAGGTCACCTCGTCGATGAACAACCCGGTGGCGTCGTCCTCCTGGTAGCGCAGCCCGTCGACGATGCGGCCGCACGGGGCCCGTTCCTCGGTGAAGTCAATGGTGTTGCCGACCACGCCGACCTCCTCGACGGCTGCTGCCCGGCCGCCTGCACCATCACGGTCCGTAGCCGCAGACGCATCCTCGGCATCGGGTGACACCCATAGTGATCGTAACGCCGGGAGACCGCCCCCGCAGGCCGGACGCTCACCGGCGACGAGCCCGACGTCGTGGCCCGCTTCAGCGAGCCCGTACGCACGCCGTTCGCCGGGCCGGCAAGCTCGCCGGGTCCGTCGTGGCCGCTCAGGGAGGAAGTAGAACCTACGCCGTTCGAGAGATACCCCCCATCGCCTGCCATGTCCGGTCCGGCCGATCCAGGCTTCGGCGGCTTACCGCCCCGCGGAGGCGGCCCGCCGGCCGGTGAGCCACCGGGCGCGGGCGGCAGGATCGGCGCGAGACTGCGCGGCTCCGCCAGGACGAGCCGTGGTTCGCGGCAGCGTTCGCGGCCTTGAAAGCGATCGTGCCGGCAACGCAACGGACGACAGCCAGCAGGCCATCGCGCCGTTCTCCTGCGGCCGCTGGGACGATCGGAGCAGACCCATCAGGCTGCTGACGTTGAGCAGAAGAACATGGAGGTCCTGACCGCCTTCGGCGCCGAAGGCGCTTTCGACCCGAAAGCCACACAACGAGTTGCCTGGTGTCCAGATTGAGCGCGATCCATTACGCGCCAGGCGCTCGGTACTGTACTTGCTCAGCCTTGCGCAGGGCATCCATTGATCGCCAACGCAACCGCTGCCACAGAAACGTTGTTGAGAGCTTCCCACAGGGTGTACCCGTCATGTGTGCCGAAGGCGTAGGGCATCGACTCCAGCGGACGGTCGTGGATGTGCGCCGCACATACTGACGCGAGAGGCTGGAAGCATGACCGACCACGAGGGGACTCCGATCGTCGTCTCTGGCATCACCCCTGGCGATCCACCGTTCCGCTTTGTCCAGATCAACGGGAAACCGGTGGGGGTCGCGCACAACATGGTGGATGTGATCCGGCTCGCGTACCAAGCGGGGCTGAAGGATGTGGATCTCGACGATCCGGCGCTCGTGAGGTGGGTCGGAGGCGACAAGTACCGCTGGACCCCCTGATTGCCTCACCGGCCTGTGGACGTGTCAGTCTGCGGAGCGATCGGTCCGCAGACTCCAGGAGTGAGCGTGCCAGTCTGCATTCGGGCACGAAACAGCCGCTTTGAACGGGCAGGCGCTCGGCATGGTGGGTGAGACGGACAACGACGGGCGGGTGCACCGCCGGAGAGAGCGCGGGCATCGGTCCGTGCCGCACACGGCCGACCTGCGCATCGAGGCGTGGGGAACGAGCCGGGAGCAGTGCCTGGTCGAGGCAGTGCTCGGGATGGTGGAGTGCTTCGCGGACATATCCGGGGTGCGGGCGACAGCCGTCCGGCAGGTGCTGGTGGCCGAGGCCGGCGACGACGAGCTGCTCGCCGGACTGCTGGACGAGGTCATCTTCCGGCTGGAAGTCCACGGTGAGGTACCCGTGGACCTCGAAGCTGAGACGAACGACCACGGCCTGAACGTGCGGCTGGCAGTGACCGATGTGGCGACGACCCGGATCACCGGCGCCGTGCCGAAAGCTGTCTCCTGGAGCGAGTTGCGCCTGGCCCCCGACCCGTACGGATGGTCGTGCGCGGTGACAGTCGATGTGTGATGCGGCGCCGCTACCCTTTCACCACGCCGAGCGGGACGAGGCGGACCACCTTGCGGCACAGCCCCGCGCCCTCGCTCGCCTCCACCACCGCGGAGACGTCCTTGTACGCCTCCGGAGCCTCCTCGGCCAGTCCCTGCAAGGACGACCCGCGCACCACAATCCCACGCGCCTCCAGCCGGGACCGCAGCTCCCTGCCGCGCACCACACGGACGGCCGCGTGCCGGCTCAGCACCCGGCCGGCCCCGTGGCAAGTCGAGTGGAATGCGTCCCCGCCGGGGACTCCGGTCAGGACGTACGAGGCGGTGCCCATGGTGCCGGGGATGAGCACCGGCTGGCCGGCCTCACGCAGATCCTCGGGCAGGTCGGGGTGGCCGGGCGGCAGCGCCCGGGTGGCCCCCTTGCGGTGGACGCACAGAGTGCGTGGCTTTCCGTTCACCATGTGCGTCTCGATCTTGGCCAGGTTGTGGGAAACGTCGTACACCAGCGTCAGCCCGGCGCCCGCCTCGCGCCGGAAGATGCGACGGGCCACCTCCCCCAGCAGCTGGCGGTTGGCGCGCCCGTAGTTGGCCGCAGCGGCCATCGCGCCGAGGTACGCCCTGCCTTCCGGTGAGTCGACAGGCGCGCAGGCGAGCTGCCGGTCGGGAACCTTGATGCCGTACCGCGACATCGCCCTGTCCATCGCCCGCACATGGTCGGTGCAGACCTGATGCCCCAGACCGCGGGAGCCGCAGTGGATCATCACGCAGACCTGGCCGAGTGCGAGGCCGAAGGCAGCGGCGACCGGCTCGTCGTAGACCTCGGCGACCTCCTGCACCTCCAGGAAGTGGTTGCCCCCGCCCAGGCTGCCGACCTGCCCGAGCCCTCGCTGCAGCGCCCGCTCGCTGACCTGCGTCACGTCCGCCTCGGGCACCGCCCCACGGTCCTCGCAGCGCCGTAGGTCACCCGGCTCGCCATGCCCCTCCTCCACCGCGTACCGGGATCCGCCCTCCAGCACCCGCTTGAGACGACCGGTGCTGCTCAGATGCCAGGCCGCTCCCGGCCCGGCACCGCGCGGGGTATCCCGGCCCAGTCCGTCCATCAGCGCGGACAGCCCAGGCTCCAGCGCCCTGCGGTCGCAGTCGGCGGCCAGCAGCCGCACACCGCATGAGATGTCGAAGCCGACTCCGCCTGGGGAGACCACGCCGCCCTGCTCGATGTCCGTGGCGGCCACGCCGCCGATAGGGAAGCCGTAGCCCCAGTGGATGTCCGGCATCGCGTACGAAGCACCGACGATGCCCGGCAGCGTCGCCACATTGACGACCTGCTCCAGCGACTTCTCGGCATCCCGCAGAAGCTCACGGGACGCGAACACCACCCCGGGCACGCGCATCTCCCGCTGCGGATCGATGCGCAAGCGGTAGGGCCGCTCCTCCACGAGTTCCATCGCAGCCTCCTCGACGCAAGGCCTTGTACCCCCGCCCCCGACGCAAGGCCTTGTACCCCCGCCCCCGACGCCCCGCGCTCTCACCCGACCGGGTCGACATCGGGACGGCCCGCGGGCCACGCCGGCTCCGGAGGGCGACCACGATCCCCGGTGGGGCTAGTTCTGCTTTCCGCTGCAGAGGCGCGATGGCGGTACTTCGATGATTCATGTATGCCCGCTTTGGCGCCTCCAGCGGCACGATCGGGGCATCGCCATGGGCTCGTACCCACCACAGCCGGTCCCAGTCCTCGTCGTACGCGTCCACGAGCAGGCAGACGGCCGGGTTGGCGGCGACATTTCGCAGCCGCTTCAGCAGGACCGGACCGCTGCCGCGCTTCATGCGCATCCATGTACGGCACGGTGGGCTCCTGTCCCCCACGGACGCGCATGACCGGACCTACCGGTACGCCGACGCCGCTCCCCCACCTCGTCCAAAGTGCGCAGCTTCTGGTGCTCCGGCAAGGCTGGCATACAGATGCGCACCCCCGCGGGGAACGGCACCCGCCGGCCTGTCAGTGGGCCGGCCCCTGGGTCCGCGACCCGGATGGACCACGTAGCGATGCCGGCCTCCCGGGGCTCACGTGAGGGATGTGCGGCTGACAGCGATTGGGGCCGCGGACAGCGGGTTATCCATGAACGGCGAACCAGCGCTCGACGGCGCGTGGTCACGGGATCGCCGGGAGAGTGGTGCATGCTCCTTCAGAAGCGCAGGGCGCAGTTGAGGGCCAAGACTGGGGAGGCCGCCACCAGCGGGTTCCGGGCGGCGGACGGTCGACTGCCCGTCGCCGAACTGGCCAGGCAGCTGTTGCGCAAGGCCTTCCCCGACCACTGGTCCTTCCTGCTCGGTGAAGTGGCCCTTTACTCCTTCGTGGTGCTATTGCTGACCGGCACGTATCTCACGCTCTTCTTCGACCCGAGCATGGTGGAGAGCGTCTATACCGGTCCCTTCGAGCCGCTGCTGGGACAGCGCATGACGCAGGCCTACTCCACGACCCTCTACATCAGCTTTGACGTGCGCGGCGGCCTGCTGATCCGTCAGATCCACCACTGGGCGGCCTTGGTGTTCGTCGCTGCGATCACGGTCCATATGCTGCGGATCTTCTTCACGGGCGCCTTCCGCAAGCCCCGAGAGGCCAACTGGATCATTGGCGTGACCCTGTTTCTCCTCGCACTCCTCGAAGGCTTCGCGGGCTACTCACTGCCCGACGACCTGCTGTCCGCCACAGGCCTGCGGACGGCGGCCACCATCGTCGGCTCCATCCCGATCATCGGGACGAACCTGGAGATGGCTGTCTTCGGCGGACAGTTCCCAGGGAACGTCATCCTTCCCCGCCTGTACATCGTGCACGTCCTACTCGTTCCCGGCCTCCTTGTGGCTCTGATCACCGCGCACCTCATCCTGATCGTCTATCTCAAGCACACACAGTGGGGCGCCCAGGGAAAAACCAACAGGAACGTCATCGGCCAGCCGATGTTCCCTCAGTTCACTGCGAAGACAACCGGGTTCCTCTTCCTCGTCTTCGGCTGGCTGACGATTCTCGGCGCACTCGCCCAGATCAACCCCGTATGGAACTACGGCCCCTACCGGGCCGACCAGGTCTCCGGTGGCGCACAGCCTGACTGGTATGTCGGCTTCCTTGAGGGAGCGATGCGACTCATGCCCCCCTGGGAAACCAACATTGCGGGCCACACCATCATGTGGAATGTGTTCATTCCGACCGTGGTTCTGCCCGGCGTCGTGTTCACCGTGCTCTTCCTCTACCCATTCTTCGAGAAGTGGGTGACCGGCGACCGCCGCGAACACCATCTGTGCGACCGGCCCCGCAACCGCCCGACCCGCACCGGACTCGGCGTGGCGGCCATCGTCTTCTACGCGGTCCTCCTCCTGGCCGGCGGCAACGACCTCATCGCCTTTTCGTTCAAGGTGTCGGTCAACACCATGACCTGGGCCCTCCGCATCGCGCTGGTGGTGGCTCCGCTGCTGGCATTCGCTGCGACCAAGCGCCTCTGTCTCGCTCTTCAGATGCGCGACCGGCGCCGGCTGACCGAGGGAGAGGAGACCGGGAAGGTGACGCAGTCGCCCTACGGCGGACTTTCGGTAGGCCACCGCGCCCTCACCCCCACCGCCCGCTACCGTCTGCTGCTGCGGGAGATCCCCGAGCCCATGGACCTCCCCGCCGAAGGCCCGGTCTCGCGCCGGCGGCGGCTCAAAACCCTTCTGAGCAGCTGGTTCTACCGCGATCACGTCGAGCTGCCTGCCACGGACGAGCAGCGAGCCACGATCGCGCAAAGGACAGCCCCGCCACCTGAGCCGGTGGACGACCACCACGACAGACAGCCAGGTTGACTTCCTCCCCCGTCTGCAGGCGGGGGATTCCTACGGCTCGCGCCGTGGGGGTTTCTGCTTCGTCGCCACTGCCCCGTCCGGGAGGACTCCCGTTGAGGTCTTGCACCCGCTCCACAGACAGACACCACCAGTCCGGCGGCCAGAAGGTTCTTCGCGGCGTTCACGTCCCGGTCGTGGACCGTGCCGCAGGCGCACGTCCAGGTACGGACGCTGAGCGGCATCCTCTCGGCGAGGGTGCCGCAGTGGGAGCACTGCTTGGACGAGGGGAAGAAGCGGTCTACCGCGATCAGTTCCCGCCCGTACCAGGCGGCCTTGTACTCCAGCATGCTCCGGAGGTCCGACCATGCCGCGTCGCTGATGGCGCGGGCCAGGCTCCGGTTTTTGACCATGTTGCGGACGGTCAGGTCCTCGATCACGAGCGTTTGGTTTTCACGCACGAGTCGAGTCGAGAGTTTGTGCAGGTGGTCGCGTCTGCGGTCGGC
>NZ_JBEXEX010000104.1:0-9244 GCF_040606445.1 Streptomyces sp. NPDC005408 | reverse complement strand
ATAAGTCACTCGGATACGGCTTGCGTTCACTCACCTGGTCACATCACCAGATCAACAACTGCGGACCGGTGGATTCCACCCCGCCGCCACACCATAAGGCGACAGCAGAACCACTCAAAGACTCACAAACCGCCCTCTGACACCATGTCCTACATGGTGAGGTTGCGGAAGCGTTTGTAGCAGCAGATCGCGGCTGCGAGCCCGAGAAGGCCAGGTAGTTGCCGGGTTGTCGCTCGAATCGTTGAGTCTGCGTTAGCCGGTCAGCCAGGACATGGTGCGTTCGATGACCCACCTGCGACGTCCTAATCGTTCGCTGGACTCGATGCCTTTGCGTGCGATCCGCACGCCGATGCGCTTGCCTCGCAACCATTTTCGCAGGTGGGGAACGCCGTACACCTTATCTGCGTGGAGACGTTGGGGCTTGGAATCGGCTGCGTGGGATTCGTGTCCCATGTGGAAATGGGACAGCATCGGCTTCAGCGCCTGGCTGTCGTGGGTGTTGGCCGCGGAGAGACCGACGCGTAAGAGCAGTCCGTCCGCGTCGGACAGGACGTGCATCTTGGAACCGGGCTTACCTCGGTCCACGGGGCTCGGACCTGCAAGTTCGCCCCCTCTTTAGCGCGGACATGGGCAGAGTCGAGGACCGCGCGGGAGAGGTCGACCAAGCCCTGTCCGTCCAGGAGTTGGAGAACCTTCTGGTGCAGCCGACCCCAGACTCCCGCACGGGACCAGATGACAAACCGACGATGCACGGTCGACTTCGACGCCCCGAAGCACGGAGGCAGTGCCCGCCAGGCGCAGCCGCTGACCAGCACGTAGATGATGGCCGCGAAGACCGCCTCGTCATCGATGTTCGCGATCCCCCCACCCCTGCGGCCGCACACGGGCCGGTGGCAACAAGGGCTTCGCGATCTCCCACAGCCCATCCGGAACGATCCCGGAACCGAGCATGATCGTCTCAGGAGCTCCATGGGACGATCTCTCTACCGACCGGGCCGGAAACGGGCTTACAACCAGGAGGATCTCGATGAACCGTGGTCAACGCCCGAGACTGGTGATCGTCGCTGGCACGCGACGGCTGCTGTCCATGGCCCGTGAGCTCGGAGCGGAGACGGTATTCGTGCACGCGCGAGGTGGGCAAATCCCCCAGGTGGCCGAGTTAGCCCACCACGTGATCGCGGCGGACTTATCAGATGCGGATGGCGTCTATTCGTTACTGGCTCCGATGCATGCTAAGCAGCCATTCAGCCACGTTCTTTCACTGACGGAGAGTGGCCTGCTGCCTGCGGCTCAAGTGGCTGCGCGCCTACAGGTAGCCGGCGTGCCGCTGAGCACTGTTCAGGCGTTGCAGGACAAAAGGCGGATGAGAGCGCTGCTCAACGCCAGGGGGATAAGCCCGGTGCGGGCTGCGCCGGTGGGTTCGGAAAGAGACTTGGCCTACTTTTGTCGCGAGGTAGAGGGGCCGGTTGTTCTGAAGCCGGCCACGGGTACGGGCAGCCGTGCTGTATTTGCGGTCCCGGGGCCGTGCGATGCTGCATTGGCCTGGCGTCGGTTCGTCAGGACTGGCGGCGAGGATGCCATGGCTGAGGAGTACCTGGACGGGCCTGAGATCAGCATCGAGGCATTCTCCCGCGCGGGACGGCACACCATCATCGCGCTTACTGAAAAACTCTTTTCCTCCAGTTTCGTGGAACTCGGGCACACCGTACCTGCTTCTGTGCCTGATGATCAGCAGAACCAGGTCCGCCTGCTCGTGCAACAGTTCCTGGATTCGGTTGGGCTACGTGATGGTCCGTCGCACACCGAAATCAGACTCACCGCCCGCGGCCCACGCATTGTCGAGTCGCACAATCGGATCGGTGGGGACAAGATCCGGGAGTTGGTGCACCGCGTATACGGGGTGGACCTGGTCATGCTCACCGCGCAATGCGCACTAGGCCTGCCGACGCCACTCATCCCGCCAACTCCACGATGCGGAGCAGCTGTCCGCTTTCTGGCGCCGTCGCCCGGTATCATCCGACGCATCAGCATCCCAGACGTCCCGGAGCTCACCGACGGCACCGCCACGATCCAATTCGACGTCGCGGTAGGCGATTGTGTCGGGCCGGTAAAAGAATCGGGAGACCGATCCGGGTACGTGCTGGCGGAGGGCGCGGACGCGGTCGACGCGGCCCGGCGATGCGAGCGGCTCGCTGCTCAGGTCGTCATCGATACCCAGTCGGCTCCGGCAGCCAACACCCACGATCACGGCTAGAGCGCCGGAACGTAGTTCGCCTCCCGGAGCCAGGGCGGCGTAGCCGCCTGACCGAAAGTGACCGTGCCTGCCCGCCACGCTGGTTACGATCTAGAGGATTCGTGGCCCGGATAAGTGTGCGGTCTACCCATATCTCGGGCGGCGCGGAACGAGCTCGACGCCGTCGTGTCTCGAGGGGAAGACAGCATCACCATCACTTTCGAATACTCCGCAGACCTGTTCACCCCTACGAAAGGTGAGCGCGATCCTTCACCGAGCTCCTGCGAATGGTGACAGAGAACCCCGAGCGTCCGCTGGGGAGCTGCGCACATGAATCATCACATCCGTCCGCAAGATGACCTGTATGGCTACGTGAACGATCTATGGCACAGGCAGGAAAAGATCCCCACGGACCGATCGAGTTGGGGCACTGTTCCGCAATTGGTCGAGAGTACCGATAGTCAAGTAAGCGCGATCATCCAAGAGCTCTCAGCGGACTGGACGGGCGCAAATCATGTTGAGGACGCACGAAAGATCGCCGCACTGTACACATCTTTCATGGACGAGCAGAACATTTCCGCTCTCGGCCTCTCGCCGGTGCTACCCCTGCTCCGGGATGTCTCGAGCCTGCGCGATAATTCAGACCTGTCGGAGTTTCTCGGTCGACTCGAAAGGATCGGCGGTTCGGGGCTCTTCCGCACCTATGTGGATGTCGACGACCGAAATTCCGAACGATACCTGTTCAATATAAGCCAGGGAGGGCTCAGTCTCCCCGACAGCACATACTATTTCGAAGAGAGATTTGCGGGGATCAGAGAAACGTACGCCGCATATCTGATCGACTTGCTCACACTTGCGCAGCACGACGCTCCTCTGTTTGCGGCGGAGAGAGTGCTGGCGATTGATGTGAAGATAGCCGAAGGCTATTGGTCGCAGGCTGCGGCTCGAAATGCGCATAACACATACAATTTGGTCGGCCTGGATGAACTGAAGGCGTTGGTTCCGTCATTCGACTGGCACCGATACGCTGTCGGGCTCGGCAGTTCGAGCGAGGTCGTCTCCGAGGTCTGCGTCCGCCAGCCCTCCTACCTCGCCCACATGTCATCGTTGCTGACCGGCGTGCCGATGGAAGAATGGCGTGACTGGCTGCTGTGCCGGGCACTGCGTACCTGCGCCCCATATCTCTCGGATGAGTTCATCAAGAACGACTTCGACTTCCACGAGCGCACACTCAACGGCACTCGGAAGCTACCGGATCGCCGCAAGCGGGCTGTGCAGTTCGTGAAGCGAGCCATGGGTGAGGCTGTTGGCAGAGAATACGCTACGCGACACTTTCCGCCCAGTTCCATGGCTTCGGTGAAAGCGCTGGTCTCCAATATCATCAGGGCATACCGGGCCTCTATCAATGAACTGGAATGGATGACTGACCCGACGAAGGATCGAGCTCGCGAAAAGCTTGATGCCCTGCGCATCAAGATAGGTCATCCAAATAACTTCAGAGATTACTCAAGGTTGTCAGTACAAGACGATGAGCTCCTTGGGAATGCTCATGCGGTAGCAGCATTTGAGGTCGATCGAAAGCTGGCCAAAATCGGATCACGCGTCGACCCCGATGAATGGTTCATGCTGCCACAGAAAGTAAACGCCTACTATAATCCGGGCGCAAATGAGATATGTTTTCCGGCGGCAGTTCTGCAAAGGCCATTCTTCTCCCTCGAAGCCGACCTTGCTGAAAATTACGGCGGAATCGGTGCGGTGATCGCACATGAGATTGGCCATGCATTCGACGATCAAGGCGCGAAATATGACAATAAGGGAAACCTGGGCGACTGGTGGACGCCGGCTGACAGGGTCGCCTTCGAGGGGAAAACGAACGCCCTGATCAAACAGTTCGATCGGCTTTCACCAAGGAGCCTCCCGTGCGAATTTGTCAACGGTGAGCTCACTGTCGGGGAGAATATCGGTGATCTCGGTGGCATTGCCATCGCCCACAAGGCATACCTCGCGGCGCTCGGCGACAAGTCAATGCCGGAGAAGGATGGCATTACCGGTTCGCAAAGACTATTCCTGCATTGGGCCCTTTGCTGGCGTACCAAGCGGCGTGAGGAAGAAGAGCGGCGGCGCCTTGTCGTCGATCCGCACTCCCCACCGGAATTGCGAGCAAACGTTGTCCGAAACCTCAACGAGTTCCATGAGGTATTTGCGACATGCGAGGGCGACGGTCTGTGGCTGGACCCCAGAGACCGCGTGCGGATCTGGTGAGGCTTCGCCTATGTCGGGCACTGTTCGTCATCGGCGCTGCGACACTCTGGATGGGAGCACCGTAGCCAGCGAATTGGCCGCCTGAAGACCGAGATTCAGGACGGCAGGAATCGGGTCGTATGGCCAGGGTTGAAGTCTCGCGGTTGCGGCGAAGCGGGGAAGCGCCGCAGCAGGCGTGCTGCGCGGCGCCAGGCGGCCTGCACGCCAGGCCTCGCGGAATGCGACACCGGCTCCCTTGCTATTCCGGTGCGCCACGCGGAGGTCGGGCACAAAGAACACCTGGCCGTCCGACTGGGCCAGCCGCTCGACGAGCCCGTTGTCGCTCGCGGTGACAATGTCAGGAAAACCTCCGGCAGACAGGAACAGCTCGGTCCAGACAGCCGAGTTACCACCGGCGAAGAAGGTCACCGGACTGTTCGGCGCGTGCTGTGCGTAGCGCACCTCATACCGATATTGGCGAGCACGGGCCACCACGCCGCTGTCGAACGGCAGGACCCGACCCGTGATCGCGGCGTGGTTGTCGCTCAGCGCGGTATCGAGGACGGAGAACCAGTCGGGCAAGGGACGGGCGTCGTCGTCCAGAAAGGCCAAAACGTTCCCCGTCGCCGTCTTTGCCGCCAGGTTGCGGCTGGCCGCCGGGCCGCGCCGGGTCTCGTTGCGCAGTATCCGGACCGGGAAGGGACAGGTTGCGTTGATGCACAGCGAGTTTTCGGACGCGTCGTCGACGAACAGGACCTCGTGTACGACGCCGATGTCGTAGCACGCGATCGCGCTCAACACACGGTGGGCATCGGTCGGCCGATTCCGGGTGGCGATCACCACGGAGACTCGTTTGGATTGTTTCCGGTTCAGAGCGGGCGTACCTGTAACCACTTCCGTACTCCTTAAGGGTGCTTGTCGGAGGGCACCGGCGTCTGGGGTGCGTCCACGACGACATGGCCGAGCCGGCGCGCAGGTCACTCCTGCGAGGTGGTCGAGTGGACGGAGGCAGGTGCGGCGCCATTGGGATGGGACGCCTGCCGTAGCGCCTGCCACACCGCGGCTACTTCTGGTGGGAGGTCTGCGTCGAGTTCGGCGGCCGGAGCCCGCGGGGTGAGGCCGGCAATATAGGGTCGGAGATCCAGCCCCGTGAACTCCTCCAGGCGGCGGATCTCCTCCCCCCGGCACAATGCCTGATACTCGATCACCAGTCGCCGGTGCGACGGAATGTTTGGCGCGAAGTCCAGCCAGTGGCGGTTCCACGCGGCCCACTTGCCGAGTGCGGATTCCTCGGTCGCCGGTGCCCATGGGCGGTCACCGGCCCACCGGAGCATGGACCGTGCGGCTTCGAGCGGGTGCCGTATGAGCATCACGTACCGTGCGTCCGGGAGCGCGGCATTCAGCCACGGCAGGTGCAGCAGATACTCGTTGTACTTGTCGCCCCAGCAGGGCAGGCCCAAGTTGCTCTCGGCGAGAATACGCTGGGCCAGTACCGTGGCGTCGTTACCGGCGGTGCCCTCAGCCACCTCCCGTGCGGCAGTGCGCAGGCTTTCCTCGACTCGGGCCCGCCAGCGGTCGACGCCAGCGCCGTCCGGCGGGCGGCGGTCGAGAGCGTGCAGGATTTCGTCGGCCCGCAGATGACGGTCGGACAGGTCCTGGGGGGTCAGCCAGCGGTCCAGCAGGTAAGGCAGCTTGCCGTTGACCGTGAAATGACCGCCGACGTCGTGGAAAGCCCGGTTCAGGGCATGGGCGAAAGCGGTGGTGCCGCAGCGTTGGCTGCCGAGCAGGAACACCGGTGAAGGGCTCAACTCCCCCCCTCCGCCCTGCCCGTGGTGGTGCTTGTCGCCCCGGCGTTCAGAGGCTGCACGGCGCCAACCGTCTCGGCCATTTCGCGCAGCATCCGCATGCAGATCGAGCTGGCCTCGAAGCCACCCGCGGTGAAGCTCTCGCCCCAGGGTTCGTCTCGCTGTTGCTGGGTCAGGACGCGACCGATCCGCCAGTGTGTCTCCAGGGACGCCCAACCCTGGTACTCGTCCTCGACGAGCCGGGCGAGGATCGCCGGCCACGGCAGACAGCCGTCACCCAGTTGGACGTAGGCGGTACGTCCGTCGGGATCCTTCACATGGACGTGGCGAATGCGTTCCCGGCCGAGTGCGTAGTCCTGCGGGAAGGGGGCGGGGTCCCAGCCACTGAAGACGCTGTTACCCGGGTCCCACAAGATGCCGAGCCGGTCGTCACCGAGCTGATCCAGAAACTCAAGAGTGTGGCGCATGGTAGGGCTGTTGGTGCGCATGCCCGTCTCCACGAGCAGCGGCACCCGATCGGTGGGAACTCCGTCCAGGACCTCCCGTGCGACAGTCGCCGCGGCACGCGGGTCCGGTGGGCCTTCGCGATAGAACGTGAAGATGCGGACGAATGGTGCGCCGAGTAGCTCGGCCCGCCGGAGCGCGTCGACCAGCAGGTCGCGCACTGCCATGATTTCGGCGTCGGTGCGGGCCAGGCGGCACTTGAGGGCGGGGGGGTCGAAGCCGGCGATTCGCATTCCGCGCCCCACCACGGCGTCGCGGACGGCGATCAGTTGTGCGTCGTCCATAAGATGCGGCGGCACTCCGTCGGAGGAACGGATCTCCAGACCTCCGAATCCCAGCCGGGCTGCCTCGGCCGCGGCGACATGGATGTCCTGGGACACCTCGTCGTTGATAACGGCAAGTCTCATGGGGAGCTCTCCTCACTGAAGGCAGGGACGTCGGTGGCGTACCACTCCAGGAGGAGCGAGGTGTCTTCGGCAAGAGAGGGTGCCTTCGACTCGACCGTGATCGCGCGCAGCGCTCCCGCGGCCGCGAGCACCTCGCGCGTGGGCTCGGCACAGGAATCGAGCGGCAGGTGTTGTGAAGTGTGGGGATGCTCCCAGGCGAATCCCTTCACTTGGGCCGACGAAGTCATGGGGGACAGCCGGGCCGCGGCCGAGACGGGGTCCGGCGCGATGCGGGCGAGGCCCATGGTGTCGAGCAGGATGCTGGTTCCGGCGCGCTCGCACAGCGCGGCGAGTTCGTCGACCGGTGCGTATCCGTGGTGGGTCTCGACCAGGACGAGGTTGCTTGCGCCGACGCGGGACGTCAAGGCTCGGATCTGGGCCAGCGTCAGGTCGAGCCGCCCGGGTCCCGTGCAGCCCTCGGCTGCGAACACCTTCACAGGCAGTCCGTGTTCCAGCCATGGAAGGGCGGCGCAGGCGTCAACGGGGTGAGCGGGGTCGCCAAGTACGGTTCCCACACCCAGGAAGCTCACGTCGGCTCCCGCAGCCCGCAGTGCGGCCAGGCCGCCCGAGCGTTCCCAAGCGTGGCCCTTGCCAGCGCGCACGTCCACGATGCTGCCGCCTAAGGACAGTGCGAGTGCTGCCAGTTCGGCCGCACCGAGGCGCGGAACGGAGCCCGAGGAGATTCCCACCCGGGTCGTGGGTGCCGTCATGCCGAGATCTTCGATTCCTGGGCGATGGCGCTCAAGATCTCAGTGATGGCGCGGGCCCCTTCCAGGTGGCAGCGCAGCGGGGGCTGACTGGTGGCTAGGGCGTCGACCATCTCCTGGTAGACCAGGCGCCGCAGTTCGGCCGTGGGCCGGTCGGACAGGATGTGCTCGGTTTGGCCGACGTGTGTGGTAACCGTGCCGTCGGAGATACGGAAGCTCCCTTCGGGTCCGAGGATCTGGAGTCGCTCGCTCCGCGCCGGCGACTCGGCGGTCATGGTGAAGGCGAGGGTGGCACCGCTCCGGAATTCGATGTGGCCGGTGACCCGGGTGTCGATGCCCGGGGCGAGCTCTCGGGCGGGGGCGAGCTGTACGGTGCAGGGTCGGCCCAGCAGTTGGCAGGCGAGGTCGAGGTAGTGCACCCCCAGATGTGCCGCGATGCCTCCGAGGGCCGAGGCAGGGTCACTGCGCCAGCCAGCGTTGCGGTAGTGGGCGGGGGGGCGGAACCGGGCCACCTCCAGTACCGCGGTGACCGCTGGATGGGCCCAGTTCGTGGAGAAGGCGGTGGCGGGTAACCGCATGCGGTGCTGAAGCATCACTCCGACTGGCAGGCCGGCCCGCTGCGCAGCAGTTGTCACCTGGTCGATCTCGGTCACGGACACGGCGGGTGGCTTCTCCAGCAGCACTGCCTTGCCCGCGTCGAGGGCCTGCACGGCGAGTTCAGCCCGGCGGCCGGGCGGCAGGCACAGAGCCACGAGTCCGATGCGCTTGTCCGCCAGCAGCTCCTGCCAGCAGCTCACCCGGGGTAGAACCCCGGCGTCGACTGCCGGGTCTTGCTCGAGCACGGCTGCGGTGTGTGCCCCGGCGAGCCCGTCTAGGGCGGTCACATGCTGGCGGCCCGCGGCTCCGAAGCCAACGATCCCGACTCCGATGCTCATCAGGTACCTCCGCACAGGGATGGGCGCTGCGCATCGGCCCTGGTGGCCGGCTGCGGAGGCCGGTTGAGGTGAACGACCCGATCCGCAGCACTGGCCCGGTATGCCGCCGTGGTCACGATCAGCACGGCGCCGCCGTTGCGGGCGGCGGCCCGTACCGACTCGGCCGACGGAATGTCCGGCAGGCCGGCCTCGGGTCGGGTGGCGTCGACGACCACAGTCGACCGGCAGCCGGTGGCAGGCAAGGGCTGTCCTGGCCGGACGATCGTCACACCTCTTGGCGGTGCTGGTGCAACCCGCTGTGGGGGGCCGCGGGCGCCCCCCCCGCGGGCGCCCGACGGGGGGGTCGGGAGAGGGGGGGGGTGGGGAAGAGGGG
>NZ_JBEXEX010000103.1:0-9343 GCF_040606445.1 Streptomyces sp. NPDC005408 | reverse complement strand
GTGAATGCCGACCATCCGGCGTCGTGCACGGACTTGGCCAGGCGTGTGCGGGCGAGCCCCTTAACTGCCAGGTCTTCCACTGCCACCGCTTGGTTCTCGCGGATGATCTTCGTGGAAAGCTGGTGGTGGAACTCGCGCCGCGCATCGGCCGTCCGGGCATGAGCGCGGGCGACCTTGATACGGGCCTTGGTGCGGTTATTGCTGCCCTTGGCCTTACGGGACAGGGCTTGCTGTGCCGCCTTGAGTTTCTTCTCGGCCCGGCGCAGAAAGCGGGGGCTGTCGACCTTCGTGCCATCGGACAGGACCGCGAAGTGCGTCAGCCCCAGGTCGATGCCTACCACGGGTGCCACCTCGGGCAGCGTCTCGTCCGTGCCGGTCTCCACGATGAAGCTCGCGAAGTACCGGCCTGCGGCGTCCTTGACCACGGTCACCGTGGACGGCACGGACGGCAGAGCGCGGGACCACTTGACCCGGACATCTCCGATCTTCGGCAACGACAGGTCACCGCCGGGCGTGATCTTCCACCGGGCGTTGGCGGTGAAGCGGACCGTATGCCGGTTGTCCTTGCGGGACTTGAACCGGGGTGCACCCATACGCGGGCGCTTGCCCTTCAACCCATGCCGGATCCCGCTGCCGCCCGCGCGTTCGCTTTCGAAGAGCCTGGCTACCAGGCCGGCGTGTACCGGGACGTGCTGCTGCGCCGGTGGCGCAACATGCTGGGGCGCACCATGTGGGATTTCCCCGGTGGCCGGACCGGTGGCAAGCGGTAGCTGGTGCTCGGCCTCAGCACGGGGCAGGCTGCTGACCTCGCCGTGCCCCCCGACGAGGAGGAGTTGATGGCGTACGGGCCGCTGCTGTCTGACAACGGCACCGCCTGGCTGGGGACGGCGGCGCTGGTCCGAGCGCCGGACCCGGACACGGCACCCGCCGTCCTGACCCCGGACCCGTACGCGGCCATCGAGGTCCACATTTGGGGGTTCGGCGGGCGGCCGTCATGAACTAAGGAGGCACCAGCCGACGGCACTTGGCGGTTGATTGCGGGAGCGTTCCGCCTGGGGATCACCCCGTCATGCAGGTGGAAACGCTGGAGGATGTCCTCTTGCCAGGCTTGGATCTTAAGGGAACCGACCGGTACCGCAGAGTTATCTGTGGGACGACTCTGACCGCGTTCGCCCTCGACACTCCGTCATCCGCCCACCAGGTCCTACGAAGGCTCCGCGCACGATCTGACACGGATGCTTCTCAGCCCCGAACTCCGCCGCCGTGTCCTGCGCCAGCTGGAGGGACAGCAAGTGATTCGGGCGTCATGGCCGGCGGGCGGCCGATGCGTGCGCCGCGGCGCGAGCGGCGTCCAGACCGTCATTCGACAACGACGCCTTAGCAGCCGACCTGACCTTGCAGTACAGCTCTTGTGTCTCAGAAGGCCATGTCAACCGCACAAGACGACCAAGCGGCAGACGAATGGCAGGGCCTCGCTCCAGGTACGCAGCGCGAGCCAAAGTCAGTCAGCGAGCCACGGCGACGGACGCGGCCGTGAAGGCCTGTGAGCAGCGATCGGGGGCGTCGGCCCTGGTGGGCAGCTTGATCACGAGCTTCATCGCCCTATGCAGAACTGTAATGGTTGCCGCTACAACCAAGGTCCCGGGATGACCGTCAGTTGTATGAGCGCGGACAACGGAATCCGTGCCTCCAGGTCTCTTGGGGAACACTTTTGGAACTGCACGAAGCACAGCCTGAACTGGAGGCGCCGTCCGCGCCGGAGCTCGCGGTACCGGAGCCGGCCGCCGCGAAGCCCGTCGCGTCGACGGCAGACGCGTCAGCCACCGGCGGACCCGCGTCGCCGATACGGCCGCCTGCGCAGCGCCATGGCCGGACCGCGGTGCTCCTCGCCGTCGCCGCGGTGATCGGCATCAGCGCTGGGACGGCCGTCGGCTACAAGGTCCAGGCCGACCGGCCGCCCACGCCGCTGCCCGCCCTGAACCAACCGGGACTCGCCTACCCGGCCGAGCCCCTACCTGGGGACAAGGTCCCGGAGCCGCTCAGCGCCGCCGAGGACCGCAGGGTCAAGACGGACGGTGATCTGCGAAAGCTGCTGCTGGCCAAGCCAAAGGGCGCACGCACCCTCGTGCCCTGGGGGGCGGTGGACGGCTGGCCGGACACTGCAGCGTACTCGCGGCAATTCGATCGCCCTGCCGGCGCTTTCACGCACTTCACGGAAGCAGACCTGCGCCGAATCGCCGCGGTGGCCTGGATGCAGGGCGAACACAAAGAGACGAACATCGGCCTCGTCCAGTTCTGGTCCGGCAAGGCCGCCATGGACCATGCCCAGGCTCAGCACGGATACATGCTGGACGCCGACTCCGCAGGGGACGACGGCGACCCGCTCAAGGGGAGCGGCAACGGCCGCTACTACCTCTACCCCGTCGAGCGGAAGGCCGGGCTCATGCCCCGGTACCGGGCCCAGGCCATCTTCCAGCGCGGCGACATCATGGTCGACATCAACATCATCGACACCAAGCGGATCAGCAAGAACGAGATCCGCTCGCTGGCCGAGCGACAGCTGGAGCGTCTGTCTTGAGATCCGTAATGACCGGTGTGGTGCTGCCGGCCGTGCTCGTCCTGGGCTCGGTGGGCGGCGCCGCCGCGTACACCGCCGTCACCGTCGACGGCGCCGACCGTACCGTCCCCACGACCCTGTGGGCCAAGCCTGCGAAGGAGCCGGCCAAGGACCCGGCCGCAGAGGCCTGGCGGGGGCGGGCCTCCACCCCGCTCAGCAAGCTGCTGCTGCCGGTCCCGGACGGTTACCGTCTCGGACCCGACGTGGACGAGTACGGCAATGACGCCGAGCTGAGCGCCAAGCAGGCAACCGCCCTGATGAAGGAGTGGGGCCGCGGTCTGTCCGGCGAGGAGCGTCGCGACTACGAGAGGCAGCTGAACAAGCTGGGTCTCCAGGGCATCGCCATCCGCTCGTACGCCACGGAGTTCGCCGCGCGGGGCGGCGTGTACGAGGACGACGTCATCGTCACCGTCCAGATCGTCCGGATGAAGAACAAGGCCCAGGTACGGGAGGCATTTGGACTCCAGACGGAGCTGGGGGGTCTGCTGGACCTTCCGAAGGGGCCGAAGATCAAGGGCCACGGGAACTCGCCCTGCTTCTTCGCCCCGGAGGTGAAGGGAGACCGAGCCGGCGAGGACGAGGACGAGAAGGAGATCGACCGGATGGAGTGCTTCGCGTACGACTCTGAACTGCTGGTGAGCATCGGCGCGGAGGGTGTGGCGCCGATCGACGAGGGTGCTGTCGCTGACCTCGTGCAGGAGCAGTTGGACCGCATCGCCTCGCCGGGGGAGTACGTATGACCGAGCAGATCACGCAGGCCGACCAGCCGGTGAAGGCCAAGGAGCTCCCAGAGACGGCGGAGCCTGTCGAGGCCGCGCAGCCCGAGCAGCCCGCGGAGTGCGAGCCGAACGCCGAACCCGAGCCGGCCGTGGAGGAGGCTGAGACGCCGCAGCCCGCCGCTCGCAAACCACCGCGGAACCATCGCGTCCTGCGGACCGCTGCGCGCTGGACCGCCGCCGTGATCGTCTGCAGCGGACTCGGCGCCGGTACGGCGTTCGGGATCACCTCCATGGAGCGGTCGGACGTGCCCGGCCTCGCCACCGAGAGCGACGGCCGCTGGGACTACCCGCGCCTCTCTCTGCCTGCCCTTCCCAAGGGGAGCCAGCGCCCCTTCACCTTCGGCAACCGGCATGAGATCCACCACGCCGACCTGAGGAGACTCGTGCTGCCCGCGCCGGAGGGCGCCACCGTCGACAAGGAGCTGACCGGTGACTGGGTGAGCAGCGCCCAGTACGTCTCCGAGTACGGGGATGTCCACCGCGCCGACATCCAGCAGGCCCTGGACGACTACGCGGTACGGCAGATCGTGGCCCGTGGCTGGACCATGCCCGACGGCACCGCCTCGCGTGTCTACCTCCTCCGGTTCAACTCGGCCGACATGGCGGAGAAGTTCAAGGACATCGAGATCGGGGCCGGGCTGTCCCCCCATGCGACGCTGAAGACCGCGCCGGGCGAGGTCGGGATCGACGAGGAGTGGGAGACCGAGACCCCGGCCGACGGGCAGTCATCGGTGTCCCTCTACACCGAGGCGAAGCCCTTCGGGCCCGAACACACCCGGCAGGCGTACATCCAGGCAGGTGACACGCTCGCCTTGATCATCCACGCCAGAAACGGCGAGGCCGCCCCAACCGTTCCCTTCCACCAGACGGTCGTCCTGCAGACCCAGCTGCTGAGCTGACCTCGCCGAGAGGGCGGGCCAACGCCCACCAGGCTGAGGTCTGGTGGGCGGCAGGCAAGTGTCGCGGCCCGGGTGACGGGGGGTCACCGGCGGCGAACCGATGGAGCCGAGGAAAGTTCGGCGCCCGGCCGGGTCTCCTCCTGGCCTGGCGCCGCTTGGCTGGCCTCTTCGGCTTGTGGTCAGCGCCGGAGGCTGCGGACTGGGCCTGGGTTGCCGAGGCTGCTGGGGGTTGTAGCAGAGGACGGACGGAGGCGGAGTGCACCACCGCTGAACTGCAGGCCCGCGTCGCGGTGCGCCAGACCGTACGGGAGGCGTCGGCTGAGGGCATCGAGCACCAGCTGCAGCTGCGCGTCCTCAGCGACGCGGGCCTGGTCGACGTCGTCGCTCTCGCAGCCGCCGACTGGGAGGCCAGCGCTGCTCGCCGCGATCGATGGGGACCCTGGGCTTTCGGGCGGCCTTCGAAGTCTCCCGCGGCAGTGTGAGGTGGACCGTGTACGTGTCGAGGGCGCGTCCGCTACGGGCGCGCCCTCGATGACCGAGGCCACGGTGCTTACCGGGCGGGTGAGCAAGTCATGGGTGTGGCGTACCAGTTCCTCGGTCGTGGCCGGCGGGCGGCCGAGGCGGGTGCCGCGGGCGCGGGCGGCGTCCAGGCCCTCGTTGAACTGATCGCTCCGCGAGGGCGTCGATAACTGCGAAGGTGGAACGCCGAGGAAACGAAAGGCCCGGAATGGACTATGGGACACGTCTCGAACGTGCCTTCGCGGAACTGGAGAGTTGCGGTGGCATTGAGGTGGAACGACGGGCCCCAAACCCGGACCTGACGCCGGAGCGGCTCGCACTGATCGCGGACGCCGACCTCGCAGTCAATCGGATCAATGGGTTCTGGCGCACACGGCTCGACGACGTCCTGCGGCCGTACTGCTTCGCGGCCGACGAATACCACGCGGACTGGATCACCGCGGACGACCGCGTCCGTGGCGAGTTCTGCTCCTGGGGAACATCCACGGCTGCCTGGTCGACGGTCACCTGCCGCTGACGGACGAGGGGCTCGGCCCCGACGAGCGGCGTGTGCTCCCCGAGTTGAGGATCTTCGACCAGGCGCCCTTCGGCGGCGCGGGGCAGGCGACCGGCCTGCGCGTGCCGCCGAAGGGCGACAGACTCGAGATCTGGCACTACGTCTCGACCTGCACCGAGCTCCACCGCTTGAACCTCGACTACGGCACGTACCTGGAGACCTTGCTCATCACCAAAGGCGCGTGGGGCTGGCAATATCTCTTCGCCGACGTCGACCTGACCGGACGCGAGTACCACGATGCCGCCTCGAACCTCGCCGCGATGTTCGAGGCTTTCCCTGTCCTGTTCCCTGACCATGACTACGAGCCGTTGCGTGCACGTTGGCGCGAACGCCGGTAGGCGGCCCGAGGACAGGTCACTCCGCGCCCGTGGATGGGTGGGGTGATGTCAGCCGGTTGGGCGTCATCTAAGGCTTGCGCTGGTATCGGCCTGATGAGCTCGCCTCTTCGTGGCTGACCTTGGCGATCTGCTGCTCGATGTCGAGCCTGGCGCGAAGCGGGCCGCCACCCACACGCAGTGGGTGAGCGAGAACCGCAAGCCGTACGACAACCGCCTCCGAGAGGCACGGGACCTGATCATGCACCTGGCCGACAGCTATGACAAGGCTCAGAGCGCGCTCCTGCACTACGCGTCGGCGCTAGAGACCGCCAGGTCCCACCACTCGGACGGCAAGGCGGCGGAGCAGACCTGGCCAGCCTCATATCCCCGGGCCCGCGGGCTGGACACCGGCAAAGCAGAAACGGATCCTCCCAGCTCATCCACCTCAGCCTCGCCGAGATCAGGCGCCTGATCACCCGACTTACCCACCGCAGGCCAGCACCGATCGATGTCGGTTGCAGTGACACCTCAGGGCCGGGCGGCGCTGACCCAGCTCGACGCCGAGGCCCGGGCGGTCCAGGAGGAGATTCTCTTCCCCTTGACCCAGGCCGAACGCGCCCAGCTGTCAGCCATGCTGCATCGAGTGTTCGACCACCTTCGGGACGGCGGGGCCGAACACTAAGCTTGGCGAGCCGGGGGAGGGGCGTGTCGAAATTTCCTTCAAGTCATCGCGTGGAAGTCCCGCACCGGTTCCCCCTGGCGGGACCCGCCTGACGAACGGTTGCCGGCCCATCAACATGCCGCCGGAGCATGGGGGAAGAGGGCGCCTGATGGGCCGAACCACGCGATCACGCGCTCGATATTCCCGCGGCGGAATGAGTACGAAGGTCCATTGCAGGCCATCGCCTTCGGAGGAACGTCCACAACATCGAGCGTCCCGGCGCACCCCGCACGCTAACCTCCGAGCGTTCGAGCGAGTGTGCTCAGCCTGGTAAACGCGTGAGTGCTCGCCTACCTGGTGCGCGGCATTCATTGGAGAGCTGTGCCCCTCGCACAGCGGCCTGCGCTCCTGTCCTCCAACGAGCTGGACCACACCGACCAGGGGGGCCTCGTCGGCCGGGTGGAGCGAACGGATTTTCCAGCGGCCCGCTGGTACAGCAATCGTGGCCTGCTCCGTCAGGCGCGAGCAGTCGGGGTGAGCGTCGGGGTGAGGCGTTGCGAGATCCGCTCCGGCCTCCGCGGAGCGTCACCCCGTCTGCCTTCACCGGCTCCGCATCGACCTCACTCCCGACGACATCCCGCTACACGGCACGCAAGAGGCATCTTCCGACCCGGACTGAGAGCCCCCGCCAGCGCAGTGACGCCAGCCTCTGGCTCGACATCGCCTGCGCGAAGCTTCCTGGAGGGGGTTAGCGGTGTTCGGACATGCCGTCGATGATGAGGGAAATGCCGATGCCGAGCATCCAGACATCCTTGGCCAGCACGGTTCCCTGCTCGGTGGGACGCAGGCTGCCTTCCTGGCGCATGCCAGGGGTGCCGAAGTACAGCCCGAGCGTTCCGGCAGAGAATGCGGTCACCGCAGCCCCTGCGATCGCCGCAGGGACCACTGGCACGAGCAACGCGGCGGCGATGGCGATCTCCCCGGCGGAGAGCAACCGAGCGAACTGCTGAGCGCCGAGTTTGCCCAGAAACGGGTACGTGGTGGCGGCGAACTCCTGCAGTCCCTCAGCTGTGGCCTGGTCTGCGCCGCGTTTCGAAAGCCCGGAATTGAGAAAGAACGCGCCGACGCTGAGCCTGAGCGGCATCTGCCGCGCTGCAAATCGCCATGCCGCACCGGATGCCATGCCGAGCCTCCCAACCGGTTGCCCCTGCATTCCACCCTGCCATCCCTCCGAAGCGTGTCAAACGCACGGCCAAGAGCGGCGGGGCTCTCGTCGGGTCGGCCCTGGCCGATCAGGAGAGTAGAGAGCGAGTTCAGCCCAAGGCGGGCGTAACCAGGCCGCACGGCCACGACGCCCGCCCTCACGCTGTCCTCGACGAGCAGCGCCATGATCCTCACCCCGCCCCACAGGCCGGCCGGGTGCTGGACGAGCGCCGCGGGGACTTCACACAACTGCCGGTCGAGCCACGCGGCGAGGGCCATACGCCGGCAGCCAGGCCAGGTTCCGACGAAACCCCCGCTTGTGCGGCGGCCACCACTGGGTCGACGCGGGTGCTTCGGTGGGCGGCGGCGGGTTGTTGAGGGTCTCGCCCTGTCTGGCAACCTCGGCGAACCCTGGGCCGGGCACATTTCTCCACTGCGTTCCGTGACGTGTAGTGCGCTATGTGTGATCAGTATGGCGTGAACCCCTCTTGAGACGGCAGGGGAGTGGCAAAAGACTGCCTCTGTGCCAACGGCGGACTGGCACTCCGTCTACTCCGTGGCACATCAGTCAGGTTCGCGATATGAGGAGAATGCCCAATGCCCGAAGTCGGGCCTCAAGGCACCGCACACCCGATCATGCTGACCGACGGCACTGCCACTCGGACCCGGGAGGTGACACCCGATGACCTAGGACCGATCCAGGCGCTGCACCGCCGCTGCTCGCACGGCAGCCGAGCCCTGCGCTACCACGCAGGTAAGCCCGAGCTCTCTCGGGCCGGCTGGCGGCTGCTCTCCGACCCGGAGCGGGGTACCACCTTGGTAACCACCACCGCCGAGTGCAGGGACCGCATCATCGCCATGACCAACGTCATGCGCACCGACCGGCCAGGGGTGGGCGAACTCGCCGTATTGGTCGAGGATGAGTGGCAATCCAAGGGACTGGGCACCGCTTTGGCCGCACACGCGGCCGATGTGGCTCGCCGCGTCGGCCACCACACCCTGACCGTCGCGGTCGCCGCGGTCAACACGCCGATGCTTCACGTCCTGGAGAGTCTCGACGTACCGCCCATCCGCACCCCCGGGCCAGTCCTTGACGTCCACATACCGCTTTGACTTCCGCTCCCCCTCCCTAAAGGGAGGGGATTCCTGCCACGGTCGGCTGACCGTCTCGGTGGGTTCCTGTTTCTTCGCGCTGTGCCGGGACGAGTCCCGGTCTTACCCGCGCTCCGCAGGCTGACACCGCCAGTCCGGCGGCCTTGGCGACGTTGACCGCCGCGTTGATGTCCCGGTCGAGGACAGCCCCGCACTCCCCGCACGTCCACACACGGATGCCAAGGGGTTTGGGGCCGTCCTTGATTCCGCAGTTCGAGCAGACTTGAGAGGTTGGTTCGAACCGTCCGATGCGGTGGAAAGTGCGCCCGTACCGGGCGGCCTTGTACTCCAGCATCGTGGTGAATGCCGACCATCCGGCGTCGTGCACGGACTTGGCCAGGCGTGTGCGGGCGAGCCCCTTAACTGCCAGGTCTTCCACTGCCACCGCTTGGTTCTCGCGGATGATCTTCGTGGAAAGCTGGTGGTGGAACTCGCGCCGCGCGTCGGCGGTCCGGGCATGAGCGCGGGCGACCTTGATACGGGCCTTCGTCCGGTTCGCTGATCCCTTGGCCTTGCGCGACAGATCCCGCTGCGCCTTCTTGAGTTTCTTCTCGGCCCGGCGCAGGAAGCGCGGACTGTCGATCTTCGTGCCGTCGGAGAGGATCGCAAAGTGCGTCAGCCCCAGGTCGATGCCTACCAC
>NZ_JBEXEX010000102.1:0-10419 GCF_040606445.1 Streptomyces sp. NPDC005408 | reverse complement strand
CAACTTCGCCCGAGCACGGTTCACTTCATGTGCATCCACACCCTCAACATGCCCCCAAACAGGACCGACAGGCAGACGTAACGGAGTCCTACTAGTGCCGCATCAGGCAACGTTCGCCCTGTTCCTGATGAGAGGATCACCTGGCAATCATCGGGGCTGACAGTCTCGGTTAGGCGAGGAGGGGCCAAGGGTGGCGACTGGCGAGCCTTGGACGGGTGACGATCGAGAACACAACGATCAGTGCCATGCTCGCTGGCGTGCGTCGTTGAATCGTTCGACCGCTCAGCCCGACTATCCGGACGAGTGGTACGACGCTCAGTGCGGAGGGTGCCGCTTCTGGATCGCGCTGAGCGGGCAGCTCGGCCAGGACTACGGGGTCTGCACCCACCCCGTCTCGCCATTCGATGGACGGGTGCGGTTCGAGCACGACGGCTGCCAGTACTTTGCGGTCCGCGAGGGCTCGTTCGGATAGACGCCGGTCAGGCGACGTTGACGCGGGCGACGACCCGGCGAAGGCGTTCGTCAGCGGCATGCTTGTTCCGCCAGATGATGTAGCGACGGATCATGCTGCCCTGGGCCTTGTGGCTGGCGTGGTCGGTGCCGTCGAGGGCGAAGTAGCGCAGGGCGGTGAACTGGGCCTCGATCCGGTTGAGCCAGGAGCTGTTGGTCGGGGTGTAGGCGATCTCCACATTGTTTGCCGCCGCCCACGTCGCAACCCGCTGGCACCGCTTCGTCGTCAGGTGCGGGGAGTAGTTGTTCGCAGACAATCGCAATGCGCACGTCCATCGGGTGCAGCGAGCGCAGGTAGCGGCAGAACTCCAGGAACTTCGACCTGTTCTTGGTCTTCTTGACGTGCCCGTAGAGCTGGTCCTTGGCGAGGTCGTAGGCGGCGAACAGATGCCGGACCCCGTGCGGGCGGGTGTAGGTCGCGCGACGGCGGGGCCGGGGCTCACGGTCGGGATCCTTGTTCCGTCCGCCGCGCTCGGCCCATTGCCGTCCGGGGTGAGGCTGGAGGTTGAGCGGCCCGAACTCGTCCATGCAGAAGACGACTTCGGGCTCGCCTTCTTCGGGTATGACCTCGCCGTCGGCGATCGCGTAGAGATGCTCGACACGAGCTTTCTTGGCCGCGTAGTCGGGGTCGCGGGAGGTCTTCCAGGTCTTTACGCGTTGAAAGGAGACGCCCTCCTCGCGGAGCAGGATGCGCAGGCCCTCGTGGCTGATGTCGTCGACCACCCCCTCGGCGACCAGGAAGTCCGCCAGCTTGGCCAGGCTCCAGGTCGAAAACGGCAGGCCGTGCTCGGCCGGCTTGGACTTGGCGATCTTCTTGATCTCCCGGCGTTCGGGAAGGGTGAAGGTCCTCGGGCGGCCGCCCTTGTACTTCGGGTAGAGCGAGTCGAAGCCGTCCGCGTTGAAGTTGTGCAGCACGTCCCGGACCCGGTCCGCGCTGGTGAACGACACCTCGGCGATCTTCGCCACGGGCATGCCCTGTGCGGATAACAGCACCATCTGGGCCCGCCGCCAGGTACCGAACCGGTACCTCTGCGGATGATCCGCAGCAACCGCCTGCCCTCGTCGTCATCAATCTCCCGGACCCGCACACGTTCAGCCACGCGATCATTCTGGCCGTCCGATGCCATCCGGCGCAGCAAACCCAGCAACGCGTCACGACAGGGCGAACGTTGCCTGATGCGGCACTAGCTTGGTCAGACCGGCTGTATACCCGTCACCGAGAGCAGGGTGGCCATCGTGTGTGCACGTCCCGCCCGTTCTTCGTTACCGGGTTTGGATAGCCGGGCCGGGACGTCTGGCTGGTCAGGCGGGTGTTCGTACCACGTTGACGATTTCGGCTTGCGGGTTGCTGGGCACGGCAGCTCCTGAGGGGTCCTGCGCCGTGTGGGATTGGGATGCCGTACGGCCGGGCGGCAGCGGTCCTGTGGTCACATTGACAGTGGCGGTATATCCGTTGGGACCTGTGATCCGAATGACGGCCGTGTAACTGGCTGATTCTGGCCCACGGTTGTGGATGCTCACCGGAACCCACAGGGCATGGCCGTCGGGCTTCGGAATGAGCTGTCGAACGGTCACATCATTCTTTGCGGCGGCTGGCCCCGCATCAACTTGGGAGCCGCCTTCGCTGCCGGACGCGGGTTCCGAGGGTGTCTCCTGGCCCGTGTCTTCCTGCACCGGCGCCGTGTCAGTGGATGCCGTTCGAGGTGTCGATGACGGCGTGGGACTGCTGGCCGAGCCCGGAAGCGAAGGCTCAGGAGAAGGACGGGCACTGGTCCTGGCGACGTCCTTCGATGTGCCGGCAGGTGAGCTGTCGCTCGTGCACGCAGATGCCATGGCACCTGCCACGATGACCAGCGCAGCTGCGACGAGGGTGCGGCTCCGCGCGATGAGGCGCGGAGCCGGTGAAGCAAAGCGAGTCACTGTAGGCCCTAACAGGCGGTCGTGCTGCGGACTGCGTCAATGAGTGCTGTTGACGACGAGGCAGAGTTCTTCATGATCGCCGTGACCTTGCCACAGCCTCCGCGCTTTTGGTACACGGGTCCTGCGTACTGGCTGAAAGTGCCCGAGTCTTGTGTGCATCCGTCGGCGATCCAGTTCGAGCACAGCTTGATCTTCATGTACTTCGCCGCGCTCGTGTTGTTGTCGAAGATGGCGCACACCGGCTGATTCTCGGCGGCGCCGGGCTTGGTGTAGATGAAGAGCGTTCCGAATCGGCGCTCATCCGGCAGTCGTTCTGCGTAGTACAGCGAGTAGCCGGTACCGCAGACGCCGGCAGCTGCGGCGGCGGCGGCCGGATCGTCTGCGGCGACCGCCCGGGTAGGTGCATTCGCTTTGGGAGAAATCAGAAGCGGCTTGCTCCCGGATTCGGCGGCTGCCGGCGGTATGCCCATGAAGAGAAGGGCAACAACGAGTAAGAGGATTGCCCCGACTGATTTTTCGGCCGAGTATTTCATTTTTCCCCCTGGCGGTCTGGTGAGGTCTGCGAAGTGATCGCGAAGACCAGACGTGCTGGATTTCCGGCACGCCTCGAAGACACTAGGACGACAAGTGCTGTGGGGGACCGGGGTAATTCACATACGGAACGTTGTCTGTCTACTTCAAGTACCCTGTGTGCGGCGAGAATGTCCCCGTCGGCCGAGATGCCGGGATTGGTCTAGACGGTCATTGGCTCATTGCTACGGACTGTGTAACCAAGATGGTGGTGTGGCTTTCCTCACAAGAGGTCAGCAATCTCAAGAAAGATGCCTTCTTAGCCACAGTGGCCGATTTCGCACCTGAAGCGGTCGTGACGTGAACAGCCCTTGGATGACAGCTTGGTTGCATTGTATCGACGCTGCTGACCCCGACGCCGTACCTTCTGTGCCCTCCCTGCGTGTCAGCGGCTCAGGCTCCCCCCATGCCGACGGCTTCCTCGGGGACGCTGCAGATCCAGCCGTCAGCGGCATTCCGTGAACGAGCCCGACGGTGCTACTGCCTGTCGCCCGCAGCGCCGCCGGGCGGACCTCAACAGGCGTCATAGCGCCACTGCCCGCGCTCGCGGGCCCACTTCTGCATCGCCTCATCCAGTTCAGGAAGGTCATAGCTGTAGCTCACGAGGGCGGTGTCGCCAGATATCAGATCAACCTTCACCAGCCTCACGCCCTGCTTGCCGTATTCACTAACCGCGTGAAGAAGCACATTCTCGTACGCCTGTCGAGGCAACTCCTCCTTACAACGAGCGGACAGGCGCGAGTACGCCGTGGCGGTGTCCGCCGTGAAATACGCCTCGCCGTAGGCACGCACCTCCCGAGCCAGCGCGGCCTCCGAATCATCGGAAGGCGCCACGGGTCCGGGCTTGGTGGACGGGCCGGACACAGGCGCTGTCGTGGGCCGGGGTCTGTCGTCCCCTGACGTGCAGGCGGTGAGTGTGCAGAAGATCAGAGCCGCGGCGATGGCCGCAGTGCAGTGGCGCATGCTCCCCCCAGTGTGTGTGCGTCGCGGAAACGTACGCGGCGCAGCCGCCGTCCAGCAAGGCCCGTCTGTGGTCGATCAGGTGACGTGGTGTCACGTGGTCTAGGGGGGCCAGAAGACGCCGCTACTCCACTGCTGGGGACTCAGGAAACCTACGCACCGCATGCCCGCCACATGCAGGTGGTGGAAAGCTGGAGTGAGTGATCACCCATGCTGAGGAGCGGTAGTGTCGCTCTACGTTCCGATTTCTCTTGTGTCGAGGAGAGTTGATGAATGACGGGCTGCAATGGCTGCCGACGGTCTATCAGTTGGGATTCTGTGTCACGTTTGTTCGGGACATAGGTATTGATGACATGATTCGCCGTATGGGTGGTGATCCCAGTACCTCGTTACTGATGACTCTGAGCCAGGCTGAGCAGGCCGAACTGCGCGACAGTGAGCCCGGAGCCGTCCTCCGGTTCGGCACATCCGGGGCGTGGTCATACGCAGCAGAGAGCTGGGGTGCCCACGGAGGTTCCGGTGCTGTGCTGGCTCGCGTCTCAGAAGGCACCGAAGCCGTCTCCTTCTCTCGGAACGAGAGGGGTCAAAAGAGCTTCTCCTGGGCCGAGTCGGGGATGCTGAAGTGTACATTCGACCCTGACGCCCCGGAGATACGCGGAGGGGCAGATCCTGATGCGTTGCTTGAAGCTCTGCACAATGTCGGGCTGCTTCCGGAGAATGAGGATGCTGCCAGTACGGCCGCGATGCTGACGATCGCCGAGCAGGTATTCGGTCTGGGTCTCGTTCGCGATGAGGTCGCTTCAAGTGAGCTGCGGTCGGTCCGCTTTCCCTGATACCGAAAAAAGTGGGGCCCGAAAAGTGTTCCGGGCCCCACTCGTTGGCCTTCTGGCCGCCTACAGGGTCTGAATCACGCAGTACTCGCTAGTGCACTTGTCGAACCCGGGCATTCGCAGATTGTACGCGTCGCCATCGAGAAGTCGTACCTTCGATGTGAAAACACCCAGTTCGCGCCCGGCTCCTTCATTGTGATCCTTTGTGATGCTGCCCCGCGCGCAAGACTCATTCCATGCCGGCGGGTTTACCCGGTCGTCGTCCCGAAGTATCCAGCGGCCGCTCACGGCGTCCTTGAAACCATAGAACTGGGCGCACTTGTCGCCGGTGAGGCCGGGGATCATTCCGCCGCTTTCCCGTGATGCAGCGAAGGGGAACTCGTCGCATTGCACCTCGGGCGGCGTGTCGGGATGCGGATCGAACTTGGCGCTGACGTTCTGACACATCCGCCGCCTGTTCGCGTCTTGTGTCGGTACATCGGCGAGGCGGTGCAGCGGGTTGGCTCGGCTACCGGGCCGGCTCTTCAGCTTGGTCTGAGCCAGCCAGTACATGGCGCTCGCCGTAGGGTACTTGGCCGTGTCCACGGTGTATGTAGGCGTAATCTTCCAGAAAACGCAACCGGGACTGTTTCCCACCTGGGCGTCACACCGCAGCTCGAAGTCCGGAATTTCCCAGATGGCCGTCGGCTCATTGTCGGCCGAAGGTGATGTCACCTTCATGAACCACTGCAGGTTGATCTTATCGAGCGTCGCTCCTGTCCACTCGTGGGTTACTTGCGCCTGTGCTATGGGCCATCCAGTTCCGTCCGTACCCCAGGCCATCTGGCCAGTGACGAGGGGCGGGTCAGATTTGCATGCCCCCGCACAGTCCGGGTCCCATGTCAGGGCGATGGAGCCGATTTCTTTGTCGATCCGGGTCGGGAAGATGGTGCTCACTTCCCGGACCAGTTTTCCGCCGTCCTTGACGCTTATTTCAGTGTGGACAAACAACTCTGCCTGCCCGATCGGCTTTTCATTGCGAAAAACCGTTGCCGTGACGTTCCGGTGCAGACAGGCCTCAAGACGACTGTAGTGGTTTCCTGAAACCTCAGAACACCATTTCACCAGGTGTAGTTCGCCAGCCCTCTTGGCCAGGGGCCGGACCTTGCTCAACTGTTGCCTCGTCGGTTTCCTGAACGCGGTCTGCGAGCTGAGACACAGTGATGTGCCAGCCTTCTTGTTCATTACCTTGCAGGCGCCGACACCTGTCCCGTCGGCCCTGGCCGAGACTCCAGCGAGGGTCTCCTTGGTGGGCTCGTGCGGTTGGTCACTGTGATCGATGTCGGGTGCGTTCGGGTTTGCCGGTGGCAGCGAAATCTCTGAATTGTTGACCTTGTAGTCCCCGGGAGCCACGGCAATGGCGTCGAATGCGACATCTTCGTCGCCCGTCCCGTCGGATGCCGTGGTCGTGAGCCGCACCCTCGGCACGTCACTGAACCTGAAGGCGCCGAGGGGAACCCAGCGGTTGCCTGTGCCCGGCTGCGCGATGGTGCGCTGCGCTGTCCACCGTCCGGTGTCGATCTGGTACGTGGCGTTTTTCGTCTGCGCGCCGTGATCAGGAAGGTGCACGTAGACCATGGCCGTACCGTTGACCTTCTGGTTGAGCTGCCACGTTCCAGTGATCTTCAGACGCTGCCCCTTGGCATCGTCCTGACGGGTGTGGCCGAAGTAGAAGTGGCCTCCGAAGCCGGCGCCCAGCTGATGGAGGTCGACCTTGGACGGGTAGACAGCCTCGGAACCGTTATTGGAGAAGGCGAAGGAGAACGAGCCCGAGTTCGTCCAGCTGTTGGTGCAACCTGGTCTGACGACGGGGGTCCCGGCCGGAACGTCGTCAACGATGAGAGCCCCTGCAGGGAGCCCGCTGACGCTGCAAGTGGGAGGGTAGGCCGTGCCGTCTGCTTCTTCCGGATAGGTTTCGTTGAAGCGGACGACTTCCCAACCACAGGTGGTGACGCAGTCGTCCTTCCAGGTGACGGGCTTGTTCCACCAGCATCTGAAGTCTGCTCTGCTACACGGCCCGCTTGTCGCAGTGTCATTGGACGCGCCGTCGGAGATCTTGCCAGGGTTGCAGGAGTTGGCGGTGCTGCAGAAGGCGTCCTCCGGGGCCCTGACGTGCGCACGGTTGTAGAGGGCGCTGCCCTTCACGTTCACGGCGGCGTTGCTGCCGTTCCAGGTGGAGTAGCGGAAGGCCGGCACCATGGTGCCCGGGGATTCAAGGAAGGACGGCGGGTGGGCAACAAAGCCCAGCACCTTCTCCTGATAGGGCCAGTACTGCGGCCGCGCTGCCGCGCTGGCGTCCTCTCCGCCGACGGCGTTCTCGAGGAAGGGCAGCCGGCCGGCATCCCATTCAGGGTTGGCGGGGTTGTTGGCCCAGCCCAGGCCCCAGGCTCCGCCATTCTGCCCTGCTGTGCTCTGCGGATAGAAGCCGGAGTTGTAAGCCCACAGGGCGTAGTACCAGTTCTCGGGCCGAGACGCGTTGCCGTGATTGACCGTCATTCCGGCAGCACGGGTCTGGTTCCACTTGTCGGCGAGGATCTGCAGGCCCGCGGCGATGTTGGCCGTGTAATCGAGGGCAGCGGCCCGCTGCTTCTGATAGGGCCAGGCGGCGCCGCCGTGCCCGTTTTCCCGGCCGGCCATCCGCATGTGGTCAGTGACCTGGGTGATGCCGTAGCCGCAGTCGGCCTCGGCGAAGTTCACGTCCCAGTCGTTCGCACTGGAGCCGTCGTAGAGGTCGATGCCGTAGTTGTTCCCGATCAAGGGATTGCCAGTGACGCCGGGCACGGCCGAACGGGACGCCTGCCACATATTGGATTCCTGCGTGGTGACGCCCAGCATGACCTGCGCCATGACACGCTCGCCGCCGTCAAGTGCCGGGTTGAGGAAGAGCTCTTGCGGCATGTAGGCGGGCATTCCCAGGTTCTTCCAATTCGCTGGCCGCTGAATGTGGGTGTTGAGATAGCCCTTGATGGCCTGGTCGACGGCCCATTCCACCTGCCGCGGCTTCGGCTGCATGGCCTGATTGCGCGGGTCGTTGCGCGGCACAGAACAGGTCCGCTCGTCCTCCACCGGGTCGGTCGGCGAGCCAGCCGCGACTGCTTTCGCCGGGCGCACCGTTCCTGCATCTGCGGAGTACCCGCCCAGGCTCGGAGCTGCGTCCCGTCCCTGTCCGGCGTTCGGTGACTGCCGCCGAGCAGGGTCCACGCTGAAATCTGCCCTGCGGCCGGTCTCGCGCACGGTCAGCGACATCTTGACCAGGCGCGCCTTGCCAGAGTCGCCCGGCAGCAGGAGCGTCCCCTTACCGTCTCCCCAGACGGGCTGGGTGACGAAGCCGGCGCCGCGCGTGGTGACAGTCGCGTCTTTCGGGCTGCCGGCCAGAACCTGCACCGGAAGGTCCTGCACCGAAGGCGCGGCCAGGCGCGCCACCTTGCCAGTGGCGAAGACGGTGCCCCCGGCGCGCGTCAACCCGGTCTCCATAGCAGGTCCCTGTGCCAGGACAACGGGCCGTGCCAGTTGAGCGTCAGGGCTGGTGACCGCGGCACGAGGCAGGCGTTTCACCCTGGCGGTCGCACCGTCCTTGTCGAGAAAGACGACCCCGCCCTTCCCATCGGGAGTCAGCCTGTACGGCACGCCGTCGGTGCGGGCGAGAACCGTTCCTCTTCCTGCGGCGTCGACCTCGATAACCCCCGCACGGGCGGCGCCAAGAATCTTCCCGTCCGCCGCGGGAACCGCAGAGGTCACCTGCCCCCTGGTCTCGACAGGCGTGGACAGCCTGCCAGTGGCGGCATCCAGCCGTACCAGGCGAGTGCCGGGCTTGTCTTCGCCTCCGGACTGGGTGAGCACCGCGGTCTCCCCGGTTCCGCACCCCGGGTTGTAGTACGACAAAGACGCCTGCAGATCGAGCTTGGTGACCCGCCCGCTCGCGAGGTCCACGACGGCGGTGAACCCGCCGCGCGCCATCAGCTTGGGCTTGTTCGTAAACGTACGCGGGGCGTACACGACCACAGCGCGCTGCCCGGAACCCGTCACGCACGCATTACCGATCCAGGCATCAGCATCGAAACCCGGCTCCACGAGAGTGGCTGCAGTCTTCCAGGCATACCCATCGCTCTCACGAGCGATCAGCAGGTGGAAGCCGGCGGCATCACCCGTAGTGGTCCACGCCACGTCGCCGGACTTCTCCCAGCCAGCACCCAGGGCGGTGCGACGGTCGGCCGGGGCGACCTCGGCTGCGTCCACGGAGGCTGCCTGCACCCCTTGCGCCGCAGGGCTGGCGACCGCAGCTGACACATCCAGCTGAAGCAGACCCGCCAGCGTCACTCCCGCCGCTATCGCGGCGAGGGCTCTCGATCTCTTGCGTAATCTCAACACGACTCCTTCTGTCTGTGGGATGGCCTATCCAGTGGGTGCTGGCAGGCCAGGCACCCCGCTCAGGTCGCGGGGTATCGCGGGCAGCGCGACGAGGCACCAACCGACGACGGTGTCGGTCAGCGCCGGGCGCTCGTTTACGTGAAGGGGATGCGCATGTCAGGCTGGGATGGTTGCGTACAGCCCACAAGGTCAGGGCAGGGCCGCGCAGGCCCGGTCAATGAGCCTCTCAGCAGCCAATTACCACAGGGAAGATGTCCGTAGAGCACTCGACGCAGGACTGCCCTCGTACCTGACCAAGTTCATGAGTTGCCCCCGCGGAACTCTCGTGATTCTTCCCCGAATGATCCAACACGACGGCGTAAGCCAACAGCAGGAGAAAACGCGCCTACTTCAGTTGGTAGGACATGTCATCGACCTGCTGCGAACCCTCCGTGCCGGGTGCAGAATTGACCGTCGTGCTGGCGGGTGGCGTACTCGTGCCCTTCCAGGCTGAGCGGACCGAAAGCCGCACGGACAGGCTGATTTTCGGCCTGTGGGGGGTGTGAGGCGGTTGTGGAGCGTTGCTTGATTGCGAACATGGTCACGCTGTCCGAATCCTTCCGGCAACGCGCTGACGGAGACGAGTAGCCAGGGAACACGCGAGCCGAGATAACCGCCGGAAGCTGGGAAGGCGGTCTCGCGCCCCGAGGCGAAGACCCTCCCGAGCGCGGGGAGGAACGACCCCCTTTGGGTGGTCCAATGCCCCGCCGGCCGACCCCCGTTACTGGGCCTGAATGAGGCCGCCACCTGGTGGCGGCGAAAGTGCGGTGGTACCACGAGTTGCCCTTCTCGCCCGCACTCCAAAGGGATCATGACGAGGTCCTTCGCAGGACCGAAAGTCTCCACAGCCGCGTACACGTCTCCGAGCTGCGAGAGCAAGTCGGCGGTCGTGCGCCGGTTCGGTGGGTTGCGCCGGAGTTGACCTGGATCGACCTGGCTCCGGGGTATCTGCCCCTTCGGCGCGGCCAGTTGGCTTTGTCCGCGAGAGCAAGCCGCTCAGAGTCAGCTGAGAAGCTGTCCTACGTTTTAGGCGCGGGTCTCAGCCGGTCATTCGTAGGATCGGTGACACCCAGGGGCTCCAGGTATGGCTCAGAAGCTGTTGCCGTCTTCAAGGCTGCTGACACTTGGCCGCCCGGAGCCCCGCGACGACTCGACCGCTGATTGGGATACGCGACTCGATCGC
>NZ_JBEXEX010000101.1:0-10697 GCF_040606445.1 Streptomyces sp. NPDC005408 | reverse complement strand
AGCACCGAGAGCAGATGAGCGTGGTCGGGGAACGAGAGCCAGCCCAAGGGGAAGGCGATACCGAACAGGAACAACACAACGGGCACCAGCAGGGCAGCGACCATGCCGCCCGCACTGAACAGCAGCCACAGCAGCGGTTCCGGCGATCTCCTGCTCGTCCTTCTGCTCATCGCGCTACCCCTCCAGGATGAGCCACGCCGTCCCCGCCGACAGCAGTGCCCACAACAGGTAGTGCAGCGCAATGATCAATCCAGGCCGCACGCGTCGGCCCGACGCGCGTCCTATTGGATCGCCACGTCCGGATCGTCCAGCAGCGCATGCATGTCCACAACGAGCCGCACCGCCACTCGCTGACAGGCAGTTCTACGAGCTCGCACAGTTGGCCAACCGACTGAGGCAGCCGCGCCACCGCTCCAGGAATGCCCCCTCAAAGCACGGTGACAGCCGGGAAACATGCCGCACGACGGTGGCCCAGGCCGGTAAGGCGTACGGCCCCTCGGCTGCTTGCCGCCGGCGCGACCGCGGCGGGCCTGGCGGTGCTCACCGCGCCCGGCCAGCGTCGTGCTCATCCACCTCACCGCAGCGGTCGTCGTCGCCGCCACCGGCGGCCTGTGCCTGGCACTGGCACTGGCCTCCCCGCCGGACAGGAATCGCGCCCCTGCGCCCGTGCGTCCCTCGTTTCCCCGACTACCCCCGGATATCGAGGAGTTGACGCATGCGTCATTCGCAGTGGCTTATACGTTCAAGAAGTTAACGTGACGTTTCCGTTGACGTTGCACTGGGCGATCCCCTAAAAGTCTGAGAGCGCTCTCAAGCAAGCAGCCCTCGCCGTCAGGAGACTTTCCCAGTGAATACGAGAACCATAGGCACCGCTCCACCTTCGCCGCGCAGCCGCCGTGCACTCTTGGGTGCGCTCACCGCCACCGCGCTCACCATCACCGCTGCCCTCTTCGGCGCGTCGGCGCAGGGCGCCGTACCGGCCGCCCCCGGGTGGACCCTGCAGTGGAGCGACGACTTCAACGGCGCCGCCGGCACGTTGCCGTCGTCCACCAACTGGCTGTTCGACCTGGGCCACTCCTACCCCGGTGGCCCGGCCAACTGGGGCACGAACGAGGTCCAGAGCTTCACCAAGTCGACCAGCAACATCAGCCTGGACGGCGCCGGAAACCTGCGGATCACGCCACTGCGCGACGCCTCCGGCAACTGGACCTCGTCCCGCATCGAGACCCAGCGCTCGGACTTCAAGGCACCGGCCGGCGGCACCCTGCGCATCGAGAGCCGCATCCAGATGCCGAACGTGAGCGGTGCGGCCGCCAGCGGCTACTGGCCGGCTTTCTGGGCACTCGGCTCGCCCTACCGGGGCAACTACCAGAACTGGCCCGGCATCGGCGAGTACGACGTCATGGAGAACGTCAACGGCATGAACGCCGTGTTCGGCACTCTGCACTGCGGTGTGAACCCTGGCGGTCCGTGCAACGAGACGACGGGTCAGGGCAACAACCGCGCCTGCCCCAACTCCACCTGCCAGTCCGGCTTCCACACCTACACCTTCGAGTGGGACCGCAGCGTCACCCCCAACCAGCTGCGGTGGTACGTCGACGGTGTTCAGTTTCACAGCGTCAGCCAGAGCCAGGTCGACGCCGCCACCTGGTCCAACATGACCGACCACGCGGGCTACTTCATCCTGCTCAACGTCTCCATCGGCGGCGCGTTCCCCGACGCGCTGGGCGGCCCGACCCCCACCGCCGCGACCGAACCCGGCCACCCGATGGTCGTCGACTACGTCGGCGTGTGGAGCCGAGCCGGCGCCACCTCGACCACCCCCACACCGTCACCCACCTCCACACCCCCGCCGTCCGGCTTGCCCACCCTCTACCTGCGCGCCGACGGCGGACTCGGCAGCTCGACAGGAACCGCCTCCACCGTCACCGTGGCCTCGGCCGGAGGCACGAACCACGACGGAACGCCGTACCTGCCGCTGACCTTCCTCGCCTCCGGTATCACCCGCACCTACAACGGTGGCGCCACCCAGTTCGACCTCGCTGTGGACGCGGGTACCGCGGTCGGCAACGGGGAGCAGACCCGCGTCTCGTACGACCTGACGGGCGACGGCAGCTGGGACCGCACGGAGACGTACAACTACTTCGCCACGGACCCCGTCTCCGGCTACGAGCACTACACCCAAAGCCGCGGCCTGAAATCCGCCACCGGCACTCTCGGCAACCTCGTCAACGGCAAGGTCAAGGTCGAGGTCTGGAACACCATCGGCAGCGCCCCGTCCAACATCGGCACCGGTAACCAGTCGGTGGTCGCCATCCCCTACACCTGACCCCCTTTGACTGCCCTCCAAACCGAAATCTCCCGGGGTCGGCCCCCACACACACGAGGGCTGCCCCGCGGGCTGACCGCCAGGTCCCACGCGGCGTCGATTCCCCCAGCCGATCGCGCACTTCTTGATCCGCAGGCAACCCGCGGCACGAAGGCGGCCCGGCTGTCGCGTCGGGTGTGCTCCGGGTTCCACGGCTCCGGTGGGGTCGTCCAGGCGCGTTGGGACGGTTGAGGCCGCTGGTCACCCAGCACCAGGACACCGGCGTGAACTGACCACCCTGATGGCCCCGGAACATCGTCCGGGGCCACGTTGCTCGATTGCCTCGCTGTGCGCTGCCCTGCTTTGCTCATTTCGAGCTGACCGCAGCGTCCGCTGATAGCGGTACTCGCCGACGCTCGGAATTGCGCAGCCTGCCTGGTGGACGATGCGGCGCTTCTGCATGACCGCCACGTCCCGGACTACGGAGAAGGCCAGCCGCACCGGTGCGGACGTTGACCCGCGTACGGGCGATGACGGCCTTCGCCGAAACACCACCGAACAACGGCGCCGCCAGATTCGCGATGCGCTTGCCCCCGAACAACTCCTCGCCAGAATCGTGCTTCTGACCGGCCGTCATGCTGCCCGGCCTGCTGCTTTCGCGACCACGCCCGCAGGACGCGAACGGAGCCATCCTCCCCCTGACGGCGGAGCCGATGCTTCTGGAGGAGGAGGCGCTTGGCCACGCCACCGAACAGCATGAACCCATGGCTGCCGATGCGAATATGCCCAACCTCCGCGCCTCGATCGCTCCACCGCCGGATGCCCCTCCCCCGGAACTGACTGACTGCGCCGTGAGGGGAACCGACTGACGATGGCGACGATGTGGGCTGTCTCGTTCCCTGCTTTCATATGCCTGGCGGCTGTCTTCGCTCTCACAGAAGGTCTGTGGAATTGGTTCACCGGACTGGGCATGATTCCGTGGCTGCGCAGGCGCACAGGTCTGTCGTTGTCCACCACGGTGTTCGACGAGTTCACCGCCGTCGTAAACGGAAACAAGACCGCAGAACTGGAGCAACGACGAGTCGAGATGCTCCTACGGCACGACGAGTGCGATGCCGCGCCTCCTCGCTCCAGCGTTGACCTTGTCAGCGGCACCGCCTTCATCGTTCTTCCAACGAACGTCGACCCTCCACCCAACGGCACATCAACCGTCGCGGTACGGCAGTGAGGCAATGGCCGGACCGGAAGGCATGGCTCCGCCCTCGACCAGGAGGGCCTCAACGAGCAAGACCATGCGGGGCGAACTTCGCCAGGAGACGCGCGTGCTGGGCGACGGCATGGAGGGCGCGGCGCGGTTCTCGGCCGGGGCGGGACGGCACGGGTCCTTCAGCGAACCCTGATGCCATCCGGCACCCCGTACGGCTGCCGTCCCGGGAGCGGAGCCGACGCATCCAAACCATCTGGGCGCAGGGAGACAGCAATTCGAACTCCGCCTTCGCGCAGTGGCCAAAGCGGGCGCAGCCCACCTGCACGGGACCACTACTGAGCTTGTGGTCGTGGTGCCGTCAGTTTGAGTCTGGTCTCGGTGAGGCAACCGTCGATGATGTCGCTGCGGTACTGGATTTGGCGGAGGCCGTGTCGTAGCACGCGAATGAGGTGGTCAGTGGGCGGCGATCAGAAGGTCTCGGTACTCGAGAATCCTGCCTCATCTTCGAAGACGATCCAGGCTCCGAGCGCCGCCGCGGTGCTTCCATCTGTGGCCAGGTCTCCTTCACCCAGCCCGCTACCGCTTCGTCCTCGCGCTCAAGAGCGCGACGGGCGGGGACCTGGTGACTCCAGCCGTGCCGTCGCAGCATCTGGGAGATCCCGGACAGCGTCATGCTCTTGTGGAACCTGCGGCCAATGAGCGTCTTGATCCGTGCCAGGGTCCACCTCTGATCCACCCACCCATGGGCCACTGGCCCTTTGGCCAGCTCCTCCTCGAGGACCCCAAACAGGGCTTCGCTCAGCTTCGGACGGCAGGCAGGCCCTGATGAACGCAGAGCCGGCTGACCGCTTTCCTGCCAGGATCTCCCCCACCGCTGAACCGATCGAACGCTGACGCGTAACTCCTTCGCGATCACGGCATTGCTGAGATCACCGGCGAACATGCTGGACGCTTCCATCCGGATCCGCTCGCGGAAAGCCTGTCTCTCCGCGGTCAGACCCCCACCCTGCGGATACCTCATGCTTCCGGCATACCGCCACGACCATCAGGCGTCAGCCCCTACGACACCACGCCTACAAGCTCAGTAACCACTCCTCGGCAGCAGCACTTCGCTTCTTGCGCTGCCAGGAAGCCACCAAAGCTCCTCCCCTTCGGACAGGGCAACCACTGCCCAGCGGGCCATCCCCGCAGGCGCGCCGAGCAAGATCCCCGTCGGTCACATGGACCATCTCCGCGAGCGAGAAGAGCCACCCCAGGGACTGATCCAGTAGATGACCTGCGCGGGACCATCCCCGCGGGCGCGGGGAGCAGCGCGCGAGTGCGTCACGAGCGGAGCGTTCGCCGGATCATCACCGCATGCGCGGGGAGCAGGTAGCGCCGGCTGCTCCCGGCACGCTCGGCCAGGGCCATCCCCGCAGGCGCGGCGTGATCAATCCGCTGACCTGCGGAAGTGCCAGACATCGTGAGCCGGACCCAGTCCCCCTGGGTCCGGCTCTTTGTCGCGATCCGGTATCCCACTCTGGCCAGCCTGCTCTCGCCTTCGTCTCGCCGCAACCACCGGCGAAGATGGAGGATGGGGATGAGCAAGTGAAGGAGGCCCATCATGAAATCCGGTGCCTCGGATTCAGATTACGACACCTGGTTGTATTCGCACACGCCGTCGCAGGCAGAGGGCGAGCGCGACGAACCGAGCGAGCGTAGTGCCATGGAGCTGCACCCGGACGTGCCCAGGACTGAGCCGTCGCAGGCCGAGGGCGAGCGGGTGGACGACAAACCGACCGAGTGATCTCCGCCCCGGGAATCGATGGGAAAGGAGCCCGTCGCGCCTGGTCCGGAGTCGTGTGCGCAGGTTCGGATGTTGCCGGGCGCACTTCATCCGGGCACGCGCGGACGGCAACCGCGCATAGCCGCCCAACGGTGATGTGTCACCGACAAGCCAGAGGTGACCGAACGGGTCCCAAAAGCCGCCCTGCCGGTGCCCCACGGCATTTGATGATTCCTCTATGCCGTCGACGATGTTGTTTGCACCCGCCTGGCAGGCCCTTTCAACGAAGGCGTCCGTGAGGGCCTGGAAGACCTCGACCCTCACGGACGTTGTGCCTGTCGCCGTGGGGCGGTTCCAACCGCTGCCTTCCGCCTCGGCAAGGAAGATGGGCGCGCCTTTTGATCTCAAGCCGACTACCTGATCTTTTCGTAAGTTCAGTGGGTGTGGTGGCCGTGTGGGTGGGAGGCTGTCGGGGTGGCTTATCAACCTTCACCTTCGGCTGTCGGCTCGTCTCTTCCCCCGTTGTCGCGGCCTCAGTTGGCGGAGGCTCGGCGTGTTCGGGCGGTCGAGTTGTTCGAGGACGGCGTCTCGAATGCGGAGATCGCTCGAGCGGTGGGGGTGTGTTCCGAGAGTGTGCGGCGTTGGCGGCGGGTGTGGGAGGAAGGCGGTGCTTTGGCTCTGCGGCGGCGTGCGGCCACCGGCCGGCCGCCCAAGCTGGACGACGCCCAGGTCGAGACGGTCCGGGCCGCGCTGGAACAAGGTGCTCAGGCTCATGCTTTCGAGGCTGATCTGTGGACCCTGGAGCGAGTCGGCGCGGTCGTGGAGCGGGCGACGGGGGTGGTGCTGTCGAGGGCGTCGGTGTGGCGGCTGCTGACCGGCCGGCTCGGCTGGAGCCTGCAACGGCCCGAGCGGCGGGCGGTCGAGCGGGAAGACTCCGAGATTGCCCGGTGGATCGCGCACGAGTGGCCGCGCATCAAACAGGGGCCGTGAACACACGTGCCTGGATCGTCTTCCTCGACGAATCAGGCGTCTCCCTGCTCCCTCAGATCCGCCGCACCTACTCGCCCCGAGGTCGGACGCCGCTGCTGCGGCACCGCCTGAACTGGAAGCGGGCCTCGATGGCCGGAGCCTTGGGCTACCACTCCACCGACCCCGATCGCGGGGCCCGTCTGTGTTTCCATCTCAAGCCCGGCAGCTACGACACCGCCGGGCTCATCGAGGTCCTGGAGCAGATGAAGGTGTTCTACCGCGGCGAGCGGGTGGTCTTGGTCTGGGATGGCCTGTCCGCCCACTGGAGCCGGGCGATGCGGGCCTGGGTCGCCGAGCAGGACTGGCTGACCCTGGAACGATTACCCGCCTACGCTCCCGAGCTGAACCCGGTGGAACTGCTGTGGTCCTCGCTCAAGAAGCGTGAACTCCGACGTTGCAGTCATCGGAACGGTAGGGATCGCAATCAAGGCAACGCAGGGCCCCGCAACCGTCGCAGCAGACCAACGACTGCCCGCAATGGCATGCGGAGTCATGCGTGGCCGGGGATCGGGGTGCATCGGCTGTGTTCCGAACGTCCGTCAAAGGCCGCTGTCCGTCGGCGCCAGGGCCGGTCGTGGCCGTCTCTCCGGGATCGCAGGCAAGGCTCATGGGTACTCCCGTCACGAGGTGGTATGAGGGTCCCGGCCGACCATGGAGGCTCGAGCTTCAGGACTGCCAGGCAGCCGTTCTCCCTCATGCGGAAGGGGTACGGTCCGTGGGCGTCGACGTGCCCTCGGCTCGTGGGTGAAACCGGCAAGGAGGCACAGTGTCCGAGCGGCGTGTCTCGCTCAGTGTCCGGCCTCCGGTTCGCCGTCGGGAAGATCTCGAAAGCCCATAACCCGGAGTTATGCGATGGCCGACCAGCACTTCAGCGGCGCGGCCGGGCCGCCACGCATGGGCGAAGCGGCCGACCGCGGGGACGAAGCCGGGACGGAGGCTTCGGCCGGGCCCGGAGCCCGCACCTCGAACCAGACCGTCTTTCCTCGGTGAGCCGGACGGACGCCACAGCGGTGGGACAGCTCATGAAGCAACCGCATGCCTCGACCGGATTCGTCGTCGGCGCCGGCCGCCTTGAGACAGGGGAAAGCCGGATGCGCATCGGTGACTTCGCACCGCAGTGACGTACTGCGGACAGTCACACTGAGCAGTATCGGGCCGGCTCCGTGGCGCACAGCATTGGTAACCAGTTCGCTGACGAGCAGTTGGACGGTTTCCGATTCCTCACGAGGCTGTTCGGCCAAGACGTCACGGGTGAAACTCCGAGCGGCGGCCACGGAGGCCGGGTGGCGATCGAACCACGCCAGGCGGCCGGTCAGCGGGCCGTCCACTTCGTTGATCGTCATGATCCTGCCGCCCCTTCGCATTCCGGATGTCTTCAACGTCTGCCTCCACAGAACGCCGACGGCCACCAAGAGATCAACGCGTAAGCGCACCCATTAAGTGGAGGAAACGATGGGTAGCGCATTGCGGTAGGCATATGGGGCTCTCAAGCAGTGGCCGGGCAGGCACGTACGGTGGGCCACAGGCGGCGGATTTCCAGGCTCATAACGCTATGTGATGAACGGATGAGAGCTGCCCGAGGCGCTGACCGGTCCGCACTATGTCCCTGAACCGACATTCAAGCGGATCCTGCTCAGCCGCAATTCCAGGCGGCACCCACCCTGGACGGGCAGGTACGCTCCGCGATCGCCAGATGACCCGGAGGGCAAACCTCCGATGCCGGCGCGATCCCCGGGGCAGGTGAGAGCTCCCCAGAACGAGCTGCCGTCCTGCCCTCCGCCACATCGCAACAGCTGCGAAGAGACGGCGAGCCGATACTGCGACCCGCCCACCTGTCATCGGTAGCCGCCACGTCGCCTGCCGCAGGGTCGCAGCTGCCGGGCCCGAGCCCGGACCACTCCCCCCGGAGGCATACCTTGCGCTCTTCGACCAGGACGCGGCGCCCACTCCCCGCGGCGCCACTGATCGTCCTGTCCGCCCTGCTCGCTCTGCTTGCCCTGATCACCCTCCCCGCCAACCCCGCCCATGCATTCAACGGGAGCACCTCCACGTGTGCGCTCCAGGGGACGACCGGCTACACCGATGAGGGCCAGCAAACTGACTACACCCGGTTCCAGAACCCGGTCGGCACCAAGCGCGTAGGCGTGATCTACGTGGACTTCCCCGACGCCGTTGGCACCACCCTGCCCCTCACCCCGTACTACAACCAACTGTCGGGCGCCGCCAACTGGCTGTGGAACGCATCCAACGGCAAGACCTGGCTGGACCTGCAGGCCCCGTACGGCAACTGGGTGCGCATGCCGAAGAATTCCACCGGCTACAACTGGCAGCGCGATTTCTCCTGGGCCACGCACCAGACCTATGTCAAGGACGCTCTCACAGGCGCCGCCAGTGCCGGCGTCAACCTCGCCAATTACGACACGTTCTACATCGTGCCGACCAGCACCGCTGCCGCGATCAGTCACTCCCCCACCTTCATACAGGACCCCAACAACGTGACCTGGGTGTGGAACGGGCAGACAAACAGCTGGGTGTCGATCCGCTGGACGGTGACCTTCGGTCAGGACCTGTGGACCTGGGGCTCCAAGGTCGCCGTCCATGAGACCGGCCACACCTTCGGCCTGCCCGACCTCTACGCTTTCAGCGGCGATCTGCACCGGTACGTCGGCGGCTGGGACAGCATGGGCAAAGTCAACGGCCCGGCCCCGCAGTTCTTCGGCTGGCACGCGTGGAAGTTCGGCTGGATCACTGACAGCCAGGTCTCCTGTCTGTCCACGACCGGCACGTACTCCACCACTCTGAACGGAGTGGAGTACGGGGACAACGGCTACAAGCTGGCAGTGATCAAGACCAGCGCCACCACCGCCTACGTCGCCGAGTCCCGCAAGGCCGCCAACAACGACTCCAACGCCTGCGCCACCGGCGTCGTCATCTACAAGGTCGACACCTCCATCACCACTGGCAACGGGCCGATCCGGATCGTGACGAACCCCGCCGCCGCCGCACCCACCGGGAACTGCACCACGCTGGACATGCAGACCTGGAAGCCCGGCGAGTCGTTCCAGGACGACACCGCTCGCATCAGGATCGACGTGAACAGCTCCGACTCGTACAACGACACGGTCTGGACCTACAAGTGGTGACCGCCTAGCACGTGGTTGATTCTGCTCAACGGCGGTGTGGCCGACGCGACATGCGCCGGCCACACCGCCCCGGCGTGCCGCTCAGTCCAGCAGCCGCACCGAGCGCGGATGGCGTTCGTGCCACAGTGCGTACGCCGGAGTGGCGGCGCAGGTGGCCAGATAGCCCTTGCCGACCCTGCGGAAGATCTCGTCGCCGTGTGCGGCGAGCGGGCCGTCGCGACGCCAGGCAAGCACATGGCGGTACCAGATCGGATTCCCCGCGAGAGGGCGGACCGCGACGCCGGGCACCGCGATGAACGTGGCCTGGCAGAGGCTGACGGCCAGACCCGCCCGTACGAGCTCGATCAGCTGCCGGCCCTCCGCCTCGTAGGGCGCCTTCGGTTGGCGGTCCGCCTGGGCGAAGACGGACGCCCAGTATTCCCGGGTGCGGTCGGTGTCCGGGTGAGGCACGGCCCAGTCCTCCTCGATGAGCTGGTTCAAGCTCACCTCTTCCTGCTCTGCCAGCGGGTGGACGGAAGGGAGCAGGGCGAATACGGGCTCGGTGGCCAGTGGGCGCAGTACGACCTCATCGCGTGGCGAGAGCTCCTGGCCAGGGTTGTCACCGAGGACCGCCGCCTCCAGGCGTCCCGCGGCGAGGTCGTCGAGCAGTGGTGACGGGGAGTACTGGCAGCGGACCGTCACCTCCGATCGGGGCAACAACTCCCTTACGGCCACCACGAGATCGGCAAGCACCGGGGCGCCCACCGATCCGAGGCGGACGCGGTCGGGTGTGGTTCGGCAGCGTGCGGCGCGGGCGGTGTCGGCCAGCAGGCCGTCGATGCCCGGCAGGATGGCACGTGCGCGCGTGAGCACCAGCTTGCCGAAGGTTGTGGGGACGGCACCGGCTTGTCCACGGTCGAAGATCGCCCCGCCCAGCATGATCTCGATGCGCCGTAGCTGGGCGCTGAGCCCTGGCTGGGTCATGCCCAGCGATGCAGCGGCGCGGGTGAGACTACCGGCCTCCGCAATCGAGCAGATCACCCGCAAATGCCGTACCTCGAGATCCATGGCGCGGATGCTAGAGACCGGCGGGAGCTCCCGAACAGGGGAGGGAAACCCTCAGTTCTATGTGAAATGTCACATGTAATTCACGCAGACGCACGGTGTAAGCACTAGGCGCTGTTTCTCGGATCATGTTCGGAGCCAGATCATGAGGGCTGCGAGGGTGACAGTGCCACCGTAGATGTAGGCGCGCTTCTCGTAACG
>NZ_JBEXEX010000100.1:0-11401 GCF_040606445.1 Streptomyces sp. NPDC005408 | reverse complement strand
GCCAAGGCGATCGCACGCAAGAAGCTCGGCATGCGCTACCGCCTCGCAGTCGTGCCGCTCGATCCCTCACCCATTCGCGGCAGCCACGGCCGCCTTCCCGCGAGCAACGACGAAGGACCGCTCATCCTCTGCTCCACCCCCCACGCTGTAAACGGCCGCGTCGCGGCCACCGATGTGAAGTCTCTGCTGCTTCAACTCGCTGGTCTCAACTGAAGCAGACGCGACTGACAACCAGGCACTGACAACCAGGAGTTATCCACATGAGCCGCTCCAGCAAGACCGTCGACCCCGAACTCGCCCACAAGCTCAGCAGACGCGGCATGCTCGGCGTCGCCGCCGGTGCTACTGCCGCCGCCCTCATGGGCGCGGCCGCGAGCCCGGCCGCCGCCGCCCCGACGACAGCCCAGGCCGCCGCCTCCGGCCGAGGCCGCCCCGTCCTTCCCCCCGGCCGTCTCGGCACCCAGCTCTACTCCCTGCGCGACAAGGTCTCCACGCTCGGCTTTGCGAAGGTTTTCGCCGAGCTGGAGCGCTACGGCTACGACGAGATCGAGTTCGCCGGGTACACCCAGGGCTCCGCGGGCCCCATCACTCTCGCCCAGTTGAAGCAGCTCGCCCGCGACCACGGACTGCGCGGCATCGGCAGCCACGTCGGCTATTACTCCAGCGACCCGAACGCCTACACCTTCGCGCAGAACCTGAACCAGGTCCTCGACGATGCCCAGGCGCTCGGCCTCCCGCACATCGGCACCGCCTCGGGACCCTTCCGCTACGGCGCGACCGTCGACGCCTGGAAGCGGGCGGCCGAGGAGTTCAACACCTACGGAGCTGCGGCCCGCGCGCGCGGCATGAAGTTCTACCAGCACAACCACGCCGAGGAGTTCTCGTTCGCCACCGACCAGCCGAACGTCCGCCTCTACGACGTACTGCTCGCCGAGACCGACCCCGAGCTGGTCCATTTGGAGATGGACATCTACTGGGCGTACGTGGGGCAGTTCCGCTTCAGTAAGCGTGTCGACGGCACACCCGCGCCCTTCGACCCGCTGCGCTATGTGCTGAAGCAGCCCCACCGCTACCCGCTCTTCCACGTCAAGGACGGCGTCCATGACGAAGCCGCCCGCGACGGTTACCGGATGGTGGACGTCGGGGACGGCGACATCGACTACAAGCGCTTCATCTCGTCGGTGAACAAGACCCAGGGCGGCTACCGCGAGCACCACTGGCAGACCGAACACGACAACCCGGTCGAGTCGTTCGCGTTCGCCCGGAAGTCCAGCGAGCACCTTCACTCGCTGCGCGAGAAGGGATGCTACTGAGCCACACGATTCACGGAGATGTCCCCACACGCCAGGCAACCCAACTCGTCGCACGAGCACGGCCACCAGGCCCAATTCACCTCCTTCTGACAGCAGTTGTGAGAGGCCGAGCTGCCCTGTCAGCTTGTGATCAACACAATTGTGCGAAGTGCGGGTGGTGTGGTTGTGTTCTTCGCGGCGCGCGCCAACGCGACCAAACGAGGGGAACTTTCGTGAATATACGTATCGGCAGAGCATCGACCGTGCTCGCCGTACTGCTGGCCGCTGCTTCGACGGTACCGGCACATGCCGACGATCGCAGCGAACCTGCAAGCAGCTACCAGGCGATCGGCACGCGGGACCTCCATGGCTTCGTGACCAAGGGGGATTACGCTCACTTCTCACACACTGTGAGGAACACGGTCAACGCTCACGGCTGGTGGAAGAAGATCGACGGTCCGGCGACGCAAGCCAAGATCACCATCTGGCTGCAGGTCAAGAGCGGCTCCGGGTGGAAGAATCTCAACAAGGGGGTCAAGACCGTTCCGCCGGGCGGAGGAAGCAACAAGAGGGCGGTCGCCAACTGGAAGTGCACCAACCTGATCGCGAAGAACGACTTCCGCACGGTGGTCGACGCAGACATCGTCGGCTACCCGGACGGTGACTCGAAGCTCGTCACCAAGACGCAGACGCTGTACTGCGGCATCTAGCATCCGGCCGTGCTTGGGTACCGGTCGAGTACAGAAAGGCCCCCGCGTGTATTACGAGACGCTCGTTGCCTTGCACGGGGTACTCGACCGGTATCCGTGGGCCGCGCACATCACGTGCGGGGACACCGGAAGTGAGCTGTACGACCTTGCCATGCGCAGGTCGGAAGCCTACGGCTGGTATTCCACCGGCGGATGGACCTACAAGTACGAGGGTTGGGGCGAGGCTCGAATCGTCCAAGACCCGGGGCGCTGGGCGGATTCCCTGGCCGGCGGGGACTGGACGCAGGACGGGAAGGTCCGGGAGCTGGCGTGGATGTCGGCGGAGATCCCGGTCGATGTCCGTGAGCCGCGTCTCCCGGTCCTTCACGTGGCGCGCATCCTTTCGGACGCCGTGAATCGGATCGGGCGCGTCCGGTTCACCGGGCTGCATGCTGTCCTCCCGCTGCAGGAGCTTGTCGGTGATGCCTCCGACGACCTGGAGGCGATGCGGAATTGGTTCGCTCTCGCCGACCCGTCCAAGTCGTTTTCCGTGAGCCTCACCGTCGCTGCTGGACCCACAGCGTCAGGAAAAGAGATGGCTGTGTGCCGCGCTGTCAGTGAGCGACTGGGTGACATCGCGGGAGTCGAAGTTGCCGCTGGGCTGCTCGATGTGTCGGGCATGGCGGACGTGGATGGCGAGCATGGCTACAACAAGGGCCGTGAGCGTGGCGTGATGCGATTCGCGTGTCGTGCGCCAGAGTGGTCGGTGGATGTCGCAGTGTGGCTGGTCGAGGTTGTGGGGGATGCGTTGCGAGCGGCCGAATGCGCGGAGCAGGTTGTGGTGACTGCCTCGCTGGCGTCCCAGCCCGAAGCCCATCAGTGAGCTCGTAGAAGTGACCCCCGCGACGGCGGTGGTGGCGGGGGTGCACCGGGCGCTGAGCCGCAACTGAACTCCGTATGCGGCTCAGCGGTGGCGCACACACTCGACTTCGTCGGGCCGGGGCCGTCAATTCATCGTGATCATCGTGTCCGGGTCGGCCACCGGCGTCTCCATGAACAGACTCCGGTACTCGTCCTGGATCCCGCCGTTGTGCACCTGTATGGCCAGCGGCCCCACCCGCGCGGCCGTACGGTCGAAGAAGTCGAGGATCTCGACCGCCTTGCACTTCACGTCCGAGCCCTTCAGCGGGCAGCAGGCCATCCGCGCCTTGCCCGTATCGGCATTGGCGAGCAGCTCGCACTGGCTCCACTTCTTGACGTCGATCTTGTCGTGCGGGAACTTCTTGAAGAGATCACCGCCGCCGTTGTTGTGACCCGGCCGGTAGTCCCAGTGCCCGCCGTTGGGCGGCTGGAACTGTATGGCGCTGAGCGCGTCGCGGATCGGCTCGGTCGTTCCCCACATGAGCACGGTCGGGGCATGGTTCCCGGAGACCTGGCGGACGTTGAAGATCCACCGGAAACTGCCCGCCTGCTGCTTGTTGTAGTAGATCCAGCCGCGGCCCGCCTTCCCCGTGCCGTGGATCGTGCCGTCCTTTACTGTCCAGCCACCCGCCTTAGAAGCCGTCCAGCCGTCCAGCGACTTGCCGTCGAACATCGACACCAGGTTGGGGTCGTCCCAGGGATTGGGGTCGCCCAGAGCCGCGGCGGCCGGCGACCCGTACACCTGCATCTCATACAGCGAGTAGCCGTATGAGGTGCCCCGCGCGGTGCCGTTCATCCGTACGTAGCGCCCCGTGCCGGTCAGTCCCGTCAGCTCGTCCGTGCCGCCGTTGCCGGTGGTCGTGGAGTAGATCGTTGTCCAGGCAGTGCCGTCGGTGGACGTCTGGATGGTGTACGCCTTGCCGTACGCCGCCTCCCATGACAGCTTGACGCCGCTGATGTTCGACGTGGCGCCCAGATCGACGCGCAGCCACTGCGGGGCGGCGCCCTCCTTGCTGGACCAGCGGCTGCCGGTGAGATTGCCGTCGAAGGCCGCGCTCGCCGGGTACGAGGACGATTCGATCGAGGACGCCGTCGCCGTCTTGCCCTGCGACAGCAGAACCGGAGTGCCGCCGGAACCCGTCACGGTCAGGGTGTAGGTGGCCGAGTGCGCGGCCGAAGCGGAGGTTCCCGTCACCGTGACCGTCGAGGATCCGCCCGCGGCCCCGGCCGCCGCGGTCACCGTCATCGTCGACGTCGAGCCGGGTGTGACCGACGGGGGATCGAAGCTCACGCTGACCCCGGACGGCGCACCCGTCGCGGACAGCGTCACCGGCTCGGCCGTGCCCGAGACCACCGCGGCAGACACCGTCGATGTCGTCGACGCACCCGGACTCACCGTTCCCGAGGGCGGGTTGAGCGCGAGCGAGAAGTCATTGCCCGTCGAGGCGGCAGTGAACGCCCACTGGCTCGCCGCCCCCGAACAGCTGCCCGCGACGACGCTGGTACCCGAGGCCCTGACGCATTTCTGGCCGGTCTGGATGTCGGAGATCGTGCCGCTCGGATTGATCGACCACTGCTGACTCGGCCCGCCCGTGCAGGTGTTGAGCACCACCTTGCCGCCGGACATCGCCGCGCACAGATCATTGATGATCAGGAACGCGCCGTGGAAGGTGAAGCGCTGCGCGGCAGAGCCGTTGCAGGCCGCAGTCTTGAGCTGAGTCCCGGGGCTCCCGCTGTTGTTCGGGTCCTCCAGGCACTGGCTCGACGAGCCGTTCTTGTACTGCCCGATGGTGGTGTTCGGCTTGGCGCCGCCGTAGCACTCGCCCGTACTCGTGTTGAAGATCGGCGTGGGGTCGTACGCTTCGTTGGCGCCGGGATTGACGACGACGGGCTCCATCGTCGGCTTGCCGTCGGGGTTGTAGTGCGTGAGCGCGTCCTCGCAGTCGATCGCGTCCATCGCGCTGCCGCCCTTGCCGCCGAGCCACAGGTCGATATGGCGCAGGCCGGGACCGCCGTTGGGCCCGTGGCCGCTCCAGTCCTCGCCGCATTCCTGGCAGCTGTCCTCCATGATGAAGTACTTCTTCACCCGCGGGACCCACACCTTCGTACCGGCCGGGAGCTCGGCCGTGGACGTCGCGAAGGTGATCGGATCGGCGTACGTGCCCTTGCCGCCCGCGGTGTTGTGGATCTGCGGGTAGGCGATGTCGCCGCCCGGGGGAGTGTTGTCCCACCAGCCGTAGAAGGTCAGAAAGGTGGGCTGGGTCGTCGGCGCCGCGGCCGCCGGGGCTGCGGTGCTCAGCAGCCCGGTGAACGCGGAGGCCAGTAAAAGACAGATGGTCGCGAGTGTCGCGATGAGTGCACGCCGGCTCATGGTGCCTCCGTTGCCCGAGGGGTCCAGCAGCACCACGCAGCGTCGAGCCGGTTGCATGCCCAAGTCAATAGTCTGTTAGGAAAGTTGACTAACAATCTTCCTGGACGCACCCGTCGCACAGCAGGAGGCCGCGGTCGTGGACGGGATCAGAATGAGGTGCTCGCCGCTCGGGAATGACGGGATGTCAGTTCTCGTTGCCGGGCCGAGGGGCGGGTGCGGCCGAAACGCATGGTGGGGGCTACGGCGCGGGCGGATTGCTGGGCGGTTCCCAGCCGTGTGTGAGGATGTCGAAGATTGCCTCGACGGCGGCTCGGCGGTCCTGCCGGCCGCGAGCGAGGACCGGGATGTCGAGTACGAATCGAGCAAGAGCCACACATGCGAGGTCGTCGTGGTCCACGCCGATCTCGTCGGCGATGGCTGCGCTGAGGCTGTCGGTGTACCGGGTCCACATGCGTTCGGCGTACGCGCGTAGCACCGGCGTGGAGTCCACCAGGTTGGTGAACTCAGCTGCCTGAGGATGTGCCTCGATCGAGGGCCAGGTGTCGAGGACGTGCTGCCGGAGGGCGTCGAGGATGCTCTGACCGGAGGGTCGCTGCCGCACCGCGGCGATCAGTTCTGACTCCCGGTCCTCGTCTTGGTCGAATACCAGCGCTTCCTTACCGCTGAAGTGCTTGAACACCGTAGCGGTCGATACGTCGGCGGCGTCGGCGATGTCGCGGATGCCTACTTGATCGTAGCCGCGCTCCAGAAAGAGCTGCAGTGCGGCGTCGGCGATTGCCTGCCGGGTGGCCGCCTTCTTGCGGTCGCGGCGGCTGACGGGGGGCACGGTCATGGCTAGAGCGTATCCGATAGTCGAACCCGTCACTAAGTAGAGTCGTTGCACTTTGTGTGTTGTTCTGATTTTATAGGGGTTGCGAGCACCTGAGCGGCACATCCTTACCGGCATGGTCATCGTCTGCACCGCACCGCCCGTCGCCGTCCTGTTCATCAAGGAGACCCGCGAGGCACGTCCATGACCGAGGTCGACGCCGGAGTGCCCCGACCTGCTCGCCCGATGCCTCCTCTTCGCCGACTGAAAGGAACAACCATGAACTCCCCAGCACCCGCCAACGCCAGCATCAGCATCATCGGCGCCGGACCCGGCGGACTGACCTGCGCCCGCATCCTCCAGCAGCGCGGCATCGCGGTCACCGTCTACGACCGCGACCCGGGTCCCGACGCCCGCAACCAGGGCGGCACCCTCGACCTGCACGCCGACAACGGCCAGATCGCCCTGCGCGAAGCCGGCCTGCTCGACGAGTTCTTCACCCTCGCCCGTCCCGAAGGGCAGGAAATGCGCCAGATGGACCCGACCGGCACGATCACGTCCCATCAAGTCCCGGCGCCCGACGAGCTCTTCAAGCCGGAAATCGACCGCGGCCAGCTGCGCAACTTGCTGCTCGACTCCGTGCAGCCGGGAACCGTGCACTGGGGCCGCGCCCTCGACATGATCAGCGGACCCGCCGGTGGGCCGCGGCAATTGCACTTCGCCGACGGCACGAGCATCGAGACCGATCTGGTCATCGGCGCCGACGGGGCCTTCTCCCGGGTACGCCCGGCCGTGTCCCCCGCCGTCCCCGAGTACACCGGGGTCAGCTTCCTGGAAGCACGGTTCTCCGACGTCGAGAACCGACACCCCGAGATTGCCGAGCTGGTCGGTTCGGGCAGCGCCCACGCAGCCGACGGCGAGCGCGGCCTGTTCGCCCAGCGCAACAGCGGAAATCACATCCGCGTCTACATCATCCAACGAGTCCCGGTCGACTGGATCAGCACCAACGGGCTGACCGCCGAGGACACCGACGGCATCCGCGCCGTGCTACGCCACGAGTACGCCCACTGGTCGCCCCGCCTGCGCCAGATGATCACCGAAAACGACGGCCCCTACATCGACCGCCCGATCCTCGCCCTCCCGGTCCCGCACACCTGGGAACACAACGCGACGGTGACCCTGCTCGGCGACGCCGCCCACCTCATGCCCCCGCTCGGCGTCGGCGTCAACCTCGCCATGCTCGACGCCAGCGAACTCGCCCTCGCCCTCGCGAACGCCGCCACCGTCGACGACGCCATCCGCACCTACGAGAAGACCATGCTCCCCCGCTCCACCGAGACGGCCAAGGCCCTCGAACACGGCGCCGAACACCTGCTGTCCGCCGACGTACCCGACTTCGGCGGCGACAACGACGCCCAGCCCTAGGGCCTGTCTTCAAAGGGAGTTGATGGGGCATCGTGTGATGCATGGTGCGGCGGCATGAGCTCTAGGGCGAAGAGTGGGATGTGTTGTCGGGGCTGCTGCCGAGGACGGAGACGGGGCGGCCTCGGCGGGACGACCGGCTGGTGCTGAACGGGATCGTATGGAAACTGCGGACCGGTTCGGCCTGGCGTGATGTGCCCGAGAGGTATGGGTCCTGGCGGACGTTGTACACGCGTTTCCGCAGGTCGCTGGATGGTACGTTCGCACGGATGCTGGAGACGGTCCAGGCCCAGAAAGATGCGGCCGGGGATATCGACTGGCTGGTGTCGGTGGACTCCACGATCGCCCGCGCTCACCAGCACGCGGCCGGCGCCCGTAAAAAGGGGCTGCCCCCGCAGAAGCGGCACACACTCACGCCCTCGGACGATCCCGTGGCGGACTGACCACTAAAATCCACCTCGCCTGCGACAGCCGCGGCCGCCCGCTCGGCTTCGTCCTCAGGGGCGGCAAGGGCAAGTCAGCAATCAGCCGGCCGGTGTCCGCGACAACCACGCCGCAGGCGCCCGGCGGGACTCCCGCGGCCCGCCCGAACGTCCCGCCAACTGTCCGCCCAGCACGGCGAGTCCGGCCAGCAGGAGGGTCATACCGACCGGCACCAGCCAGTGATTGCGTCCGAAGCCCATCGCGACCGCCAACACCACCGTGCCTCCAGTCACCAGCGCCGCCGTCCACGCCCCGGCCCGTCCCGCGACCGCAGCCAGCACGGCGAACCCCACCAGACCGACAAAGACGAGCTGGGCCCCGACACCGTAGATCAGCTGTTCCGCACCGGGAATGTCCTTCACCCCCGCGAACATGTCCTGCAACTCCGCCCGGTTCGCCGCGCGGAATCCGCCTATCAGATCCAGCAACAACTGCACCACGTTCGCCAGCGAACTGAGCAGGACCACCACCACACTCGCCCGCAGCGCAGCCCTGCGCCCAGCCGTCAGTCCCGCCGGTCCGGCGTCACCCCCGGTGATCAGCCGGCCGAAGCGCAGGCTCATTGCCGCGAACATCAAGAACCCCGCCAGCCAGACCGCGTGCGCGGCCGTCCACCAGCCCCCCGGCTCCGCCTGCCTGCCGATCGGCCGCATCAGCAGCCACCCGGCCAGAAAGCACGCCGGTGCGGCGGCGAACATCAGGCGGACGGTCCGAGTCGTCCGCGTCATCGGAGTTGGCGGAGTTGCCATGCGGTTCATCGTCGGCTTCATGCCCAGTACCATCCCAGCGGGCGAGAGCCACGTCACTCATGGCCACCCCCACTCTGCCCGGGGGTTTTCCCCCGGGCTGGGACTGCCCGGGGCCGCTGAACTGGCAGCTGCACCACCGGGTGCTCGCCGACCTGGTCGACCCCGACGGCAGCCTGCCCGGAATTCAGCCCGGTGCTGCATGGACGGTGATGACATGGGCAAGTGGGTGGAGCAGCGGGGCAACTGGGGGTATCGCGGCTGTCCAGGGTGTGCGTATGACCGCCTGAGGCACCGTCACCCACCCCGGCGACCGCAGGTGGGGCGAAGGGGCCCACGCTCGGCTTCGTCCTCACGGGCGGCAATATCAACGACTGCACCCAGCTCGAGCAGGTCCTCGCGCAGATCAAGGTCCGCCGCTCGGGCCCGGGCCGACCGCGCACCCGGCCCGACCCTGGCCGCGCCGGGTGGGCGCAGGCCGTCAACTTCCTCTTCACGGGCTTGGTGCCGCTCGTGGTGATCGCGGCGATTGCCTTGATCTCCGCCAGCACGGCGGCCAGGCCGTGCGCGATGTGCTCGCGGAACCGACATCGGGTGAGGTCCACGACTGGCCGACTTTTCGCAACTGGTCCTGGACCACTTGCTCTACGCCCTTCTCGTGAATTTCAGAGCATGATGAGCAGACGCGTCTTCGGCTTGAGCTTTCTGTTCACCGAACGACTCTGCACGTATACCTCCAACTTGGGATTACGCCCCGCCTTCACGGAGACGGTCCCCTGGATACCCGTGCCGAACAGAAGACTGCGTGCCGCGTCGCCCGTGTATGCGCGGTCAGTGTCCTTCTCGACCACGATGACTTCCTTGTCGGGCTGAACCTGAACCCGGGTGCCCAGCTGGTAGTAACACGACCCGCGTTCGTACGTCACGCCCGGATGCGAATCAACGAAGGATCGAATCTCGACCTCCGTGTCGACCTTCAGGAGTCGATACTTGTCGGCCGGGACGGGTTTCGAGGTTCGCCCGCACGTCGTCGACCGATATGTCCTGGCCGACCGCGAACAGGTTCTTCGTGCCGCGCACGCCCTGCTCGCGGCCACGGAGGAAGCTGGTGGCGGCAGCGCGCACGGTACCGATCGCCTCCTCGACACCCTCCTGGGAATCCGCATCCCAGATGGCGATGTTTCCGGCCGGGAAGCCGTAGTTCTGGGCGGTTCGCTTCGCCAGGGAGTTCGGAACGAGGATCGCGGAAGTCCAGTGGCCCGGAAGCGCACCCATCTTCGCCGCGATCTTGTCGAGCCAGGGGCCGAGGATGGCCATGTCGCCGTCGTGCCGTCTGTCGCCGCCGGAGGCGTTCTCCTCGCCGTCCGTCACCACGATCTGGAGGAAACTGTGCTCGCCGTACGCCTCCCAGATGTGGCCCAGGTCGTCCAGGGACTTCAGAGAGGCTTCGATGAGGGCCTTGACTTCCGCTCCCCGTCCTAATGGGTGGGGATTCCTGCCACGGTCGGCTGACCGTCTCGGTGGGTTCCTGTTTCTTCGCGCTGTGCCGGGACGAGTCCCGGTCTTACCCGCGCTCCGCAGGCTGACACCGCCAGTCCGGCGGCCTTGGCGATGTTGACGGCCGCGTTGATGTCTCTGTCGAGGACGGTCCCGCATTCCCCGCACGTCCACACACGGATGCCAAGGGGTTTGGGGCCGTCCTTGATTCCGCAGTTCGAGCAGACTTGAGAGGTTGGTTCGAACCGTCCGATGCGGTGGAACTGTCGCCCGTACCGGGCGGCCTTGTACTCCAGCATCGTGGTGAACGCCGACCATCCGGCGTCGTGCACGGACTTCGCCAACCGGGTGCGGGCGAGCCCCTTGACTGCCAGGTTTTCCACTGCCACCGCTTGGTTCTCGCGGATGATCTTTGTGGAAAGCTGGTGGTGGAACTCGCGCCGCGCATCGGCCGTCCGGGCATGAGCGCGGGCGACCTTGATACGGGCCTTCGTCCGGTTCGCTGACCCCTTGGCCTTGCGCGACAGATCCCGCTGCGCCTTCTTCAACTTCTTCTCGGCCCGGCGCAGGAAGCGCGGACTGTCGATCTTCGTGCCGTCGGAGAGGATCGCGAAGTGCGTCAGCCCCAGGTCGATGCCTACCACGGGTGCCACTTCGGGCAGCGTCTCGTCCGTACCGGTCTCCACGATGAAGCTCGCGAAGTACCGGCCTGCGGCGTCCTTGACCACGGTCACCGTGGACGGCACAGACGGCAGAGCGCGGGACCACTTGACCCGGACATCTCCGATCTTCGGCAACGACAGGTCACCGCCGGGCGTGATCTTCCACCGGGCGTTGGCGGTGAAGCGAACCGTATGCCGGTTGTCCTTGCGGGACTTGAAGCGGGGTGCACCCATACGCGGACGCTTGCCCTTGAGGCTGTCGAAGAAGTTCCGGTAGGCGGTGTCCAGATCCCGGAGCGACTGTTGCAGAACTACGGCTGACACCTCGGCAAGCCAGGCCCGCGCTTCGGTCTGCTTCGCTGCCGTGACCTGCTTCGACAACTCGGCAGAGGTCACGAACGGCAGCCCCGCAGCACGGGCGGTCTCCCGAGCCCTAAGGGCATCGTTATAGACCACCCGCGCACACCCGAACGCCCTCGCCAACGCGCTGCGCTGCGGACCGTTCGGGTA
>NZ_JBEXEX010000099.1:0-11426 GCF_040606445.1 Streptomyces sp. NPDC005408 | reverse complement strand
GCGGACCAGACGCCAAAAGGCTTACGAGTAGGGATCACTGATCACCGCCAAGGGCACGTACTGCGCCATCCAGACAGACGACGATCCCGAAGGCGAATAATCGCTGCCTCATGAGTCCGCACCACCGCTCCGCGCGTTGACCAGCGTGGCGCGGAAGAACGCCGTCGTGACCCCGCGGAAGCCCGTGTGCCCGAGCGCACCCGCATGCCGGAGACACCACAGCTCGGGCTCGTCCTTGCCTTCCGCCGCGTTGGAGGACTCGCCGCACGTCGTGCACTCAGCCTCGTAGACCGGTCCGCTGCCCTGCTTGTCCGTGGTCAACGCCCAGTCCGCGAACCGAATAACCGCGCGCGGTCTTGTCGGCTGACGATTCAGCGCGCCGCCGACTTCTACTGGTCCCTGAGTACCGTCCATCAGCTGTCTCCGTCCCGAGGCGGCACCGCCATGAGAGCCCATACGGACTTACCGACCCCTCTGCGTTCGCTTACGCCCCACCGGTCGGCGAGCTCGCTGACCAGGACGAGCCCTCGGCCACACTCCGAGTCGCTGGTCGCGGCATGCTTGTAAAGCCACTCGTCAGCGCTGTCGTGCACCTCGATGCGGAGGTCTTCGCCAGCCAGTTGAAAGCGGGTTTCGATCTCACGCCCCGGCGAAACGTGCGCATGCCGGACAGCGTTCGTGACCAGTTCGGAGAGCACGACGAGAGCCGTGTCCTCAATCTTCGCCAGGCCCCAGGCGGCGAGCGCCTTGCGCAGCTCGACACGAGCCAGGCAAACGCACCGCGGATGACGAGCCCATCGGCACACCATCTCCGGGCTGTTCAGCGCATCCTGTCGCTCCTGCATAACTCAGAGGATGGCGAGCTCAACGCCCCACCGATTCCCGGCGATAGGGGTACCCATGATGGGTAAACTCGGCTCGGAGAATCACTGATATTCCTTGTGCCCAGGCAGATTCGAGGAAGCGCGTGTCAGGAGACCTCTCACCAACGGCATTACCGGCCCATGTCCTGGGCCGGGCCGATGTGCAGGCCGCGTTGAAGCGGCACGACTTCGGGCAGGTCTTCAAGCTGGCCCGGCAGTGGGGCGGGATCAGCTTTCTGAAAATCGCCGACGCGTGCGACATCAAGCCGGAACGAGTGGGGAAGCTGGCACGCGGCGACGGAGCGATCACCACCTACGAGAAGATCGCGTGCATCGCCGATGCCCTAGGCATTCCCGGCCACATGATCGGGATGGCACCGCGCCCGTGGGAGCAGGCATCAACGCCCACATCTCCAAGCCGCCCGGAGCTAATCTCTCCCCTCGCTACGCCCGCCCCACGAATTTCGAATGTTCCCGAGACCGATGATCTGGGAACCGTCGATCTCGAAGGAGACGAAGTGCAGCGCAGGAGGTTCCTCGCCGCTTCCCTAGGTATCGCCACCGGTGCCGCCATGACCCCAGCAGACACGGCCGGCCGCCGCATTGGTCACCGGCAGGTGCAGCACCTTCAACGACGCACCGCCCGTCTGCGTAGCCTCGATGACGTACTCGGCGGAGCCGACACCCGGCACATCTACCGCGCCGAACTCGGCAGAACGATGAACCTGCTGCGCAACGCCTCGTACACGGAAGGCACGGGCCGACAGCTCCTCAGTCTGGTGGCAGAGCAGGCGCAGCAGGCAGGCTGGGCGGCGTTTGACGCAGGGCGACAGACCGAGGCATCAGCCCTCTACGAGAAGGCGTTTCAGGCGGCGACCGCGGCCCAGGACGCGGCGCTGGCAGGCAACTCCCTCGCGTTTCTCGCCTACCAGCAGGTCAGTACCGGAACCTCTGGCGTGGCGACCGCCGCCGCATCCTGCGAGACAGCCAGCGCAGACGCACCCGCGACTGTCCGGGCCCTTCTCTTCGAACGTCGCGCATGGGCCCATGCCAAGGCAGGCCAGGCGAAGGAGACCGAGCAGGCACTCGGTCAAGCCGAGGAAGCCCTGATGGGGAACAACAGCGATCGTCCCGGGCCCGACTGGTCGTCGTGGGTCGACACCCGCGAGCTCCAGATCATGAAGGGCCGCTGCTGGACCGAGCTGCATCGTCCACTACGAGCAGTGCCCGCGCTCGAAGCAGCCTTGGCCGACTTCGACGACACCCACGCCCGCGACAAGTCGCTGTACCTCACCTGGCTCGCGCACGCCTACATGGACGCCGGGGAGATCGAGCAGTCAGCCACAGTGATCACCAAGGCCATGGATCTCTCCACCGGAATCGGCTCCGTCCGGCCCCAGCAGCGCGCAAACGAGTTCCTGCTCAGGCTCCAGCCGCACCGGGCGATCGCGCCCCTAGCCGAGCTCCTGGACCGCGCGGCCATGTGATCACTCAGCGACGCTGCGGGCGATCCACTCCAGGCCGGCCGGAGAGCCCGCCACGATGGACACCGCATTGATCTCGGGGTTCTTCCACGGGTGGTGCTCCAGCAGATGCTCCTCAAGTTCGCTGTACCGGGCCGCCGTTGTCTTGAAGATCACCTGCCATTCCTCGCCCTCACCGAATTCGCCCAGGTGCCAGAACACCGAGGTGACAGGGCCGACCACCTGCGCCCCCGCAGCCAGACGTGCCTCCGTCGCGCCCCTGGCCAGTGCTACCGCTGCCTCACGGCTCTCCGTCGCTGTGTACACCTGCACGCACTCAGTCATGAGCCAGAGCCTAGGCCGGACCACGACCCGCCAACCAGGCCACGCAATGAGCGCTGCTCAGACCCCTGGACGACAGCCTCCCAGCAAAGAGGATATGAAGAGGGCTTGACTCTGGTCATGGGGTCCAGTGTGGCAGGTGCCGCGATGTCCTGGCCCGCGCATTTCGCGGCGGCGAGCGGGCGAGGCCCGTTTCGCGGAGGCGGCCGAGGCTCATTCGCGGCGGTGGCCGACGAGGCCGCGGAACCCTCGTGCGCACGTTTGTAAGACTGCCGACATACGGCGGCCGCACGCCGGCGGTGACGACGTCGCCTTTCGGACACCGCCCGTTGACACGCTGCCCAGATGCTGGCGCTCCCCGTCTCCGTCGACACCCGCCGCTGCCAACTGCTCGGCCTGGTGGGCTCGACGGCGCTGGCCGCGGGCGGTGTGACCGCGGGTGCGCTGCCCGTACGGAAGGCTCTCGCACCGGAGTCCGGCCGGGCTGCGCTCGGTCTGGTCGCGGCGTACTTCGGACTTGTCCTGCTGATCGCGGCCTGGGCGCTGTTGGGGCGGGTGATCCGCGGGCCCGAACCACCGGGCCGGCGCACCCTGCTGCTCACGCTCGGGTTGTGGGCTGCCCCGCTGCTGCTGGCGCCGCCGCTGTTCAGCCGCGACGTGTACAGCTATCTCGCGCAGGGCGCCATGGTCGACGCACAGATAGACGTGTACGCGCACGGGCCCTCGCGGCTCGGCGGACCGCTGCCCGCGGAGGTGGCGCCGTTGTGGCAGCACACCCCTACTCCGTACGGCCCGCTCTTCCTCGCCTGCGCGCGGGCGATAACCGACTTCACCCGCAGCGAGGTCTTCACCGGCGTGCTCGGCATGCGGCTCGTCGCCCTGCTCGGGGTCGCCGTGATGGTCTTCTGTCTGCCCACGCTGGCCCGGCACTGCGGAGCGGACCCGGCCGCCGCGCTCTGGCTCGGGGCGCTCAATCCGCTGGTGCTGCTGCACCTTGTCGGCGGCGCCCACAATGACGCGATCATGCTCGGCCTGCTGGGCGCCGGGCTCGTGGCCGCGCTGGGGCGATGGCCGATCGTCGCGGTCGTCCTGGTCACGCTCGCGGCTCTGGTGAAGGCGCCGGCCGCGCTGGGGCTGGTGGCCGTCGCCCTGCTCTGGGGCAGACAGCTCGGCGGCCGTGTGCCACGGCTGAGGGCTCCACTGCTCAGAGCCGCACCGGCGGTCCTGGGGATCAGCGCGGCGACAACGGCTGCGACCACCGCCCTGACCGGCACTGGATACGGATGGATAGCCGCCCTGGACACCCCCGTCTCGCCGCAGAACTGGTCGCTCACCTCCTCCCTCGGCCGGATGTCCGGCGCGCTGTTGGAGAACGCGGGCAGCAGCCTCGCCCAATTCGCCGCGCCCGCCTGGCACTTGGCGGGACTGGCCGCCACCGTCCTTGCCGTACTGATCGCATGGCGGCGCCACCACCGGCTGCGCCCGGTGTACGCACTCGGGCTGAGCCTGATCGCGGTGGCCGTCCTCGGACCGGCGATAAGGCCCTGGTACGTGCTGTGGGGGCTGTTCCTGATAGCCGCGGCCGGACCCGACAGTTCGGTGCGCCGGACGGTCGCCGTCGCGAGCGGAGTGCTGGCGCTGGCCGTACTGCCGAGCGGGTTCGCGCCGGAGGGGCCGCAGGTGGCGCTCGCGACCTGCGGCGGAGTCCTCGCGGTGCTCGCGCTGTGGTGTGCCCACCGCATGACGGGGCGCGCGGCGTCCGGCACCGGGACCGGCCCGCTGGGAAGCGCGGCATGACGATGACGCCGGGGAACGGCATGACCCCGGGGACGCTGGGGACGCTGGGGAGCACCGCATGACGATGACCAGAACCACGACCATTAGCTGGCCGACGACCACGCGCGGACGGCTGTCCCTCGTCGTGGGGCTGGCGGCCGCGGTCGGACTCTTCCTGGCCACCGTCCCGCTGCACCGGGACTGGTTCGACCTCGGTGTGTACTACGGAACCGTCGAGTCCTGGACGGACGGCGGGCGCATCTACGACTATCTGGTGCCGGGCACGCACTACGGCTTCACGTATCCGCCGTTCGCCGCGGTGTGCATGCTGCCGATGACCCTGGTCGACTGGCAGAGCGCGGTCGCGATCAGCGTGCTGCTCAATCTCGCGGCGGCCGGAGCGGTGTTGTACTGCTCGGCCGGAGCCGTCGTCCGTCGGCACGGCTGGAGCCGCTGGTTCACCTTCGCCGTCGCGGGCTGTCTGTTCGTGCTGCTGGAGCCGGTCCGCGACACCTTCAGCTTCGGCCAGGTCAACCTGCTGCTCCTGGCCCTCGTACTGGCGGACGCCTGGCTGCTGTCCACCGGCCGCGGGCGCTTCGCGGGCTTCGGCATCGGTCTGGCCGCCGCGATCAAGCTCACCCCGGCCGTGTTCATCGGCTATCTGCTGGTCACCCGCCGCTGGCGCGCGGCCGCCACGGCCGTGGCCGTCGCGATCAGCGCCACCCTGCTCGCCATGTGGGTCGCGCCCGACGCCTCGCGGGTCTACTGGACCGAGGCGATGTGGAACACGGACCGGGTCGGCTCCCTCGCGTACGTCTCCAACCAGTCCTGGCAAGGAGTCGTGGCCCGGCTCTCCGAGCCGGACGCCCCCAGCCGTCTGGTCTGGGCGCTCGGTGTGATCGTGATCCTCTGCCTCTGGGTCTGGCGGGCCCGCCGGGCCGTCGCCGCCGGAGACGAACTCGCGGGCTTCGCGGTGACCGGCCTCACGGCCTGCCTCATCAGCCCGGTCACCTGGGTGCACCACCTGGTCTGGGTCTTCCCGGCACTCGCGGTCCTCATCGACGCGGGGCTGCGCCTGGAGAAAGGGGACCCGAGACGGCGCCGTCTGCTGCGGTGGGCGGGAGCGATCTACGTCATCCTGTGCAGCAGCGTCGTATGGCTGTGGAGCTGGGACGCGACCGGCATCGACGGCTTCCTGGGCAGCAATACGTACGTCTGGATCTCGCTCGGTCTCCTCATCGCGCTCCCCCTGCGAGAGGGGGCGAGGGCGACCGCCGCCCGCCCTCTTCCGGGACATGCCGCGTCTGCAACGATGGGCACATGCGCGCACGCTACGGAGTACCCCTGGGAATCACGGCAGTCGGCGCGGCCGGCCTCGCCTACGCCGCCGGCTTCGAGGCCCGCTCCTTCCGCCTCCGACGGCTGACGGTTCCCGTCCTGCCGCGCGGGATGCGCCCGCTGCGCGTACTCCAGGTCTCCGACATCCACATGGTGCGCGGCCAGCGCAAGAAGCGCGCCTGGCTCCAGTCCCTGGCGGGCCTGCGCCCGGACTTCGTGGTCAACACCGGCGACAACCTGTCCGACCCGGAGGGCATCCCGGAGGTCCTGGACGCGCTCGGCCCGCTCTTCGACTTCCCCGGCGTCTATGTCTTCGGCTCGAACGACTACTACGGACCCAAGCTCCGTAACCCGGCCCGCTATCTGCTCGAGAAGGCCCAGGGCCGCCACGGCCTGAACGGCAACGCCCCGGCGGTCGGCGTGGTCCACAACCCGTGGGAGGAACTGCGCGACGCCTTCGACACGGCGGGCTGGGTGAACCTGAGCAACACCCGCGGCAGCCTGAAGCTGGACGGCTACGAGCTCGCGTTCACGGGCCTCGACGACCCCCACATCAAACGCGACCGCTACGACCGCGTCGCGGGCGGCCCGGACAAGGACGCCGACCTGTCCCTGGCCGTGGTCCACGCCCCGTATCTGCGCACGCTTGACGCGTTCACGGCTGACGGCTACCCCCTGATCCTGGCGGGCCACACCCACGGCGGCCAGCTGTGCATCCCCTTCTACGGCGCCCTGGTCACCAACTGCGACCTGGACACGGCCCGCGTCAAGGGCCTCTCCACCCACAGCACCGCCGGAAACGTCTCTTACCTGCACGTCTCGGCGGGCTGCGGCACGAACCGCTACACGCCGGTACGGTTCGCGTGCCCGCCGGAGGCGACGCTGCTGACGCTGGTGGGGCGGGACTGAGACCGCCCGGGCAGATGCGCGAAACCGGATTTCGTCCACGGCCGCGGGTGGGCTAAAGTAATCGATGTCGCCGCGACAGCGGTGACATCGGGGTGTAGCGCAGCTTGGCAGCGCGCTTCGTTCGGGACGAAGAGGTCGTGGGTTCAAATCCCGCCACCCCGACAGCTAAAACAGCAGTTCAGGGCCGGTTTCCCTTCACGGGAAACCGGCCCTGACTCGTTCGGTAAGGCCCCTGGGGAGTGAACGGGGAGTGGATCAAGGAAATCGACTCCCCGGACGTCACACCTGACGCGCTCGCAGCAGCACAGCGTGGGGAGCCTCGGCATCCCTCGACTGGAAGAGTGAGCAGGTCGACCTGCGGAAGTGGTTGAGGATTCCCGTCAGCCCTACAGTCCCGCTATGACAGAGATGGAGACGCGCCGACGGCGCCGAAGACTGTTGATCGCCCTGTCCGCCGTTGCCGTACTCGCCCTGCTCGCCGGTGCAGCCTGGGCCGGCTGGCTCGACAAGGACCGTGCATCGGTTATCGCGGCATTCCTGAGCGTCATCGCCGCTGCAGCATCCTGGGAAGCAACCGGACGCGCAAGCGACACCGCGGAGGAAGCACGTAGAACTGCCGAGATTGTGGCGCGCATAGAGAGCGACCGCTGGCACCACGAGATCACTCCGGAGGTCAATATCAAGGTCAATCCCGCCGGGTACGAGGGAAATACGGCGTACATGCATGTGGCCTTCGTGGGACCGGCCATCCATCAGGAGATCGAGAGCGTGTTGCTGTCCATCATGGATGACGGCCGTATGCGACTGCCGGGCGTGACGCACGGGCTCAACCAGGAGCAGATTGATGCACAAATCTGGGGGGCTTACAAATTCGAGTCGACGAACGACGGGGCGTCAGATGACGGACGCCGTGTGCCACCGTTTGTCCTCAAACTTGGCCACCAGCGCGACTTCTGGCTAACCCGCACATCGGGTCCCGAAGACTACCCACCCGGGAACTGGCGCGCCGACTACGGTGGCCTGCCTGTGCGAGTTCGGGTCGAATGTACGGTTGTCGGGGAGGCCCGATCTTGGGCGTACATTCGCGAGGTCCAACCGGTCATGCGTTGAGACTGAACTACACCAGGCGGCAGGGCTCGAACCGGCGGCCAAGCGCTTAGAAGGGGCTGAGGTGGTTCATTGGGGGACTGGCTCTGAACTGGCCTTTTCAGCCAGTGGTGTTGGGGTGGCCGGTTACTTCGACACGCATTCGACAGGACGGGGTTAGCCGCAGGCGGTCAAGCGCGGCGCCATGCTTCGAAGAATCGCTCGCGGTCCTGTGACGTTTCGAACTCCCGCCAGCTGGCCAGCGCGACGCGCCATGCGCTCATCTCTGCGTCTCGTAGCCACAGCTCGCCTCCTACCCCTCACCGGCATGCTCAGCAGCTCCGGCCTGACCTGTGCGAACTGGCCCGCACCACGCGGCTGTCCGTCTCCACGCTGCAGCGCACCGCCCGGCGCACCGCCGCCGTACCCCCGGAGGCCAATGTCGCCGCCTTCGTCCGCGGCTGCGGGCAGGACGGCGACGCGGAGGGAGGCACTGCGCCTGTGGCGCCGCGCCCGCGTCGAGAAGCGCGGGATCCTCACCGGTCTGCGCGCCAAGGCCATATGTGCCCAACTCGTCCAGCCCGTCGCGGACCCGCTCCTGCGAGCTGCCCAGATGCTCAGCCAGATCCTCGACGCCGAAGGGTGGCTGGACCGGCATCGTCCGGTGGATCTCCTCGGCGTCCTGACTGACGCCCAGCGACCGAAGATTCTTCACGTCTCCCCCATTCAATCCCGCTCTCACCCGCGGGCGCCCATCTGCATCACTTGGTGTTACACAATGGCCAAGCCCTCGGTGCACGCAACCAACATGAACGATCAACAGCAGAAGGCCCTCGGGTTCAGCATGGATTGACCGGCGACTGCGGGGCCGCTGCCTGACAAGGCGGCAGCCTCCTGCTGTCACAGGAGGCCGCCGGTGGTGGCCGCTCGCAGATCTCGCACCGGTTTCCCTGGAGTCGACGAATCAACTCCTTATACGGATAGACGGGACCCGTCAGACGGTCGGTCAGTTCCGCCGTCTTTTGCCGCTTGAGGGGTCATAGACGCCCGCAAGCCTCCCTCGCCGCGAAAGGTGATCGTGATTTCCATGTGAGTTGATTCACGCAGTAGGAATAGCCACCCCGACACGCTTTGAGAGCAAAAATATAATCCACGCCTGCAATGCTGGCTCCAGCATTTGCGCAGGAGGCTACAGAAGCCTGTGCAGGAGTGCTACTGACAGCAATTGCGCCGACAGCTAGGGCAAATGCACTCAATGTCAGGGTTATCTGTCGAATTGATCTCATGCTGGGTTCGACCTTTCTGAGAGTGAGTTCCTCTTTGGGGCAACGGTAGTTAGCTTGAGCGTTCCAGCGCGGAGGGCACAGATAGAGTTGATCTTGTCTGCCAGGACGTCGAACTGTCGGCGACGTGTGCCGATGCTGGAGCGGCTCGTCGCGCTTCTTGACTGTATGTGCTCTCCTTCGGGTTCCTGACTGTGGTGGTGCAAGAGTGGCGCGAGCGTTCCGTGCTTCCCTTGTGTGTGCAGAGGACGAGGTTCACAGACGGGGATAAATGATTGATGAACGCTCTGGTGGGCGAAGTGAGGCAGAGGAGGCTGATGGCTCCTAAGGGCTTGCAGATCATCAAGGTGTTGCTTCCCGTCCCATGGCTCGTTGATGTGGTATGCGCATCCCGGACGAGATCTGTGCCCAACTCGCTGTGAAGTTCGCGGTGTTGTTCCCACATCTGGATGAGCGGCAGCGACGGCTGCTGATGGCCGCAGAGGCCCGTGTCCTGGGACACGGTGGTGTTCGGGCCGTCGCGCGGGCGGCCTCGGTGAGTGAGACCACGGTCCGCAAGGGCGTGTTCGAGTTGGAGGCCGGCGAGGAACCTCTGGAGCGGGTGCGGCGGCCGGGCGGAGGCCGCAAGAGGGTCGCAGATCTCGATCCGGGGCTGCGGCCGGCACTGCTGGCGCTGGTCGAGCCGGACGAGCGGGGCGATCCGATGTCACCGCTGCGGTGGACGGTGAAGTCGACCCGCACGCTGGCGCGGGAGCTGGCCCGGACCGGGCACAAAGTCAGTGCGGACACCGTCGCGGACCTGCTGCGGGAGGAAGGCTTCAGTCTGCAGGCCAACGCCAAGACCATCGAGGGAAGCCAACATCCTGACCGGGATGCCCAGTTCCGCTATCTCAACGAGCAGGCCCGCGATCACAGGGACACCGGCCAGCCGGTGATCAGCGTGGACACCAAGAAGAAGGAGCTCGTCGGCGAGTTCAAGAACAGCGGCCGCCAATGGCGGCCTGCGGCTGATCCGATGCCGGTGAACGTCCATGACTTCGCCGACCCACAACTGGGCAAGGCCGTCCCGTACGGGATCTACGATCTCGTGGCGAACACCGGCTGGGTCAACGTAGGCACCGATCACGACACCGCCGCGTTCGCAGTGGAATCGATCCGCCGCTGGTGGTCCGGCCAGGGCCGGGCCGCCTACCCGCAGGCGAAACGACTGCTCATCACCGCCGACGCGGGCGGCTCGAACGGCTACCGCACCCGGGCCTGGAAGCTCGAACTCGCCCGGCTCGCGGCCGAAACAGGACTGACGATCACCGTTTGCCACCTGCCGCCGGGCACATCGAAGTGGAACAAAATCGAGCACCGGCTCTTCTCGCACATCACCCTGAACTGGCGCGGCCGCCCGCTGACCAGCCACGAAGTCATCGTCCGGTCCATCGCCGCCACCACCACCTGCACCGGACTGCGCGTCATGGCCGAGCTGGACACCAACATCTACCCAACCGGAGTCCAGATCGGCGACGCGGAGATGGCGTCCCTGCCACTGACCCGACACGCCTTCCACGGCGACTGGAACTATGCCGTGCACCCCCAGCCGTGCCCTGCCATCCCAGCGCCCCGGGCTCCGCAGAAGCCGGCCCCGGAGTGGGACCATGCTCTACTGTCCGACCCCGTCCTGACCGGCATGTCCCGGCAGCAACTGAGCGATCTCACCGACACTTTGGCCGTCGACGGCGACATCAAGCGCGGCCGTCCGCCCCGGCTCGCCTTCCCCGACCAAGTCCTGGCAGCCGTCCTTCACCTGCGGGTCTCCCTGGCCGCGGAACCCCTCGCGGTGCTGTTCGACAGCAGTCGGACCGCCATGCACCGCACCCTGCTGAAGATCAGGAAACTGCTCAAGGCGCACAGCATCGTCATCCCGCCGGCGGCCACCCCGCCCTCCGCCCTCACAGCCCTCCAGGCTCGGGTTCGAGCTCTGAGCGGCGACCCCAGCGTGATCAAGACAACATGTTAATGATCTGCAAGCCCTTAGTCTCGAATACTGTGGAATCCGGCATGGTCTGTACCCGTCCACGAATGTCCAGCACGTCATCTGACCTGCGAGGCAAGCTCACTGACGGACGTCCCTGGACTACTGCGGAACAAGCCCGGACAGCTTGTAATGCGTAGGTCTAGAAGCGGACCGCACCTCAGGTCGAGCCAGGGGAGTGAACGGGGAGTGGATCAAGAAAATCATGCCGTGCGGCGCCTACGCTGACCAACGCACGCCAAGGCCCTGACCTGCACGTACATTCAACGGTCCTGGTCAACGATCTTTCCGCACATTATTCGGGACGAAGAGGTCGTGGGTTCAAATCCCGCCACCCCGACAG
>NZ_JBEXEX010000098.1:0-11642 GCF_040606445.1 Streptomyces sp. NPDC005408 | reverse complement strand
CACCCGCACCAGCACCTGGTGTGCTCCAGCTGCGGCACCGTCCGCGATGTCCACCCGACCGGCAATCTGCTGGGCGACCTCCCGGCGGAGGAGCGCTTCGGCTTCACGGTGTCCGATGTCGAAGTCACCTACCGCGGGCTGTGCCCATCCTGCGCCCCCGGTTTGCCGCAAGTGTGATCTTGGTCGGTGGACCATATTTCGGGTCATCGCCTTGCGGCCCAGATGATGCCCGCGAGGTGGAGCGCGGCCATTGGCCGTCTCGTCGTGTCTGGTGGCGAGGAGTGCCGGCCGTGAACTAACGGGCTCGTGCGTGATTAGCGTGAGGTCGTGCCGGGGTAGCGGCCGGTGTTGTGATCACGTCTGTGCGGCGGGCAGTGTGAGTGCCTTGGTGTGTTGGGTTGCTTGTTGGTCGGTGAGGAGACCCGCCGCTGCGCGGATGGTGTCGGGGGGTTGTCCCGGCGGCACGTCCAAGCCGTCATCGCCCTTGCCCGCCGACGCGCGAGCGTGTTGTGGGCGCTCCTGCGCGACGGGCGGGTGTCACCCCCGCTCCACCGGTCGCGCAAACGGCTCTCCTGCGACGTCCTCGCCGCCCAACGCCGCGAACGCGCCCACATCCGCAGCGAGAAGGGCCTCCGCTGGGGCGGACGACCGCTCATCGACGCAGCCTGACCTATCAAAGCCGGTGAGCTTCACGCCGGGACCGGGGCCGACCTACCGGCCCCCAGCCGCTGTTGGCACCAGCGGCGCCGCCGACCGCGAGCGAAGTCAGCTCTACTCCAGGCAGATCTCGACGCACCTCTTGTGAGGAGCCACGCCAGTCCAGGCGCAGCAGGCCGAATGGTGCGCCTCTACCTGCGGGGCGTCCCGGTCGACGAATTCCGTGATGATGCGTCCGTCCTCGACGCGGGACACCGCAACCTGCCTGCCGAGGTCCACATGCAGGACTTCGCTCTGGAGGCGCAGGCAGCGCACGGCGTACTTCTGCGCCTCCGCCGGGTACCTGGCGAGTACCGCGTCGATCTCGCGGAAGAACTCGGTGTCTGCCTCGGGCCCGCAGGCGTGTTTCACCTTCATGATGGCCTCGTTCGAGTTGCGCGCCGACAGTGTTCCCGCTGGCGAACTGATTGCCCTGTCACACTGGGGTTCCTGCCGGACACTTGGAGATTGTGACTTGGCGCCCCGCCCTGCTTCCACGGTGGTGCCTTGTTTGCGAGGCCGCAACCCGGAGCACTGGCCGAGGTGCTGTCGTTCCCACTCGCGCCGTCGTCGAGGTGCGTGAAACGCGTGCCAGCTCCGACACCTTGACGGCCCCACCAACCACTGAGCCCCCGCTCCCCGGCACAGCCAGAGCGTCGGCGGGCACGCGGCGCGAACGCCAGGTGCCGACGGTGACTTCGGCTGCGAGCAAAGACATCCGCTGGGGAGGCAGACCCCTCACACCCCGCCGCCGCGTGACCAGACACTCGGTGAACGGGCCCGAAGCTGCTGGCCCTTGACGGTGCCGTCGAGACCGAACCCGGCATGATCACCCCCTGGGCCGGAAGCACAACTGAGAGGAACGACACCCATGAGTGAATGGCAGCTGACCGAGACATTCCGCAGCACCTCCGGCGACGTCCGCTGGGACCGCCTCGGACAACCCGGCCGGCATCCGGTCGTCCTCCTCCATGGCACACCCTTCTCCTCATACGTCTGGCGCGCTGTGGCCCGCTCCCTCGCCCGCCGTCACCAGGTGTTCGTTTGGGACATGCCCGGTTACGGGCCTCGGAGAAGTCCGCCGGCCAGGATGTCTCCCTGGCCGCCGAAGGCAGGGTCTTCAACGAGCTCCTGGCACACTGGGGATTGGAGGAACCACTGGTGGTCGCCCACGACTTCGGCGGCGCCGTCTCCTTGCGTGCACATCTGCTGCACGGCGCCCGCTACCGCGCGCTCGCTTTGGTCCACCCGGTCGCAATGGCGCCTGTGGGGATCCCCGTTCTTCCGGCTCGTCGGCGAGCACTCCGAAGTCCTCGAGCAGCTGCCGCCGCGCTGCACCACGCCCGGGTGCGCGAATACGTGAGTTCGCCCAACAGCCCCGGACTGCACCCGGCAGTCCTCGACCGGCTCGTCGCGCCCGTGGCTCGGCGATCTCGGCCAGGCCGCCTTCTACCGGCAGATCGCCCAGGCCGACCAGCTCTACACCGACGAGGTGCAGGACCGGTACGGCGAGATCGGCATCCGACGCTGGTGTACTGGGGCCGCGACGACACCGGGATTCCCGTGGCGAAGGGACGGGAGCTCGCTGCCCTCATCCCGGGCGCGCGACTTGAGCCAATCGCCGGTGCGGGCCACCTCGTCCAAGAGGACGCACCCGCCCAACTCTCAGCCGCTCTCATCGCCTTCCTCCAACACCCGTGCTGACCGGTAGATCTGCCCCAACAACCCGGTGACCCTTCCCGGTCGCAGCACGAGGCCTGTCCGGCCGATCTTGCCGGGCTCGCGTGCCCCAGCACTCCCCCAGAACTGCGCCTGGGGGTACCCCCAGGCGCGTTGTCGTCAGTCGCCTACGGCCCCCGTAGCCCTCCGGGCACGGGACTACCCCCACCGCGTGGCTCCCTCCTCCGCCTTGCGATCGCGTGCACCGGACCTCGCTCGCCGATCCGGCCGGATCGACCGGACAACAGACCCTAGTCCTCGTGCCCGGCCGGGGGCAGCGCCGTGCCGCCCTCGCAGCCGTCGAAGGACGCGTTCGGGCAGAAGGCGTCGAAGCCCATGCCGTACCGCGCGAACGCCTCACACGCCGCGCGCCGGACCATCTCGTACTCCTCGCTGCTCAGCTTTCCGCCCTCCATCGCCTTGAAGGCACGCAGGATCGCGTCCCGCGCGACGAGGAACGACGGGTTCTTCGGGGTGAGCTTCAGCCCGTCGACGACCGCCTGCCAGGTCACCCGGTAGCCCCGCTCCTTGCTGTCGAGCGCGGTGGCGACCTTGCGGGTCAGCTCCATGAGCGCCGCGCACCAGATCTCGCCGACGTCATGGACCTCCCGGTAGCTGAGGTCGGAGTTGCCGGCGCCCGCGACCTGGCCCCGGCGCTTGCCGATGTCACCGAAGGTGCCGGGATACCGGTCGTCGTAGGGCCGCTGGCGGATGCCCCTGCCGTCATTGACCACCCAGTCGCCGGTGACGACGCGCTCCTCGGCGCGGGCGAAGTTGGTCACGGTGAGCGCGAAGAAGTCGCTCCAGCCCTCGCCCATCGAGACCGACTGGTCCTCCTCCAGGCCGTTCGCGTCGAACATGCCGCCGACGAGACGGTTCGTCACGCCGTGGACGTACTCGTGGAAGACCACATGCGCCGAGTTGGCCGTGTGGCGGCCGGTGTCGGTGACCAGCCCCATGTTCATCACGGCGGCCAGGCCGTCGGCCCGTGTGGCCATATTGGCCGTTCCCTCCACCGCTTTCGGGTGGGCGAAGGCGAGGACCGGGTCCGCACCCTTCCCCAGCCCCGGTGCGTTCGTGGCCTGGAAGTTTCCTTGTTCCTCCGTGAAGCCGAGCTTCATGAAGAAGTCGTGCATGTAGTTGCAGAAGTAGAAGATGTTGGTGACGAACTGCTCGGGCGTGTCCACCTCCGGGCTGAACAGTCCGTTGCCCTGCGCGTCGGTCTGGATCTGGAACGGCTTCCGGGTCTTCCCGTTGAGGGCGCGCACGTTGTTGCCCTCGGTCGTCATCGTCCCGTTGTGGGCCGCTGTCCAGGCGGTCGGGAAATCAGCGGGCAGTTCGATGGACGCCTCCGCCGGATACGCGTCCGCCGGCAGCGGGAAGGGGACCTGGCCGAAGGGGCTCTCGATCGGGTCGTCCTTGAAGACCAGTCCGCCCACCACACGGCTGCTCGCGTCGTAGAGGTAGAGAATCTCGGGCGCGTCCAGGTCCGCGGTGCGATCGTCGGCCTCGACGAAGGCGTGGTACTGCGCGGTGAAATTCTTGCGTGAAAGCGTGAAGAACCAGGTCAGACGGACATCGCCGCCCATGTAGAGGTACACGAGGCGGGCCGGGATGGCCTCCTCGAAGGGACCCTTGGCGAAGGTCATCGGCTGGTCGTTGCTCGGGTGGAACGACAGGCGCTCGAAGTTCTCGGGGATCTCGAACTGCGGGAGTTGGTCCGTCCCGAAGGGTCCCTTGAGGGTCACGGGCTCGGCGGCCTTCGCGGCCGCCACCCTCAGCGCCACCTCGGCCGGGACCGCCGGCTTCACCGGGAGGTTCGCGGGCACACTCACCGTGTCGCCGACGACCCGGTCGACCGTGCCGTCCTCGTGCATCCACACCTTCGGCGACATCGACCAGACCTCGATGCCGTTGAGCATCTGCCGCAGGCTGACGACGCGCATGCCCTCGCTCGTCCTGGTCACGGTCGGGTCGGCCGTGAACTCGATGGGGTCACGGGCCGCGAATCCGATCGCCTCCGAGACCGAGGCGACGTACTCCTTGGCCCGGGCGATGTAGCCGGCGTCCGAGGGGGCCTGAGGGACGCCCTCCTCGGCGAAGCTCGGGGCGCCGTCCACGCGCAGCTCGGTCAGGTGCCCGGTGTAGTGGTTCACCTTGCCGCGCTCGGCGGTCAGCGAGTGGTCGACCTCGGCCGCGACCCGCTCGGTCTCGTTGAGGAAGTCGTCGGCCCCGGCGTCCGCGGCGAGCGCGTCGTAGGCCGTGTTCCGCTTGTCGATCGTCGTCGTCATCGTCATCGATGCTCCTTGCATTGAGGGCTTGTTGTGCGCGTTGTGCAGAGGGCTTCTTGTGCTGAGCGGGCCGCGTGCTGAGGACCTGTGTGCTGCGAGGTCACAGGCCCGCGAGCGTCAGGGCGGCGGCCGTCACCCCGCACGCGATCGTGGCCGCGTAGTCCGTGCTGTGGTCACGGTCGTCGAGGGTGTCGCCCGGCTTGTGGTACTGCCGGGTGCCGGTCGCAGGCGCGCTGTCGTCGAAGAAGTTCTCGGAGACGGCGACGGCCGCCCAGCCGCGTTCGTGGAAGCTGGCGTGGTCGCTGCGGCCCGCAGCCGGGTCGGACTCGCCGGTGAGCCGCTGGATCGCGAGGCCGGGGGCCAACGCCTCGACACCCTCGGCGACCACGTCGCCGAGGGTGTCCGAGGCGTCCACCACCGGGCCGGGAACCGCCGAGCCCGCGTGGATCTCCACCGAGCGCCCGCCGCCCTGGAAACCCGCGATCATGTCCATCTGGAATACGCCCGCGATGGTGTCGCCCGCAGCCGCGGCGGCACGCGCGTACACCTTGCTGCCGACGAGTCCCTGCTCCTCGGCGTTGAAGAGGACGAAGCGCACCGTCCGTGCCGGCATCCTTCCCGCGGCGACGATCGCGCTCAGGCACTCCGCCGCGGCGAGCACGGCCGCCGTGCCGCTCCCGTCGTCGTCGGCGCCCGGTGCCGGGTCGACCGCGGGGTCGTACGGGCGCGGCCGGCCGTTCGCGTCGACGAACTCGCCCTGGTCGGCCGTCGAGTCGAGGTGCGCCGTGACGAGCACGGCACCGTCCGATCCCGCGACCGGGAACTCGGCCTCGATATTGGACAGCCGGTGGCCCCGCCAGCTGAACCGGTGGAGTCTGACCGCGAGGCCGAGATCGTGGAACCGGCGGGCCAGCGCGTTGACGACCAGGGTGTTGTCACCGCTCGCCGCGTCGCGGCTGCGCACCTTCAGCGTCTCACCCTCGACGAGCGGCTCAACGCCCGAGAGCCGGGCGACGTGGTCGCGGATGACCGCGGGGGTGACGGCGGCGCGCACGACGTCGACCGTCTCCGCGGACGGCGCGCCGCCGGCGAACCGGTCGGCGAATCCGGCGGCGAAGCCCTCCGCGTCCGACTCGCCCGGGCGGGAGAGCAGCGCCGGGTCCGGGAGCAGCCGTTCGGTGTGGCCGGGTTTCGCACCGGCGATGTGCAGTTCCTCGACTGGGGCGCCGGTGGCGATGTAGACACCGCCCGGGGCCGGGCCGAGCGATGCGACCGTACGGCCCGACCCAGCGAGCTCGTTCGCGACGAAGGCGAACGCGCCCGCGGCGCGCAGTTCGGACTCGGCCCGTGCCTGCTGGTCGTCCGGGGCGTCCGCGAACTCTGCCGGGAGGGAGACCTGACGGTCGTCACGCATCAGGAAGGCCGCCGTGTCCTCCACCGGCTCCCGGAGCTCGGCCGTGAACCCGCCCTGTTCGAGTGCGCCCACGCCCCGCGCGGTGGTCATTGCGAGGACGAGCCGGCAGGATGCGACGTGTACCGGAACGACCTCGGCGCTGTTCGCGACCGCCTCCAGCTCGGCCAGGGTCCGGCCCTCCGGCAGCTCGATCCTGGCGAAGAGGACGGGCCGGCCCTCGATCGCGGCCCGCGTGAAGACCGGGTGTGCGGCCGTGCGCATGCCGGCTTCGCGGGCGACCGCGCGCTCATCAGGGTCCTCGCCAACGAAGACGCAGTCGTCGGCCATGACGCCCGCGCTCGCCACCGCGCCGTCGAAGATCCCGCGAGCGGTCTTCGGGCCCCAGTGGAGGAGGGTGTCGTCCGTGAAACGGCCGGCGAAGGCCGCATCGAGCGCGGCTCTCGCGCGGGCCCGTGCGGCCTCTCCGGCACCCGGGTTGGAGAGGATGCCCTTGCGCACTCCCTTGAGCGCGTCCAGAACCTCCACGACGCGGGGCCGCGGCCGGAAAATCAATGAACCGTCAACTTTGATGCTCGCATCGGCGAGGGTCGCGCCTATGTCGAAGAAGACAACGGACATCTCTGCATCTCCGTAACGTGAACGGCCGTGCGGGCCGGGCGCCGTGAGCGCCCGAGGACCGAAACTCCGAAGCCGCCGGCCGTGCGCGGTGGGCGGCGGTCATGAGCGCCGCTCGGAGGTCCCCGTTCTCCCTGATCTGGCGGATATGTCTCTAGTTTTCGTGACCAGGCGCCTTCTCGCACCCCGGGCCGACGGGACAAGGGGTCCGGGCGGGCATGCCATGAGGGCTCCGGAAGGGCGGGCGGCGCAATAGCCTGAAGCTCCACGACTTTTCGGACAAGCCGCATGAATTGCACGCACGGAGAAGATGCATCACTCGCCCGGGTTCGCTCCCGCGCGGTGGGAATCGCCGTGATGTTGCGTACGCCGGGGCCCTAGTGACCTGAGTCGGAGATTCGTCGTTGGTTGGGTATGAGTCGTCCTGGTCCGAAGATTCCGCCGTTGTCGGTGACTGATGGTCAGCGGGTAGTGCTTGAAGGGTGGGTGCGTCGGCGTACGACGGCACAGGCTTTGGCGCTTCGCTCACGGATCGTTCTGGAGTGTGCTGACGGGCACTCGATCATGGAGGTGTCGCGCCGTCTGCGGATCACTCCGGACACCGTGCGTACGTGGCAACGCCGCTTCCTCGAGAAGGGTCTGGACGGCTTGTGTGACGAGCCACGGCCGGGAGTCCCGCGGAAGATCACCGACGCTGATGTGGAGCGGGTGATCGTCAAAACGCTCGAGGAGACACCGAAGAACGCCACCCACTGGTCGACGCGTTCGATGTGCACCAGGCCAGCAACTACTCCGCCGACGTCATCGCCTGCACGCGCGACATCTGCACGTACATCTACGAGACCCATGGCCGATTTCCCGCACACTGCGACACAATCCACGTACCGGGGGTCTGGCTGCAGGCTCACCACGTCGAGAACGGCTATTACCAGCGGTTCTTCCGCGACGGGCTGACCGAGGCCCACCAGATGCACGATCAGCACTGGCACGGGGCCGGGTGACGAGCAGACGGTAACAGCGTCCGTCTCCCGGCCGGGCTCTCCACGGCACTTGAACCGGGCACTCTCCGCGGCACCCCCTTCGCTGACGGCGTGCTGCCGGTCGGGCTCACCCACGTCGGCCCACTGCCAGGCGCGGTCGGGATGACGCGCCACAGCGTCGGATCGTCCAGGGCTCCGGCCCAGTCGGGCGTGAGGTTGAGGGTGCCGTGGAAAACACTCAACAACAGGCCGGACACCTCAGGGATTCCTGGTGGCTCCCCCGCTCCCGCTCCCGCTCCCGCTCCCCGCAGGACGACAACTGATGGCCATGGGTTGCCTCATGTGGCGCCATGCGGGGCACGTGGCCCCTCAGTACTGCGAGTTGGCTGATTGCAAGCCGGTCGATCAGGCCGAATCTCACAGAACGGCGACGGCAACTGCCCCGACCCGCGCTCTCCCAGGATCCGCGCCTGTGATCCGGTCCGTGCTCGCCGTCCTGACTGCCAACCCCGGCACAAAACGGGTGGCACACAGTCGCGTCCTCCGCATAGTTTGTGCGCTCGTGACTGATGACCCGAAGTGCTCATTGAGTGCCTCTCTGGCGTCCACGGAACCGAAAGTGGCGGCCTCCGACGAGTGGACAACAACGGCTGAGCGTCCCCTGGCGCAATCCAAAGCCGCCGAGGGATTGTTCTCGGGGACGTACGTTGCCGCCACCTCCTGTTTCGCCGCAGTGATGTTCCTGACCGGGCTCGCCGCGCTTGCCGTTGTCCCCACGCTGCCGACTGCTGCACGAGACCTGGACGGGGTGTCGCTCTACCCGCTGGTGGCCGGGTGCTTCGTGGCAGCGAGCCTGCTCGGCGGGATGCTGGGCGGTCATTGGGCAGACCGTTCCGGGGCGCAGAGCCCGCTTGCGGCGGGCATGGTGCTGGCGGTGGCAACCCTGCTGGTCTCGGGCGCCAGCACCTCGATCTGGCAGCTGGCGGCCGGGCGCTTCCTGGACGGGCTGGCGGGCGGGATGGTCGCGGTGTCGATCAACACCGCCATCGGCCAGGCCTACCCCGACCGTCTGCGGCCGCGCGTACTGGCGTTGATGAGTACCTGCTGGATCATCCCGTCGCTGGTCGGCCCTCCGCTGGCAGGGCTTGTGGCCGAGTGGTGGTCCTGGCGCGCAGTGTTCTTCGGCCTGGCTGCTCTTACCGTGTTGCCCGCGCTTGTAGTGGTGGCCGTATTGCGCGGCCCTTCCGGGGCGGCCGCCCCCGCCCCATCGGAAGACAGGCCGGCGCGCCCTGCACTGATGGTTGCGATAGCCGTAAGCCTGGGTGCGGCGTTGGGGCAGTACGGCGTCTCGGGCTGGAACCTGCGCCACCTGCTGTTCAGTGCCGGCGGGTTCGCCTTGCTGGCGGTGTTCGCGTCAAGGCTGCTGCCGCCGGGCACCTGGCGTGCCGTGCGCGGCCTCCCGGCCACCGTGCTGCTGCGCGGTCTGGGTTCAGGGGTGTTCTTTACGCTGGAGGCCTACGTGCCCCTGCTGCTGGCCACCGAACGGGACGCGCCTCCCATGGTGATCGGCCTGGCCTTCACGGGTGCTGCCGTGGCCTGGGCCGGCTCCTCCTTGGTGCAGGGGCGGCTGCTGGAGCACTGCCCCCGGCACCTCCTGGTCGTGGCCGGTGCGCTGGTGCAGGCGGCGGCGGTTGCGCTCGCGGTCGCCGGGACGTTTCCCTCAACGCCCGCGTACACCGCCGCATCGGCCATGGTCGTCGCGGCCGTCGGCATGGGTATGTACGCCCCTTCCCTCACAGTGCTGTCACTCACCCACAGCCCGCCCGGCCGTCAGGGCTATGCCAGCAGCGCGATGCAGACAACCCAGAATCTGGGCCAGATAGTGGTGTTGGGCGTCTCCTCCGCCTTGTTCAACGCTTGCCTGGGCGCCGGCTCGACCCACGCCGTCGGCTACGGCGCCGCCTTCGGGCTGCTGCTCGTGCCGTGCACCCTGGCTACCGTGCTCGCCGCCCGGGCCCGCTGCGCGTGAGCAGGGTGAGGGTGCTGCCCTGGCGATGCTCGTATCCGCCACTGGTCGACGCCCGGGCGACACGAACAGACGCCATCTGGGTGTACGGCCAGTGTGCGCGTCAAGACCCAGGCAGGGCTCGTGGACCACGCGTACTTCAGGAGGACGCGCACTTCCCTGCCCCGACAGCAACGCACGACGCCAGCCTCCAGCTCATCTATGGCCAAAGCTCTAGTCTGCAGCCAAAGGCCGCATACCGACATGTCCGGCTCAACAGCGCCCCGGCTCCTACCTGGAGGAATCGATGCCCAGTACGCCTCAGCAGCCCTTCGGCACCGTCGTCAGCTCGATCGGCGTCAACCTGCGCAAGTACCCCAGCACCGACTCTCCCATCACCGGAAACACTCAGCCGGGATGCCGAGGTCGGCCTGCGGAGCAAGGTCCATGCCCAGGACATCGACGGCAACAGCATCTGGTACCTGCTCAGGGACGAGCACGCCTGGGTCGCGGCCCGGCATGTCGCCAACACCGGACAGGCTCCCCTCTCCAAGGACGTGGACGGCGCGGGCTGAAAACGGCGGCACTCCGCCGATGCGCACGCCCAACCGTGTCGGCGACGGGGCGCGGATATCCGGGCTCAGCGCTTTTACGGGACGTAGTGGTCCGCCTTGCCGAAGGCATAAGTGACCCACGAGCCCGCGCTGTTGTTGTGGTAGAGGTACCCTTCGGCCCACATCGTGCCTGGACGGGGCCGACGAAAGACAGCAACGGTAGGACAGCAAGCAGGGCGAACAGGCGAGCCTTCGACTTCACTGGGTTGGTCTTGATCAGTTGCCCAGTGTGGAAGACGACGCAGGCGAGCGTGAGCAGCAGGCGTGTTGTGTGGTCGTAGCGCAGGCCGCATCGCTTGAAGCAGGGCCTGCGTCTGCCGCAGATTGAGCGTGCTCAGCTTCGCCGACCTCATCGTCATCGGCGCGCTCTCAGGGTGAGCCTGCGGCTCCCCCGTGTCAGGTCGATCGGGAGCCACTCCTCACCTGTCCTCCGCCGCTGCGCTGCTTGTGGTGAAAGACCGTGCGGTCCCAGTCCCGCAGAGCCCGTAACCGGGCAAGAGACCGGGCACCATCGGCGCAGCCTACCGCTGAACGGACAGGTGCCAACGCGCCGAATGTGAACACGCTCAGCTCAGCTCAGCTCGCGGAGGTCGTGCGGTAACGGCCGCGGAACTCCGCCAGCAATTCGTCGGTCACCTCGGCGCCCGCGGCCACCGCCGCGTGCACCTCACGGAAGTAACCCTCGTATCCGGCAGGAGTGTAGAGACACAAGGCTCGCGCCGTCTATGTGCCGGCATTGCGGAAGCCGTGCCGCGTACCGCGCACCGCGGCCAGCAGGCTACCGGGAACGGCAGTCACCTCACCTTCCCCGTTTGTGGAGGGTTCAACTCCCCCTCCAGAACATGGAAGTACTCGTCGTGTCCGTGGTGAACATGCGGACGAGCACGCACGGTCCCCGTTCCCAGCGTGAACTCCTCGAAGGCGAACCGGCCTTCAGTGTGCCCACCGGTCAGCCGAAAGAAGTGCTCGACCCCCGCCACCTCGATCAGCTCACCCTCCCCGGGGCGGCGAAGCAGCGAAGGTGCTCCGACGATTCATACTCGATCGTGGCAGAGACCTGCGAAACGCTCTGCCCGGCCAGCCACTCAACCCTTCAGTAGCAGTTGGCGATCAACGGGCTGGCGGATGTTCACAAAACGGCAGCGCCGTCAGCGGGCGCGCGTTCTCATACCTGCGACGCAATTTCAATCCAATTGTCCGGCCCGGAACGCGCCCACCAGCCGGGGACCGGCACGGGTTCCCGCGTGGTTCTTCAGCGTGAAGGGGTACGACACGCCGCTCAAGCAGGTCGCGGTGAGCCCGTCGATG
>NZ_JBEXEX010000097.1:0-12745 GCF_040606445.1 Streptomyces sp. NPDC005408 | reverse complement strand
GGTCGGTGATCTCACCCTCGAGAGCGGACTCCAGGAGCCGCTTGGTCAACTGCTGGAGCAGCCCGCCCTCGCCGGTCAGCTGAAGGCCCTCGGCCCGAGCCCGGCCCACCAGCTCGTCAATCAGCCGGTCGTCCACAGACTTCGACCGCGCCGCCTCAGACGGCTCGACGGGTTCCACCTCAGTCACGTTGTCGCTGGTCATCGATGCATCTTCCATGATCGGGAGTTACACCGAACGTTTTACAGTCCCCGGGCTCGAGGCGTCGGGCGGGCGCACCCGGATGGTGGCCTTGGGCCGCCTGGTCGGTGGGAACACATGGGGAGGTCCATCGAGGAAAGGAGCGGACTCATGGCGAGTAACGCCCACGTGCGCCACAGCGGTGCCGGGCAGGCATTCTGGATGCTGAACGGTCTCTACGAGGTCAAGGCCTCGAGCGAGGAGACCAACGGCGCGATGACCGTCATGGAGATGACCGTTCCGGTGGGTAGTGGCCCGCCACCCCACACCCACTCCGGGACCGAGAGCGTCTACGTCATCGAGGGGACGCTGCGTTATCACATCGCAGGCGAGACTGTCGAAGGCGGTCCTGGGTCCTTTTTCCACATCCTTGAGGGCACATTGGAGCGGTTCGAACCCACCAGCACGGCGCGGATCCTGGTCACCTACACGCCGGGTGGTATCGAAAAGTTCTTCGCCGAAGCCGGTGAACCGGCCCAGCGACGGGAGCTGCCGCCCCCGTCGGACACGCTGCCGGACGTTGATCGCCTCATCGAGATCGGTAAGCGGCACGGACTTCAGATGCAGCCGATGCCCGACGCCTAAGAGTTGACCGGCCGATCATGTTCGGAGCCAGATGGTGAGGGCTGCGGCGGTGCCGAGGTAGACGTAGCCGCGCTTGTCGTAGCGGGTGGCCACCGCCCGGTGCTGCTTGAGCCGGTTGACGGCCCGTTCGACGGTATTGCGTTTCTTGTACCGGTCTTCATCGAAGCCGGTTGGCCGTCCGCCGCGTGAGCCTTTGCGCAGACGGGCGGCCAGGCTGTCGGACTTCTCCGGGATGGTGTGCCGGATGCCCCGACGCCGCAGGTACTGGCGGCAGGGGCCGTTGCTGTAGGCCTTGTCGGCGGCGAGGCTGTCCGGTTTCTTGCGGGTCTGCCCGGCCCCAGGCTTCGGGACGCGGATCCTCTCGAGTACCGGCTTGACCTGGGTGCGGTCCGCCCGCTGCCCCGGCGTGATCACTAGGGACAGCGGGCGGCAGCGGCTGTCCGCGCTCAGGTGGAGCTTGGTGGTGAACCCGCCCCGCGAGCGGCCCAGGCCCTCACCTCCCGCACCACCTCCACCAGCCGGGCGTGCAGGCTACGCCACGGCCTTTCGTCCTGGTGTTCTGGTGTTTCGGCCCCCTTTGACGCGGGGGCCGGCGGCGGGTCGGTGCGGGCACCCGCCGCATGCTGGTGCGCACGCACGATGGTGGAGTCGACCGAGACGTCCCAGTCGATCTCACCCGCCGCGTCCGTCGCGGCCTGCACCTGCTGGAGCAGACGCTCCCACGTGCCGTCCGCCGACCAAAGCCGGTGCCGTTCGTAGACGTCTTCCACGGCCCGAAGCGTTCGGGCAGGTCACGCCACTGCACCTCGGTCCGCGCCCGGTGCAGAATCCCGTCGATCACCTGACGGTGATCCCGCCACCGGCCGCAACAAGGTCCTGGCCGCCCTCTCCGACAGGGCGCGCCGCGACGACCGTCCGGTTGCCGCGGCGCGCCATGTTGACCGGCAGCATCCCGGATGCTGGCCTGTCGTCATGAGCAACGGAGGCAGAGGTGCCCAGCTGCAGGCTTCCGCGCGGGGCTGGCTGACCGTACAGCTGGCTGTGCTGGGGTTCGTGGGGTTGTGCGGTGCGCTGAAGGGCGGGGGTTCGTCCTCCGCGCCGCGGGCAGTGGAGGCAGCCGCGGGGGTGCTGATCCTCGTGGCGCTGGTCGTTGCCTGCTGGGCGACGTACCTCGTGGCGCGGACCGCCTGGCCGCTGTTGGGACGGGCGGACGACACGGACCCGGAAGGTGAGACGGAGGTGCAGCTTGCCGGACGGCGGCTGCGCATGGGGCTCGTACTCACCTTCCTCGCCGTGGCGATGGTGGCCACGGCGACGACGTCGTCCTGGTGGCCGGCGGAAGCGGAATCCGGCGGCTCAGCCGGGCTTGTACGGGTCGCGACCTCGGAGGGCACCCTCTGCGGAACTCTGGCCTCCGGCGACGACGGCGCCGTGCGACTCCAGGTGGAGGGGCAGACCGTCGACATTCCGCTCGGCCGCATCGCCGCCCTTGACCCGGCGGCCGCCTGCACCTGACCTGCGCGCCAGTCCTGTCCGGTCGATCAGGCCGGATCAGCGAGCGGCGAGCCCGGCAAGATCGGCCGGACAGAGCCTAGCTGGGTTCCTCAAACGGTGTACACATATCGGCGATGTAGTCGGCGGGTTGGCGGTGCGGGTCTGCCCCAGATCCAGGGGTTGGCGCGGGAGTTGAGCTGGCTGGTTGCAAGGGTGGTTGCGTGTTCTATGTCGTCACGGTTGGCGAATGACCGGCCGGCGAGGGCGGCTTTGCGGAAGATGCGCCACCAGCCTTCCTGCAGGTTGAGCCAGCACGCGCCGACGGGGATGAAGGCGTGGTGGATGCGGGGATGGTCTTCGAGCCAGGTCCGGGTGGACAGGCTGTTGTGACTGGACAGGTTGTCGGTGACGATCCAGAGCTCGCCGGTCGGGTTGGCGTCTTCGATCTGTTGCAGGAACTGCTGGTACAAGACGCTGTTGCGGGAGGAAGCGGCCTTGGTGATCCGCTGGCCGTCCCGGACGCGTAAGGCTCCGTAGACCCAGGTTTTCTCGGGTCCGCGGCTGTAGTCGAGTTCCGCTTTGATCCGGTGCCCGTCGGGTGACCAGGCGGGTGCGGGCGGGAAGGTCCGCGGGATCACTGGCCCCAACTCGTCGGCGCAGATCACCGTCGCACCGTCGGGCGGGTGGGTGTAGAGGCCGATGATCGTTGTCCTTTTGGGACGAAGTCCGGGTCCTTCGATCGTGTCCAGGACCGGGTGCGGCGCCAGCGCACGCCTTCGGCGAGCAGGATCCGGCGGACCTGTGAGCGGCCCACCGCGATCCCTTCGGCCCGCGCTGCTACGGCCAGGGAATCTAGGGTCCACTCGGGTAGCCCGGACTCGTCGAAGGCCCATAGCTCCCCGACGGGCTCCCACCTCAGCCGCCCCGGCGGCACGGTTTTGACCAGGGAGATGATCCTCGACCGTTCCTCCTCGGTGATCCGTCGCGTGCGGCCCTGCCCGCCCAGGCTGTCCAGCCCTTGCAGGCCGAAGCGGTTGAAGCGGTGCAGCCAGCACCGAACCGTTTTCTGGCTGCAGTCCAGTTCCACGGCGATCGCCGGCACTCGTAGCCCCGGCCAGCTCAGCTCGATCATCCGGGCCCGCATCACTGCATCCCGCGGAGCCTTCCGTGCCCGCGACAATCGGCGCACGACGGCCCGTTCGTCCTCGTCACGCCCCGGTCGTGCCCGTAAAACCATCGTCCAGCACCCGCCCCCGAGCACCCTCAACTACCCCGCCACCAGGACATTTACCCAGCGAAAGAGGAACCCAGCACTAGGCGGCGGGAAGCTGGCCGAGTGGTCGGCCGGCATCGGCGCGGGCCGCGGCGACAGCTGCGAGCTCGGCGTCGTCGACGACGCGCCCGGCCCAAAACTCTGGAGGAACCCCTGGCTCGAGGCGCACCGTGGGGCCGTAGGCGTGTGCGGCCTCGTACAGGCACTGCAGAGTGTCCAGCCTCTGCACATCGAGAGCGCCAAGGTTGAGGCGCCAAGTCTGGGTATCCGGGTTGTAGTCAGCGAGTGAGCGCAGGACTTGTAGCTACTCCTCCCAGCGGCTGGGTGCGGCGGGTGCAGCGGTGATGGTGATCCGCAGGAGCCATACGGGCTGCGGGGGTTGAGGTGTGATCGGGGTCATGCTGGAACCGTAGCCGCAGGCGCTGAGCTTGTCCTTCATGCTCACGTAATCGAGTGCGCTCAGGCAGAGTAGGCGGCTTGACGGCAGTGGTGGCTGGCTCGGGATCGGGCTTGGTGGCGGCGATGGCGAACGTCGTGCCGGGCACGAGCCCCGCCGCCTGGAAGCGGTCGGGCTGGTCGGTCCATGAGCGGGGATGTAGAGCTCGCGGTCTTCTGCTGCGTGTCCGCGCTGGCCCGTGTAGACCAGGTAGACGGCGACCTGGGAGTTCTCGATCCGGCCTGCGGTGCCGGTGTACTGCCGCTGGACGCCAACGGTGTGGCTGCCCTTCTTCACGTCTCCGGTCTCGTCCACGACGAGCACCGCCTGATCGTCGTGCAAGTTCTCGACCACGTAGTCGCAGCCCAGTGCGTAGACGTCCGCGGCGGGCACGGCGGGGCGTCCCACCGCGCGTTCGGGTGCCAGGTAGGAGCCGGTGCCCAGGATCTTGCCGGTTGCCGTGAGGGTGTGGGAAGCGTCGTCGGCGAAGCGCGCGATCCCGACGTCTGTGATCTTCACGATGCGGTCGGTGGTGAGCATGATGTTGCCGGGCTTGTCGCGGTGGATCACGCCTTGAATGTGCGCCGCGGACAGGCATGCCGCCATCTGAGCGCCGATCCCGCCGGTTTCCTGGGGATCCAGGAGCCCGTGCACGGCCAGTTCCGGGGCCAGGCTCCAACCATCGACCAGCTCCATCACCAGGTAGAACCGACCGTCGTGGCAGCCGGAGTCGTACATGCTGACCATTTGGGGGGTGGTTGAGGCGGGCCACAGTCTGCGCCTCCATCCAAACCCGCTCGGCCGCCGCGTCGCCATCGTCCGCGCGGAGCAGCTTCACCGCCACCGGCCGGCACAGCGCCTGGTCGGTGGCGCGCCAGACCTCGCCCATGGCACCGCGCCCCAGCGGCTCGTCCAGCCGATACCGCTCCGCAACCAGCACACCCACACTCGCCCTCCGACTGCGGCGACGCCGACAGGCTCAGCCAACCAATGTGACATGGGAGCTTGGGGCGGCATAACTGGCCCCGCACTCCTGTCACACCACGTAGAAGAGCAAGGGGCAGGCAGACGGCGGGGGGACGCCCGGCCTGCCCCTTGCGTGGATGCCCGCACGGGGGGAACGGGCAACACCCGACCTTGCGCAATTCGGGTCCCTTCATAACTGCGCGGGGAGCGCCGGTAACGTCACACCTTCCGCGCCGCCGGGGCAGCTGCCGAACGAACGGCCCGGCAATTCCCCAACCGGTCAGGTGCCCATCAGCGCGTTGTCGACGATGGCGTGCATGAGGTGTCCGTCCAGCCAAAGGGTGATGGTGCGGGCTGCCAGCGCGAAGCCGACCTGGTGGCCGTGCTGCGGGCGGGGGGCTGAGTGGTGGACCCTGCCCCGCCGCCCCTAGGGTGGGGGCCTCGGTGAGGACGGGGGACAGCGGAGGACTTGTGGGCAAGAGAAAGCGCGCCGCGCGCAGCAGAACGAACCCCGCCGTGATCGGCGGGGTGGTCGCGGTGTTCGTGGGCGGTGCAGGGTTCGCCGCGTACAGCATGTACAGCGGCGACGCGGCGGGCGAGGACAGCACGGCCGACGGCACTGCGAAGACACTCAAAGCACGCCCGGTGACGGCCGCGGAAGTCCAGGCCACGGCCGATGGGTTCCTCACTGCCTGGCAGCGGGGCGACGCCGCGAACGCCGCAGCGTTCACGGACCGGACAGCGGCAGCACGGGCCGCGCTTTCCGGGTACCGCAAGGACGCGCACATCAACGAGGTGACGCTGACCCGCGGCAAGGCGTCCGGGCCGAAGGTGACGTTCAGGGTCTCGGCCACGGTCTCGTACAAGGGGAAGAGCAAGCCCCTCACCTACGACTCCGAGCTCACGGTCGTCCGGGCCGAGGACGGCAAGCCGCTGGTCGACTGGCAGCCGTCCGTCGTGCACCCGGACCTTAATGAGGACGACACGCTGGTCACGGGCGAGGCCGGGGACCCGCCGGTCAAGGCAGTGGACCGAAACGGCGCGGAGCTCACCACGGCGAAGTACCCCTCGCTCGGCACCGTCCTGGACGGCCTGCAGGAGAAGTACGGCAGAAAGGCCGGGGGTAAGGCAGGGGTCGAGCTGCGGGTGGTCCGTGGGGACAGCGCGAAGAAGAGGGAGCAGGGCACGGAGGAGAGCGAGGACCAGCCCCCCAGCAAGACGCTGCTGACGATGTCCAAGGGCATACCCGGAACGCTGCGGACCACGCTCCGCGCGACCGCGCAGGCAGCCGCCGAGCACGAGGTGGGCGAACGCGAGCGGGCATCCGTCGTCGTCATGAAGCCGTCGACGGGCGAGATCCTCGCCGCCGCCAATTCGAGCCACGGCTACAACACGGCGCTCCAGGGGTCCCTGGCACCCGGCTCCACGATGAAGATCGTGACTGCGTCGATGCTGTTGGAGAAGGACCTCACGTCGATCGACAAGCAGCATCCGTGCCCCAAGTACGCGTCGTACGGCGGCTGGAAGTTCCAGAACGTGGAGAACTTCGAGATTAAGAACGGTACGTTCCGTTCGAGCTTCGCTGCGTCCTGCAACACCGCCTTCATCACGCAGGCCGAGAAGCTCGACGACGACGATCTGACCAAGCAGGCCCAGCAGGTCTTCGGGCTGGGCCTGAACAACTGGTCGACAGGGGTGTCGAGCTTCGACGGAGCGGTGCCAGTGCAGAGCAATGCGCAGATGGCGGCATCGCTCATCGGGCAGGGCGGGGTACGGATGAACCCGCTCAATGTCGCGTCCATCATCTCCACGGCCAAGACCGGCATCTTCCGGCAGCCGTATCTGGTCTCGCCCGACGTCGACGACCGCACGCTCGCGACGGCCCAGCGCAAGCTGGATGCGTCCGCGCAGACGCAGCTGCACGAACTGCTGAGCTACACCGCGACGTCGGGCTCCGCCGCCGAGGCCATGGCGGGCCTGGGCTCGGACATCGGAGGCAAGACGGGCTCGGCCGAGGTCGACGGCGAGAAGAAACCCAACGGCTGGTTCACCGCGTGGCACGGCGACCTGGCCGCGGCGGCGGTGGTGCAACAGGGCGGGCGCGGAGGCAAGTCGGCGGGGCCGCTGGTGGCAGCGGTACTCCGGGCGGGCGGCTGACGCCCGCGCCCGCACCGGTGGGCAGGGGAGCCGCACGGCCTCCCCCTCATCCAGGCACTCTCGGCGATTCGGCTCCTTGACAAACGGCCTGTTCCCGCAGGCACCTGCGTACTCGGCTTCGAAGGCCGGACTGAATGCGGTGACCGTGCTGCTGGCGAAGGAGACGGCGGGCACGGGAGTGCTGGTGAACGCGGTCAACCCGGGCCTGGTGCGGACGCGCATGCGACCGGAGGCGGAACGGTCGCCGGAGGATGCGGCGGAGGACATCGTGTACGCGGCGACGCTGCCGGAGGACGGGCCGAGCGGGGTGTTCTTCCGGAGCGGGGCAGTTGATGGCTGGTGAGCCGCACTCAGTGATGGCTGGTTCCCGCTGCCGGAACAACACACTCCTGCAAATAGCGGGCATATTGTCCGCCGTGGAGACAGACACCGAAGTCCAGTCGGACCGCTCCGGCCGAGCGGTAGTGGACGGAGTATTCCGGTTGCTGGAGGGCCTCGCTGCGGGGCAGGGGCCAATGGGCCTGTCGGAGGTGGCCCGCCGTGCCGGGCTGCCCAAGGCAACGGCACATCGACTGTTGGGCCAGCTGGCGGCGGTGGGTGCAGTGGAGCGGGTTGCCGACCGCTACGCGATCGGCCCGCTGGTTGCCCGGCTCGGGCTGAGCTGGCAGTCGTATCCGGGTCTGCGGGCCGCGGCGGAACCGGTGACCCGGCGAGCCGCGGTGGCCGCGTCCTCGATCGCGGGCCTGAGCGAACTCCATCCCGGTGGGCCGGAACGGCTCGTTATGCGGCTGGGTTCCATTGGCGATCTCCCACAGGTCCAGGCCAGCCGCACACTGCCCTCGAACACCGCATCAGGGCTCCTGTTGCGGGCTTTCAATCCTGGGACACCCGCTCCAGACTTCCTGTCGGCGCGCGAATGGAACCGACAGCGTTCGTCCATAGCCGACCGGGGCGTCGCTGTCGCGGAACACATCGGCCCAGTCGACATCCGCTGCGTGGCAGCGCCGGTCCGAGCCCCGGACGGGCGGCTGGTCGCGGCGTTCTTCCTGATCGTTCCCAGTAGTCGGCCCGTCGGGACGCGGCTTACGGAAATGGTTCGGCTCGCGGGCCAGAGAATTTCCGCAGCGCTGTGAAAAGCAGCAGCGGCACGGTCCGCTGAACGGACCGCGGCCTTGGCCGCCCAGAGTGCCGTTCCTAGCCTGACAGCAATGCGCCTCGGCACGTTGCCGGGCCACCTGAACCGGGGGAGTCACCTCATGCATAGCGCCAAGCGTCCACGTTCATCATCCGCTCGAAGGGCAGTCGGTCTGCTCGCCGCTGTGGGCTTCATCAGCTTGGGTCTCGTGGCGCCGCCCGCTTCCGCGAGCGCCGCCGGGACCGGCGGCACGGCGGAGCCGGCGGCCGGCAGACACTGTGTGGTTCGCCTGTCCCAGGGCAACCAGATGTCGTGCTTCGCCACCTTCTCCGCGGCCATCGCGGCGGCTACCGGCGGCAAGGTCACCAACGCGCCGGCCGATCCGGGGTCGGCCATGGCCGACCCCGCCTTCGCCGCACAGCTCGATGAATCCGCGGCCAAGCGCCCCTCGTCCGCCCCGCGCTCGACGGCGACCACGCCGGGCAACACCGTCATCGGCATCGAGTACGAGCACATCGGCTTCGCCGGTTCGACGTTCGTGCTCACCTCCGACTACGGCTGCACCCCAGACCTCGACTACGCGGAGTGGGAGTACACCTTCTGGCGCACCTCGTGGAGCGACCGCATCTCGTCCTTCCGCACCTACGCCGGCTGCAGGGCGAACCACTTCGACGGCCCGTTCTACGACGGGGCGCAGACCGGTTACCAGGTCAGCCAGTATTACATCGGCGAACCCATGAACGACCGAACCACCTCGATCCGCTGGAGCTGAAACGGCGATGCCCGCTCCCCACCGGGGGAGCGGGCATCAGGCTGTCAGGCCTCGAGTTCAGCCGCTTGCGGGGCATCGTTACGGGCGGATCCGGTACAGCACGTTCCGACGCAGCGGCCCTTCGGGCACGCCCGGATCGTCGAAGTCGTCGGCGCGGTCACGAGTCTTGCGTGGATGATGCACGCCCGCCGCCATGCCCGGGACTACGAACGGCTTGTCCAGCACTCCGAGACCCTGATCACCTGGGCTGCCATCACCCTCATGACCGGGCACCTGGCCCGGAAAGGCGCCACTCCCAGCTGGACAAGGAAGCCTGGGGCGCGAGCCGTTGCGCTGATGGGTACTGCTCCGGCAGTGCCGTAGGGGAATGATCCGCTGCCGGAGCAGTACCCACAGGGCGTGCCTGCCCGCCGACGGACCGTCCGGTCTCGAGCTCACCCAGGTGAGCGACATGGCGAAAGCATGCGCGACAGCAGTCTGGACCGGCACCGGTTGCCGTCCCGGCCCGGTGCCGTCGAGTCACCCCGTCCAGGCGACCGACGCCGCTGCGGCGACGATCGTGATCACGGCCAGTGAGACCATCACCGTCCGCACCGCCCTCACCCGCTGAACTGCCAGGACGCGGCGGTAGACCCGCAGGGACCATCCAGGGTACGGGCGAACGGTTCTCCGCCCCTGGGCACTGGCGGGCCCGCGCATCAGACTCCCGCACGCAGGGGCCGGTCTGAGCTCGCCTGCAAGCCGGGCGTCGCCGGGACCCGAAGTCGGGTTGTTGCCGAAGGCTTCCATGCCCGCTCAACGACCCAACCCGGACCGGGCACCCGCACCCTCACCCGTTCGGCGGTCCGCCCGAATTCGGGCGGACCGCAACGGTGCAGGCGTGCGGGCGGGCCTGGCACTGTGACGGCGTCAGGCCCGCTGGCCGGGCTGCCTCATGCACCATTTCACTGCACGAGCCGCCCAGCTGCCGGGCGCGCGACCAGATCACTACCAGGTCCCTCGGTCGGCGGACAGCAATTGCGAGGGGCGGGGCGGATGTTGTCGGCGCGGACGCCTGCGGCGTCGCGGGTGAGATCGAAGAGCACCCGCTCGCCCGCGACCAGCGTGCTGTCCGCGTCGCCGTGGACTGCCGAGCGATAAGCGACGGCATCGGGGCCGGTGCCCTCCTGGGCGATGACGCCCATGCCCCGGCCGGGATCAAACCACTTCACCACGCCACATGGCACAGACGCCCCCCAGTTTGTGTCGACTCGCATGGGGGTGCACTCAGCGTCCGCCCGCGCCCGATCGGACGCAACCCGCGTGCATCCTGGCGCGCGAAGCAGGCACCCAGCGCCCGTGTCACCTCATCACCACTGCAATTCGACGACGGGCCCAAAGCACCACGGATCAGAGTCACGCGCTCACCACAAATTCGCGCATAGCGGTCGCCGGCCTGTACCTAAAGGGCACCGGCTGTGGTCGGCCGACGGCACTTGACCCGTTCAGGTTGATCATCGACAGCCTCCAGGGTCCCCAGGAGATCGCCCGGGGCGGCCTGTTGTGCAAGCACTTGGCCACCAAGACCACCCCCGTGAACGACCACCCACGACTTGTCTCATATCCCGAAAGGCGCACTGTCCGACTATCCCAACGGCGCACAAGGGCGCGTGAAGGGATGTAAAGCGTGAACGGCATCAGCATCCGCCGACGGATCTCGGCCTCTGCGGTTCAAGCACCTGCCAAGTAGGGCTCACTCACCAAGTGGCGGTTTCCTCGCCGTCATGGGGGTGATCGGTATCCGGCCCCTGCGTCGAGCGTGCCGGGGAAGTGGCCGGTCCGTTCTCGGCCGCATCCGTCCGGTCATCTCTCTTGTGACGAGATGACGTAGGGGACATCCGGGTGGAAGTCCCCTTGTGTCGCAACTGTCCTCAGTCCCTGTGCCGTCGTCCTCTGCAGTTGCACGACGACTGAGGAGGCACTCATGACTGGGTTTCAGGCACTCGCCACGACTCCGGCCGCGCTGTTGGATCTCGACCCATACCGCTTCCCTGGCGCGTTCATCGACGACCGGCACGAGGAGACGTCGACGGCCCGCGGCTCCATGGCGTTCGGCGACGACCCGCTGCCGGCGCCTGCGCCCTCGAGCCGCCTGTCCATTCGTCTGGAGCCGGCCGACCGCCGCCGGCTGGAGCTGCACGCCACTCTCACCACGGCAGGTATCGCGCCCCTGCCGGGCGACCTCGACGCCATCGAGGCCCTGTGCACGCTGGACGACACCACCCACATCGCGCTCCGGCGGTGGCTCAGCGGGTTTGACAACCTCTGGCAATCATAAGAATCGGCCGTTTGAATCCGCCACTCTCCGCCTCCCTGCCCAGGCCGCTCTTGGTCCGGGACAGTCGGCCACTTCGTCGGCTGATCCCGGACAGGCAACGCCACGGCTCGCGAGTCTGCTGTTCTCCATGGAGCCACCGCGCCGAGGAGGGGCCTGGGGGGAGGGGGGTCGGCCTGGTAGTCGTACGACGGACCGCAGTTGGCCTTGAGCCCGCAGCGCTACGCGGTGCTGGAGCCGGCTGAACCGTTCCGGGTTTGATGGAGTGGTATGACGTGCCCCACGGTTTGGGTTCCAGCCGCAGTGGCTAACTGGCGGCGGGGATGGTGTCTTGCTCGAAGAGTAGTTCGTACTCGATCGGGGTGCGGTAGCCCAGTGCTGAGTGGCGCCGCTGTCGGTTGTGAAAGACCTCGATGTACTCGAAGATCGCGTTCCCAGGTCTCGCCGACCACGGCCCAGCGGTGGGCGAACCGCTACCGCAGGCTCGGCGAGGCGGGTATGAGTGACCGCTCGTCCGCACCGCATCACAGCCCCCGCCGGACGCCGACCCGCACCGAGCGGCGGATCATCAAGGTCCGCGTCCTGCGCCGCTGGGGACCGGCCCGCATCGCCTACCTGCTGCGGCTGAACCCGTCTACGGTGCACCGGGTCCTGACCCGCTACAAGCTGGCCCGCCTGGCCCACCTCGACCGTGCCACCGGACGTGTCATCCGCCGCTACGAGCGTTCCGTGCCGGGCGAGTTGGTGCACGTGGACATCAAGAAGCTCGGGAACATCCCCGACGGCGGCGGCCACCGGACGCTCGGTCGCCAGGCCGGCCGCAAGACCCGCTCCGGAGCCGGCTACAGCTACCTGCACAACGCCGTCGACGATCACTCCCGCTTGGCCTACGGCGAAGTCCTCGCCGACGAGAAGAAGGAAACCGCCACCGGCTTCTGGGACCGGGCCCAGGCGTTCTTCGCCCAGGCCGGGATCACCGTCGAGCGGGCACTGACCGACAACGGCTCCTGCTACCGCTCACGCGACTGGCGCGATGCCCTGGCGGCGGCCGGGATCACCCACAAGAGAAGCCGGCCCTACCGGCCCCAGACCAACGGCAAGGTCGAACGCTTCAACCGCACCCTGCTCGACGAATGGGCCTACGCAAAGCCCTACCGCACCGAACAGGAACGACGCGACGCCTGCCCCGCCTGGCTCCACACCTACAATCACCACCGCGGACACACCGCGCTCAAGGGCCAACCACCCGCCAGCCGCGTCCCCAACCTCACGGGTCAGTACACCTAGGCGCTGTTTCTCGGATCTCCTGACGTGAGTGGGGTGTTGGGGCAGGCTGGCGGTATGGGCCGTGGGGATCTGACGAATGCGGAGTGGG
>NZ_JBEXEX010000096.1:0-12902 GCF_040606445.1 Streptomyces sp. NPDC005408 | reverse complement strand
CGCGGAAGAGCTCCGCGACGACGTGCAGGATTACGTGGCCGAGAAGCTCGGCGACGAAGAAGGCGTCCTGATCATCGACGACACCGGCTTCATCAGTACTCCAGCCGTAGATCGTTATATGCCCTGGTCTTGAGGCTGTCTGCCGCTGGCGGAAACTCAGGTGGCCTCAGCGCACGGTCTGGGTAGAGTCGGGCAGTGCCCGAGCTGAAGCAGTTGCATGCTGGTCATGCCCAGGCGGTCCTGGTCTTCGAGCTGGCGAACCGCACCTACTTCGCTGCCTCGATCTCCGACCGCGGCGACGACTTCTTCGACCAGTTCACCGACCGGTACGACGCCTCGCTGGCCGAGCAGGAGGCCGGCATCTGCGCCTTCTACGTGCTCGTCGCCGAGGACGGCTCGGTACTCGGCAGGTTCAACCTGTACGACTTGGAGGACGGCACTGCCAGACTCGGCTACCGGGTCGCGGAGCGGGTCGCCGGCCGCGGCGTGGCGACCGCGACCGCCCGGGAGCTGTGCCGGCTGGCGGCGTCGCGGCACGGGCTGCGCACACTGCGGGCGGCCACCGCCCACGCGAATGCCGCGTCCCAGAGGGTGCTGACCAAGGCCGGATTCGTCCTGGTCGGCCCAGCTGACCCAGCTGACCTCGGCGGTGAGCCAGGCAGCTGGTATCAGCGCGACCTGGTACTCCAGCCGTAAGCGATTCCTCCCGGGCGTGAACGCCCAGGGTTCCTCGCGAGATCCCGCTGAACTTGGCGGTGTCTCACTAACTTGACAGTCCACTTGGCGGATCCGCCATCTTCGTGAGACGGCGTGCGGCGTGTCATCGATCGTTGTCGACGAGATGCTTCACAGCCGCCGGACGCGCAGCACGCCGGTCAGCATCGGGAGAGTGAACTCGCCGCGAGCGGTCTCCGGTCTACTCGCGAGGAAAGCGCGGATGCGGCCCAGCGTGGCTTCTTGTTCCTGTTCTGGCATGACCAGCACCCCCGCGCGCGTCGCTATGGTCGCGACGAGAGAGTCGGCGGTGCGGCGCTGCCCGTGCGCGAACTCGGCCTGCTCAGGCGAGCCGAACCGGGCGGCCACGCCAGTCTTTGGAAGGTGTGCGTCGGCCGTCTCGGCGCGCCAGCTGGTGGGCGTGTCACGCGGGCCGATGGCCGCGCTCCCGCTGACCCGTGCGAGCCCGGCAACCCACTCGACCCGGTCGTCCATGACGTTCCATAGGCCGGCCAGGATGCCGCTGGGTGCGAGGACCCTGGAGATCTCGGGTCCCGCGACGGCCATGTCGAACCAATGCATGGCGTTGCCGGCCAGCACGGCATCGACGGACGCGTCCGGCAGCGGTATCGCCTCGGCGCTGCCCGGCAGGGCACGGACAGCCGGCAGCGAGCGGCGCAGCTCGGTCAGCATCGCCGGGTCGGGCTCGACCGCGATGACTTCGGCACCCAGCGCGACCAGCGTGGCGGTTAGCTTGCCGGTTCCGGCGCCGAGGTCGAGCACGCGCGGCCCGGGCGCGGGCTCGAGCGCCCAGCGCACCGCGGCCTGCGCGTAGTCCGGACGGTGCTCGGCGTATGCGACTGCTGCTGCGCCGAACGACGAGGCGTGAAGTAGCCGTTCGTTCTTTTCCACGCGGTGACCGTATCGGTGCTGCTGGCGGTCGGCTACCTCACCTCAGAGGGCGGTACGTGAGTTGATGTGCGTACTGCTTCGAACCAGCCGGCGCCGAACTCCTCAAGGGGCTCGCCCAACGCATCGACCAGGCCGCACCGACGCCCGTAGTCCTCCCAGCCGAACTCGACTACCAGCCGGCGCAGGAGCTGCGGACGTCACCTCTTCGCGGCATCCGCGAAGAAAGCAACACCCGACTGGACCTGCTGGCCCGACCGATCGAGGATGGCTGCCCCCTCAGCGGCGCATGGCCGGCCGTGCGTGAAACCCTCGGACAGGCACTGCACGAAGCACTGGCACGACCCGGCGCGGAGGAATCGCCGCGCGCGACGAACTGCTCGCCATGGTGCGGCACTTCGCCGACCTCCACCAGGACGCGACCCACCCGGACGACGCAGAACAACAGGTGATTGATGTCCGTTTCGCCGTTCCGGGAGGGGCAAGCGCGCTGGCCGCGGCGTCGCCGGACGGCTACGGCCGCGGCTGGGTGAACAAGCCCTGCTCGGTCTCGACCAGGATTCCGCGTTCGGTCAGCCGCTTGAGTCTTAGCCGGGTGTTGTTGATGTTGTTGGGCGCCGTCTTCCATTCGTGGTGGAACACGGCCTGGGCGCCGCCGGGCCGCGCTAATGGTGGAGTCGGGTATTGGAAGTGTCCGAATGCCTCAGCCATCGCGGGCCCATGAAGTGAACTCGTTGGCGAGGCCGGACGGATTGGCGGCCTCGGTCCGGCGGGCGATCGCCTCGTAGTACTCCAACTCGTGGACGATTACCGGCACGGTTCGACCGACAGATCTTTTCGATCAGGCCGGTCGTGTGGAGGTTTGGGCGAGCTGGCAGCAAGCTTGGTTGAAGGACGAATAATCCCGTGCCGTGCCACCGGTGGACGTGCAGACTTGCCCCATGGCGGACATGAGGGCGTTCCGGGATGCGGTCACCAGCTGGGCGACGGGCGGTCCCGACGGGCCGGCGCGCGAGTTGGCGGAAGGCCTGGGGGCGCGGACCGCGGTGCTCCTGGAAGGGCTGAGCGATCTCGCGGCCGTTGAGGCGCTGGCCGCCCGGCGTGGCCGGGACCTGGCCGCCGAGGGGGTGTGTGTCGTGCCGATGGGCGGGGCGATGAGCGTCGGCCGCTATGCCGGCCTTCTCGGGCCGCCTGGCCTCGCTCTGCGCCTGACAGGACTGTGCGACGAGGGCGAACAGGGCTTCTACGAGCGCGGCCTGACGCGGGCACAGGCACCGCTCCAGGACATCTACGTATGCACCGCGGATCTGGAGGACGAACTCATCCGCGCGCTCGGCACGGCAGGAGTCGAGGAGATCCTCCGTGCCGAGGGCGACTTCCGCGCTTGGCAGACCTTCCAGCGCCAGCCCGCACAGCACGGCCGGCCCCGGCATCAGCAGGTGCGGCGCTTCCTCGGCACGAAGAAGGGCCGCAAGATCCGCTACGGCCGTCTCCTTGTCGAGGCCCTCGCACCGGACCGGACACCGCTCCCGCTCGACGGCCTCCTCGCGAGCCTGTGAGGTCGTGGACGGGCTGCCGTTTCGATCGTGCTCGACAGCGGACGAGCGCGGGGCGTTAATCAGTTGACCGGGTGGCACCGGCCGGGCAGGCTCCAGCACGACCCGCCTGCCCCTACCGGGAGACCTACGGATGACTTCTCACCTGCACGCGCTCTGCTTCGATGCGCACGACCCGCTCCGTCTCGCGCGCTTCTGGGCGGACTTTCTCTGCTGGGAGACGTCCGAGGACTCCTCCGACGGCATTACGCTGCTGCCCAGCGATGGCACCGGGTTCCGGCTCCGCTTCCTCCCGACCCAGGAGCGGAAGACAGGCCAGAACCACATGCACTTCGATCTGACGAGCACGTCCCTCGACGACCAGAAGCAGGTGGTGGAGAGGGCGCTCGAACTCGGCGCCCGGCACATCGACATCGGTCAACGCCCGGAGGAGGGGCATGTGGTGCTCGCCGACCCCGAGGGCAATGAGTTCTGTGTCATCGAGCCGGGCAACAGCTTCCTCGCCGAGTGCGGATTCATCGGAGCGCTGGCGGGTGATGGTTCGCAGGAGGCCGGGTACTTCTGGAGCCGAGCGCTGGGCTGGCCGTTGGTCTGGGACCAGGACCAGGAGACCGCGATCCGCTCACCCCACGGCGGTCCGAAGGTGACGTGGGGTGGTCCACCCCTGATGCCGAAGGCGGGGAAGGAACGGCTGCACTTCGACCTCGCTCCACCGGCCGGCAGTGACCAGCAGGCGGAGGTCGACCGGCTCGTCTCCCTCGGGGCGACGCGCATCGACATCGGCCAAGGGGACGTCGACTGGGTGGTGATGGCCGACCCCGACGGTCACGAGTTCTGTGTGCTGACCCCCCGATAATCTCCGGTCTTCGGTGTTGGTGGGCTCGTCGTACCGAAGTCCGAGTTCGCTGATCCATTCCTGGCGAGCCCTGGCTCCGGCGAGGTCGTTGGCGAGGTCGTCGACCACAGTCAGTCGGCCAACAGAAGTGCTTACAGACAGGCAGCGGATGCAGGCTTCTCTGAACTTGCCCTGAGTGGTGATCGAGTCAGGAGTGTCGTTGCTCGTGGTTGAGTTCGTGGTAGCCACGAAAGTCGAAGAGCGCAGACCGTCGTTCACTGCCCCGGACTCGATTTCCTGCAGTGTCCAGGTATGGGCGGAGTAGTCGTCGGTCGCGACGCCTCCATGCTCAAGCAGCAGCGCGACCAGTTGGTGAAACTCTGCGGTGCCGTCGATCCGCCCGGAGACGTCGATCTGCACTGCCCAGGTGAGGCCCGCGAAGCGGCCGTCGACCGCACCGCGTTCTACGGCACCCGCCCCTACGCACACCTCCGCGCCGAATTCGAGCGACGTCTCCAGGCCCTGCAGCAGACCGGAGACATCCCCGACCCCCGCGAAGCCCAAATCACCCGCCTCAAAGCGCAGAACGCCAAGCTCAAGGAGCGGCTGGCCCAGTCGGAGCGGACGATCGACGAGCTCACGGGCTTCCGCACCCAGGCCCTGGCCCGCCTCGCCGCCCAGCACGAGGAGATCATTCGACTCCGCGAAGCCGCCGCCGGCACCACTCGGGTCAGCCGCCTGCCGCCACCCCGAACCACCGTCATCGGGACATGCAGCTGATGCCGCATACCCGACCGGATGCTGGCTCTCGCATGGCGAGAGTTGGACCTCACCAGCGATCAGATCGAAGCCTCGTCGGTCAGCGAAGGCACGGCGCACGGACGCAGGACCATGAGCGAGTCTTCCAAGGTCGCCACCATGGCAAAGGGGAACCGGTCGAGCTCAAGACAGAGTGCGACGTCATCAGGATGGACTCCTTGACGCACACCCTCCGCCAGCTCGGCGGCGGCGCGCGACTCGCCAGCGCGGCGGAGGAACTCAGCTGCATCCGTCCCAGCCTCGGTGGCCCTCCGAGCGATGTATTGAGCGCACGCCAGATCTTCATCGGCGTGCCCATCGTCGCCAGTGACCACGAACGTGACACTGTCACACTCGCGTGTCCGCAAGAGCCGAGCCGTTGCCTCCGCCACCACGAAGCTGGCGCACAGCACCAGCGACGCCTCCTTGACCGCAAGGGCGCCGACCGTCCCTGCCGTGGTTTTCTGCACAACGGTCCGTCCGCCAAGGTCAATAGACCGCAGCAGGCCCGGCGAGTTGACGGTGTCGAACCCGGACGCGGGCGGACCGTCTTTGAGCGCCACCCAATCCGGGTGGCGAGCCTTGAGCGCCAGGGCTTCGTCCAGCGACTCAGCAAGAACGATCTTTTCCGCCCCCTGGGCAAAGGCCCAGGCAGCCACGGTGAAAGCACGCATGACGTCGACTACGACCGCCACGGACGGGGCTTCGACCAGATCAGCGATGCCAAGGAAACGAGCGTCCATCCGGTCATGATCGCGGATGCCCGACCCGAAGCACCCAGGCAGTGATACGCATCACGTCGACGGTCTCGGAATGCAACACCTCCGGCTGCCTGCGTCGCGAAAGCAGTGCGCAACGACACGCCTGCTCAATCGCCACACGGGGTCACCCGCACACGGTCTCTGCGGGCACAAGGCACTCCTTGGCCACCAAGCTGCTGAAGAACGGCGCCGACTTGGTTCACGTCAAGCGCTACCTGGGGCAGGTCTCGAAAGAGATGGCCGAGCACTATGTGCACTTGGCGCACGACGACCCCAAGCTCAATGACGCGCTGAACGCCCTGTGGGTCACGGGCCCCGGCGCCACCGAGCCCGGCGTCCTGCTGTCCGCCGGCGAGCCGATGACGCGGGAAGAGGCCGAGACACTTTCGCTCGACCTCACCCGTAAGTCCACTCCCGCCGAGGGCCCTTCCCGCGGTAGTCGACGGTGGGAGCTGCCGTGGAACCTGGACTGCCACAACCGACAAGTTCGTCATGTCCGGGGCCAACCTCGTCTATTGGCACCGCAAGCGGGAGCAGTGGCGGATGCTCGCCGAGCGGGCCCCGGACTACGCCACGGCCGATTACCTGCGCCAGGTCTTCGAGCTGACCGCCCGCGCCATCGACGGGCTGGAGAAGGCCCTTGCCGGGGTGGGGCTGCTGGAGGAGGCCCTCGCGCTCGACCTGCGGCGGCCCAGGACTACTTCGGGCGGGTCTGGAGTACCGCCTTCCGCGCTCTGTTCCTCACGCCTGTGACTTGCGCCGACGCCTCGGCTGTCTTGGGGCCACCCGCTCCGCTGTCGGCGGTGGCCGAAGAGGAGGCGGGCCCCGGGTCCAGGGCGTCGCGGACGGCGGTCAGGATGTCCTCGGTGTCGGCGCCGAGCGCTCGGGCGGCGGAGGTGAAGTCCCGGGCCAGAGTGGTGAGTTGGTCGGCATCGTGCGCGTGCGGCTCGGACGGGAGCGCCGCGACCCGGGTGCCCGCGCCACGGCGGGTGCGGATCAGCTCGGCGGCCTCCAGCTCGCGGTAGGCGCGGGCCACGGTGCCCGGCGCCAGACCAAGGTCGGCGGCGAGCTGGCGCACGGTCGGCAGGCGCTCGCCCTCGACCAGCCGGCCAGTGCGGATCAGCGCGGCCAGTTGGGCGCGGATCTGCTCGTACGGCGGTACCTGGCTGGTGGTGTCGACGCGGACGGCTGGGTCACTCATCGTCGAAAGTCCCATCGTCGGCCGCCTCGTCGTCGACCGCCCGGGGTGCCACCACGGTGACCAGGGACCATCCGAAGGTGAACAGGCTCAGCAGGCCCAGGGGGCAGATCACCACGATGGTGGCGGCGCCCAGCGGGCCGGCGCAGGCCTTCTCCGTGAGCGCGACGAAGATCATCAGCACGGCGAGCAGCACCTGGCTCGACACGAGCAGCCCCCAGGCTCCGGTGATCGCCCACGCGCGGTCGCGGCGCTGCTGGTCGTCGCCCGGGCCGTGGGCGATACGGCGCAGGGCCCAGACGCAGACGGGGGTTCCGACCGCGAGGGCGGCGAACATCGGGCCGCTGTAGTACAGGCCGGGCCAGGGACCGAGGGATGCGCGCATCCCTTCGCAGGTGACAGTGATGACACGCCCCGCTCTGCCTATCCGGTCGGGGTCGGAGGAGGCCGTGACCGCACCGATCATCAGCAGGGTGACGAGGGACGCCGCCTGCAGAAGAAGCAGAGGCGCCATACGGGGCGGCACTTGGTCTCGGACCAGGCGCGGGGCGAGACTCGCGGTGCGTACCGCTTCCTGGGGACACAGGGTCAGGGCGTCGCCGAGCAGGACACCGCCCACCGCGCACAGGCCGAAAGCGGTGATGGCGAACACGAGGGGCATCGTGATGTCGCCGCTCTCCATCGTGACCAACTGCTGTGCGGCCACGATGCCGATGGCCAGACCGGACCAGCGGGCGTAGTGGTCGGCGTGGTCGAGGAACCGGGACTGGAGCGGGACGGTGTCGAGCATATGGAGATCCCCCCAGATCATCTTGTATCAAGCAGTGGGTACAAGATGCCCTGGTCGGGATCTTGTGTCAAACGCTCGATACAAGGCGATACATAGGGAGAGGGCTTCTGGCACAAGGGAGATCCCTCCGGCACAAGGGAGATCCCTCCGGCGCAAGGAGGGGACGCCCTCCGGCCCAAGGGTGCACCCTGAGCCGGCTCAGCCCACGGTGACGACGTGGGATTCCGCATCGCGTGTTCCCTCGTGCGCTGATCCACGTTGTATGCATGACCGCTTCCCGCGCGTCGGACCAGATCACCTGAGACCAGAGGCGAATCGGACCAGATCACTTGAGACGCAGACCATATCGACGGAGACGGGACACGGCCCTCTGGTTCCGGCTGAGCGAGTTACTGAGCCGGGACACGCTAGTTGGAACCTGGCCACGCGTATTGGAATGGGTGGCTCACGACGCTCCTTACGGCGGGTTGGGTGTCAGTGGCATCGGGTTGGATGAGCACGTGACTGTCTATGACGTGGCCCGTCGGCTCCCAGCCATTCCCGAACCACACCCTCATGGTTCCAACTATTGAACCGTTCCGGGTTCGGTAGAGACTCCGGACTGTCCCGAGTTGGGTGGAGTCGAGTTGCTTGGTTTCAGGCTACTGGCGGGGTGCGGAGTTCGTACTCCACCGGGCTGAGCATGCCCAGCGCGGAGTGCCTGCGCTGTCGGTTATGGAAGATTTCCAGGTACTCGAAGAGCGCGGTGGACAGCTCCAGACGCGTTCGCCATCGTCTGCGGTTGAGCGTTCGACCTGGACCCGGAACGGTTCACTGACGGGCGCCCCGGGCTCGGTCGTCGCCGACGGCGCGGACGATCCGCTCGGCGGCCGCGGTCAGCGCCTGCGGCCCCTTCAGTCACCCGCTCGGTGCCGGCGGTCGACTGGCCGCAGGAGGCGGGCGGCATCGAGGACGTTGGCCAGTCGGTGATGAGCGGGGTCGGCGTAGCGAACCGCGTTGGACAGGACCGTACGGCCACCGAGGTGATAGCCCAGACCCACGGTGCGCGCCGCGAGCCGCCGGGAGCGCGCCCCGGTGCCCTCCTGGCCGATACACGGCCTCCAGACGCAGCCGGTCATAGCCAGCTCACGCCACGGCGTGAGCAGCTGCTCCGCGACGTCGGGACGGCTGTTGAGCTGGTTGCGGACCTGGCTGTTGGAGTACCAGATGCCGACTGCCGCAATGAGGGACGAGAGGAGGACGCCAGCACGACAGCGCCGAGTTCAATACCGCGGGCCCAGTCCAGCCCGCGGGCTTGCGGACCACTCGGTGCGGAGCCCTCTGCGGGCCCGGCAGGTGCTTGCCGCTGAGCGGCCGGACGCACTGCCGCCAGTGGCGCCCGGGGTCGCGGCACGGCAATGGATCCTGGTGCGGTCAAAGGTCAGGATGTAACCCAAGCCATAAGCGCGAAGACGTTCAGGGTTCAGTAGCAACTCACTTCGGCCTTCACCCGGGCAGCGAGGTGGTCAGTGCTGCCCTGTGTTCCGCACGGATGTCACGAAACGCCCCTCGTAGAACGGTCTGCGGCGTGACCGACACCTACGCAACGAATCCACGCAGTTCAGAGCCCACCCGGTCAGATCGGCGGTCGGTAAAGAGCGGTTCCTGTCAGTGCGCCGGGCCTCACTGCCGGACATCGACATCGATGTGGAGTCCGCCCGCCGTCTCGATGTCTACGACAAGATCATCGACAGGTTCGGGCTGGAAAGGGTTGCGGTCACCGGCATGCCGCGCCTGCGACATCCGCGCCCCCCTCGCCGAACTGCCGGAGCTGAAGCAACTGGCCGCCGAGGCGGACCGTTTTGGGCTGCTGTTCGAGCTCGCGGAAGGTCTCGACAAGCTGCCGCGCGGGACCTCGAACCGGTGCTGTCCGATACCTACGGGGTCGTCATCTGGCACGAGCAGATCATCGACATCTTCTCCGAACTGGAATGCCTGCTTCTGAAGCCCTGGCAGGTCTAAGCTCGGCGGATGACCTTGGAATGGGAACAGGTAGTTGTTCACTCGATAGATCCGGTGGCTTTGGGGCAGTGGTGGGCTACGGCTCTTGGTTGGGTTGTGGTCCACTCCTCTGATGAGGAGTTCGAGATCCGCCCGGAGCCGGATCGCCTGCCAGGGTTGGACTTCGTCCGGCTTGATGAGAGCAAGAAGGTTAAGAGCCGACTGCATCTCGACTTCAGGCCTGATGACCAGGACGCCGAGGTGGCTCGTCTGGTGGCTCATGGCGCACAGCGTGTTGATATTGGCCAGGGTGATCAATCGTGGGTTGTATTGGCCGACCCCGAAGGTAACGAGTTCTGTGTCCTTGGCCAGCGGCGTCAGTAACTGAGCGTTTGGGCGTTTCGCTCTGATCTCCGTAGTCACCTTGGTAGTCGAAGTTCGTCGAGCCTGGTCGCGCCGCGGTGACCAGGACGAGTCGTCTGAGCCGGAAGGTGATGGCTCGTCGCATGTCATGGTGCAGGGCCTGCAGTCGCAGGCCCCGCATTGGTCTCACCGTTACTCAGCGTCCTTCGATGCGGAGTCGCCGAGTCTCTGCAACGGGACTGGAAATGTGGTGCGATCGGCGGCCTCGAAGAGGGCGGGGACACCGAGAAAGATCGGCGATTACTGGCGCTGCTCCCGGGCATCGAGTTGGGTGATCCTCTCCTCTGCGGCAGCAAGGCTCACTGAGAGGCCCTCGGCTTCGCCGAGCCAGCCCTCGCGTTCGGCTTCGGCGATGCGGTCCATGAGGTTCTGCCGGATTTCGAGCAGGCGTGGACGCTCCTTGGGGCTCACGATCAGGACGGGGCAGCGAACACACGCTTCTCTGAACGAGCGATAGCCCGGGCGAACGGGCGGGAGGGAAGATCGTGATTCTCTCGGCTCGCCTCAGCGCCAGGAACTACTGTCGCGAGCATGGTCGAACACGATGCCCTCAGTGCCACCCGCGAGGCTTACGACGCTGCTGCCCCGAGCTATGCGCAGCTGTTCCGCGACACGCTGCGTGACAGTCCCCTGGACCGCGCGATCTTGGGTGCCTTCGCCGAGGTCGTAAGTGCGAGTGGGGACGGTCAGGTCGCGGACCTGGGGTGCGGGCCTGGCCATATCACCGCGTATCTGGACGGGTTGGGGCTGGCGACGTTTGGCGTCGATGCCTCTCCTGCGATGATCAAGTTGGCTCGACAGGCCTATCCGGGCCTGCGGTTCGACGTGGGCTCGATGGCCGCGTTGAACATCGCTGACGGCGTGCTGGGCGGCGCACTCTCACGTTGGTCCATGATCCATACTCCACCGCAAGAACTCCCCGTCATCTTGGCGGAGTTCCACCGCGTGCTGGCACCTGGCGGCCACCTTCTGGTCGGCTTTTCGGCAAGCGATGATCCGTCTCACCCGACGCAGGTCTTCGATCACACAGTCGCGCCGGCCTATCGGTGGTGGCCTGATCACCTGGCCGCGATGCTGCGCAAGTCCGGGTTGGCCGAGGTAGCCCGGCTGGTTCGCGAGCCTCAGCCCACCGACCGACGGCAGTTCCAGGAGATTCAACTGCTCGCCCGCAAAGCCTAAGGCTTGTCCCGCAATGATCCTCGGGTCGATCGAGAGATGATCGGTCGCTGTGCGGGACCGCTCGTCTATCCGGCGAGGGTGAGGTTGTGCAGTCGGGCGATGCCGAGCATGGCGTGGTGAACGCCGTCGCCCTTCAGACGGCCGTCGCGGAGGATCTTCCAGGTCTTCATCCGGGCGAAGGCGTGCTCGACACGGGCGCGTACCTACCTGTGGGACTTGTTGTGGGCTTCCTTCCAGGTGGGCAGATCCTCGCCCTTGCGGCGCCGGTGGGGCATCACCAGTCCGGTGCCCGGGTAGCCGCCGTCGGCGATGGTCATCGTCTTGCCGACGGCAGCCTTCGCGCCGGATTCCTCCCACGCCTTGCAGTCGTTGCGGTTACCCGGCAGCGGTCGGCCGACCACGACGACGAGGCGGGTGTCGGCGTCGATGACGACCTGGTGGCTGGTCGAGTACCGGTAGTTCTTGGACTGCTCGGCCACTGTGTGATCACCGGTGGGGACCAGGGTGCCGTCCACGATGAGCACGGTGTCCTTCGCGAAGCGGCGCCTGGGCTGCAGCGCCAGCTTCGGGCCGAGATGGCCGATAACTCGGTCGGCCGCGGACTTGGAGATGCCGAAGAGCGGGGCGAGCTGGCGCAGCGTCAAGTTCGTGCGCCAGTAGGCCGCGACCAGCAGGATGCAATCCTCCAGCGGCAGTCCCCAGGGGCGCCCCCGCTGGGCCTCGACCCTGGTCTCACGGCGGACTGCGGTCACCAACTTGCCGAAACAGCGGGGGCTCAGCCCGGTGAACGGGGCTGTCCAGGACGGCTCGGACGCCGTGATCACACCAGCCACAAGGTGATCATTCCAGTTGCGGCCTCTCCCTCCCACGGCCGATCCTGTGTGCTCGGCCAAAGAGGGGTACACGGTGGGACTTGTTCTGTTCCCGGGAGACGACAACACCGACAGCCCGGACGTCTCCTGGTCCTACACCGGCTTCGGAATGTTCCGGGAGTGGCTGGCACAGATCGAGGGGTTCACCCTTGACGAGATGCGCGGCTTCGGCGGAGAGCGTCCCTGGAGCGAAGTCTCCACCACGCTGACACCGCTTCTCGACCACCCTGACGACGACGGCCCCGACCTCACGCCAGCACACTGCGCTGCGATCTTGCCCCGTCTCAGCGAGATCGCTGGGCAGCCGCAGGATGACCGACTCGATCCGGTCTGGCAACGCCGCATCCAGGACGTCCGCCAGTTGGTGGTCGTCCTGCAGTTCTGCATCGAGAGGGACGTCGACCTGATCTTCGGCTAACCACCGGTTGGTTGGCGGTACCGGGACTAATCGCAGTGCACCGCCCTTTAGGGCGGTGGTGAAGCGATTCTCAGGGCTGCTCTGACCCGCAGGTCACAGTGGACGATTCTGCTGCTCGATGTACTGGCGGACGATCGACAACGGCGCCCCGCCGACCGATCCGGCGAAGTAGGAACCGGACCATAGCCGCTGCGCCCGCCAGTAGTGCCGGACCAGGTCGGGGTACTCCTGGCGCAGTCGGCGGGAGCTGACGCCCTTCAAGCTGTTGACCAGCTTGGACAGGGCGACCTTTGGCGGAAAGTTCACCAGGAGATGGACGTGTTTGTTCTCGCCGTTGAACTCGACTAGTTCGACCTCGAAGTCTTGACACACGTTGCGCATGATCTCTTCGAGTCGTGTCAGGTGCTGGTCGGTGAAGACCTTATGCCGGTACTTCGTCACGAAAACCAAGTGTGCGTGGAGGACGAAA
>NZ_JBEXEX010000095.1:0-13692 GCF_040606445.1 Streptomyces sp. NPDC005408 | reverse complement strand
GGCGCAGAAACTCGGCAGCGACGGGCAGAGCGCCCAAACGCTTGGTCACCACGGACTCGATCACGCACTCCATACGGGGGCGTTCCGTCCGTGGCTGCGGGGACCGGGTGTCGACGTCGAGACGCACCGGGTCGTCGACGTCCTGCCAGGCCGTACCTCCGAGACGCTGGCCGTGTGGCTGCGCGAGCACACCGGCGCCCAGGTTGTGTGCCGGGACCGGGCCAGCGCCTACACTCGCGCTGTCAAGGAAGCTGTCCCCAACGCCATCGAGGTGGCCGACCGCTGGCACCTGCTGCGCAATCTCCCCCTTGCCGTTGAACAGGTCTGCCACCAGCACCGCGCCTGCCTGAGCAAATACGCCGAACGCCAGCGACACAGCCAGGCCGTGCAACCCACCTTGGATCTCCTGCCGGCCACGCTGATCGTGGACCGCGTCCGACGACGCCACGAGGAAATCAACCATATGGTCGTGATCGGCTACCCGATCAGCGAGATCGCCCGCCGCCTCGGCATCGACCGCAAGACCGTCCGCCGCTACAGCGACACCGATCTCGATGTCTTCCTCGCCTCCGCCCGCGACCGCCGGAACGTGCCCCTGGACCAGTTCAAGCCCGACTTGCAAGCCGAATTCGCCGCCGGTCACACCAACGCCACGGATCTGTACCCAGCAGATCCTTGACGACCGCGGCCACGGCAGCGAAGTCATCGTCCCCGTGGAGCACGGTGTGACCGTGGTGACTGCCGTCGCGCACACCAGCAGATCCATAGCGCCCGCGGCCCGGTGCTGCCCACGCCAGGGCGTGCCGGGAGCGAACGCCACAGTACGCGTCGGCGGGCACGTCCCGGTCGCAGAACAGGTCGTGCTCTCGGCGGGTGCGGGGGTGCCCGGCCGGGGCAGCCGCCGTGAGGGTGGCGGCTGCTCCGGCCGGGCGGTCGGGGGCGGGTCCGGCGGTCGTGCGAGCGGGGGCGGTCATGTGGGAGGGGTCCTGCGCGTACGACGGCCGCCGACGGCCCCGCAGGTTTCCGGTCCGCGCGCCGGGACTTCGGAGCTCGCGGACGGACGCACGACGTGCGTCATCACGGGCTGGCAGAGCAGGCCCGTGACCAGCATCAGCGCGGCGAGCAACAGCCAGCCGGGGAGGCCGAGCGCCAGCGGCAGCGCGCTCATGACCGCGGGCGACGCCCCCTCGGCCAGGCCGTTGCCCAGGCCGAACACCCCGGCGTACTGGCCCTGCGCGTCGGCCGGAGCGAGGCCGAAGGAGTACTCCGCCGAGGCCGCCGTGTGCCAGATCTCGCCGAGGGTGTACGCGGCCGTCCCCGCCGCCAGGAGGAGGGCGGCCGCCTGGCCGGGCGGCTCCTCGGCCAGCGCCATCAGCACCAGGCCCGCCGCGAGCGCCGCGCCCGCCCAGCGCATCGCGCGCCCCGCGGACCGCACGTCGCCGATACCCCGGCTGAGGGGGACCTGGAGGAGGACCACCAGGAGCGTGTTGAGCACGAGCATCCCGGAGATCGTCCACCCGGGGGCCGATGTGTGTTCCACGATCCACAGCGGGAGCAGGAACGTGGGCACCGTGAAGTGCAGGGACATCACCGCGTTGAGCGCCGTCGCGGTCAGATAGGTGCGGTCGCGCAGGGCGGCCCAGCCGCGGCTCGAGCCGCCGCCGCCGTCGTCGGGCGTGTAGGGCGGCAGCCAGAAGAGGACCAGACCGGAGACCAGGTACGTCAGCGACCGGCCGACCATGACGGTCAGGAAGGCCTCTCTGGTGTCCAGTTGGATGGCGAAGCCCGCCGCCACCGCGCCCAGACCGATCGCCAGATTGCCCACCGACCGCAGATAGCCGCGGAAGGCGGCGGGCGTGGACCCACCGAAGGCCCGGACGAGCGGGGCCAGCGTGGACCAGCTCGCCGCGATCACGGCCCCGGACAGCAGCGAGACCACCATGTAGGCCCAGAAGGTGTGAACGAGGATCAGCCCGGTGTTCACCACCGTCCCGCAGGCCGCGACCGCGATCTGGACGCGTTTGGCCCCCCAGCGGTCCGCCGAGCGGCCGACGTACACACCCGCGCCGAGGCCCGCGACGGCCCCGGCGAACAGACCGGCGGCCACCTGGGACGCGGGCAGGCCGACGATCCGCGTGAAGAAGAGCGCGCCTGCGGCGAGGGACAGCCCGGTGCCGAAGTTGTGCACGAAGAACGTCGCCGCGATCACACGCCGACTCCTGCCGACCGGCAGCAGCGCCGCCGTCAGCGCCACAGGGTGTCCCCGAAGTCGGTGTCGGGCCGCCAGGCCCGCTGGAAGTCCCGTTTCCCCCTGGTGGTCAGGCCGTCGGGCAGCACCCACAGGCGCTCGTCGAACCACTGCCTGACCTCGTCGAAACGCCCGGTCAGCTGCTCGACCGACGCCGCCCTGACCATGACCTGACCGACCCGCTGACTGGTGTGGGCCGCGCCTGCGGGGAAGTGCGTGCCGACCGGGTGCTCGATCCGGGCGAACAGCACCTGAGGCAGCTCCAGCAGCTCGGCCGCCGCCGGGCAGTCGAGCAGCACGCCCGGACGCACGGGCAGATAGCAGCCGCCGAAGACGTCCGGGCTGACCTTGGCGTTGATCTCGGGGCGGCGCCCGAGCGCGATCTGGACAGCGCATTCGGCGACGTTCACCCCGAACTTCGCCTGGATCTGCTCGTGGACCAGCGCGCCGCCGCGCCGGGCCGCGCACTCGCCGAACGTCAGGGTCCCGGACGGCCCGTCGTGGAAGAGCTCCATGTGGAACGCCCCGTCGCGCAGACCGAGCGCGTCGAGCGCGGGCCCCACCAGACCCCGCGCCTTCTCGTACACCCAGCCCTCGTCGCCCGGGTCGAAGTGTCGCAGCCACAGCGGTCTTCCGCTCTCGATGGCGGTAAGGCAGGGGTCTCCGTAGGCGCCCACGGCGAGGAACAGCAGCTCGCCGTCGAAGACGACGCCGTCGACGAACCACTCGTCGCCCGCGAAGTGCTCCTCCAGTACGAAGGTGCGCTGGGTCGTCCTGTTCCCGCGGTGCTCGTCGCTCCGCGCCCGTAGCTCCTCGATGCTCCCGACCGACGAGGTGAGGGCCGTCGCGGCGCCTGCCACCGGCTTGAGCACGGCAGGCGCGAAGGGGAGTTCGCGCAGGCCGGAGACCGCGAAGACGTCGTCGATCACCACGCACCGCGCGGCGGTCAGCCCGGCCGCGCGCACGGCAGCCTTCTGCAGGGACTTGTCCCGGAACCGCACCGCCGTCTCCGGGGCGATCCCAGGCAGACCGAGGTGCCGCGCCAGCATGCCCGCCGTCACCATGGAGTACTCGTCGGAGGTGTGGACGGCGTCGAAGTCGCCGGCGCCGAGACCGGCCCGGCGCAGCGCCATCAGCACGGCCTCGACACTGCTCTGGTCGTCGACCCTGAGCACGGTCAGCTCGGGCGGCACGTTCATCAGCCCGTCGTCCCAACCGGCCGCGCCGCAGACGACGACGGCGTCCACGCCCAGGCGGACGCACGCGTCCAGGGTGTACCGGTCGAGCCCCACAAGCAGCAGGCGGGGGCGGGTCTCAGCCACGGTTGTTCCTCCTGTGTTGCGTGTGCTGGATGCGGTGCGTGCTGCCCCAGTCCTGAAGTGCGGCACGGTCCAACTTCCCGTTCGGCGTCAGCGGCAGGGCGTCGACGGCCACCGCGCGGGCGGGCACCAGGTACTCGGGGAGCACCTCGGCCAGCGCCGAGCGCACGTCGAGCGGGTCACTGGGCGGGTCCCCGGACGGCGCCGCTTCGCCCGGCCGCATCGTGTACGCCAGGACCATCGACTGGCAGCCGCCGTCCGCCTCGTGGATCGGCACCGCCGCGCAGTTGAGGACCCCCGACACCGTGCGCCCCGCGTGCTCCACCTCGGCGGGCTCGACGCGGAACCCCCTGACCTTCACCTGGCGGTCCTTGCGTCCGAGGTAGCGCAGGTGTCCTTCGCCGTCCACGCGCCCCCGGTCCCCGGTGCCGTACAGCCGGGTGGGCACGCCGTCGATCGCGAGGGTGCGGAACCGCTCCGCCGTCAGCTCCTCCTGCCCCAGGTAGCCCGTGGCCAGCGCCTCGCCGGCCACGCAGATCTCGCCCTCTCGCCCAGGGAGGCACACCTCGTCGCCGGCCATGACGAAGAGCCGCGTCCCGGGCGCGGCCGTGCCGAGGGGTACGCCGTCGGGCTCGTCGCAGTCCTGCGGGCGGACCCGGTGGGCGGAGACGAACATGCAGCACTCGACGGGGCCGTAGCAGTTCACCAGCGGGGTCGCCGGATGGGCGCGAAGGAACCTGGCCGCGTGGGCCCCGGACATCGCCTCGCCGCTGACGTAGACCGTCCGCAGCCCGGTGAAGGAGCCCGGATCCACATCAACGAACAGGTTGAACAGGGCGGTCGGCAGGTGCGCCGCGTTCGCGCCGCGCTCGGCGACCGCCGCGCGCAGGGACTCGGGGAGGAACAGCGGGTCGTCCTGGAGGAGACAGGTGCCGCCCGCGGTCAGGGTGCCCCATACCTCCAGGGCGTACATGTCCCAGGCCGCGTTCGACACCTGCGGCATGACGTGGTCGGGGCCGAAGGAGACCGGCCCCTCGCCGCGGAAGAGCCGCAGCGCCGCGCGGTGCGGCAGGACCACGGCCTTGGGCACACCGGTGGTTCCCGAGGTGAAGATGACCATCGCGGGCGAGGCGCCGTCGGCGCCCTGGGCCGCGTGGTTGTGTCCCGCGGCCGCGGGCGCACGCGCTGCGGACTCCCCCAGCGGCTCCCGGGGCGGGGTCCAGACCGGGAATCCGTACGCCGCCGAATCCGCGACGGCCAGTGGCGCCCCCAGACGCGCGCTGAGCGACTCCAGACGCTGGGCGGGCCAGCCCGGATCGAGTACGGAGTACGCGGCCCCGCATTTCCACAGCGCGAGCTGGGCGGCCACCAGGCGTGCCGACCGGGGGAGCACGACGGGGACCAGGCTCCCCGGCCCGATGCCGAGGTCGCGCAGGGCCGAGGCGAAGTGGTCGGCCGCCCGGTCGAGCGTGCGGTAGCTGATGGCCACGCCCCGCTCGACCAGCGCCGGATGATCGGGGTGCTCCCGCGTCCGGCGGGCCAACGCCGCATGGAGGGTGCTGTCCACCTAGGCCTCCTTGGCCGGCAGGACGGCGAACGGACATCGCAGCAGGGAGAGCGCGAGGTCCTGGACGCCGAAGACGGTGAAGTGGTGTTCCTGGGGCGCGGCCGCCGCGGGCAGCGACACCTCGAAGACGACGCCCCGGCGCCCTCCCCGGCCGGTGTCGACCTCCTGAACAGGCGGGGACACCGTGGCGGCGAGGCTCCACGGGACGAGCACGCCCACCTGCACCGGCCCCGGCCGCTCCGTATCGACCGAGGCCTCGATGCGCAGCGCCGATCCGGCGTCCACCGTCGCGGTGGCCTGCGCACCGAGCCGGGCCCCGCCCTCCATCGTGTAGCCGACGGGACCGCAGCTCAGGCACACGTGCGCGGTCGTGAGGGGGACCCGAGCGGTGAACCCCCGGCGCGGGTACTGCCAGGCGGGCCGCCCGCACAGCACGCACGGCGTGACCGTCGCTTCCGACGGCGAGACCGTGCTCCGGTCGCCGAAGAAGCGGGGGAACTCGGCGAGCCCGTCGTCGGGGCGTTCCGCCATCCGTACGGCCGTGGCCCTGTCCAGCGAGCGGGCCTCCTCCGCCAGCGAGGCCAGGAACGCCGACCTCTCCGCGGCCGGCCCCATGACCGGCCGGACGGCCGTCGTCTCGATCCGCTCCGCCAGCTCCTCGAACCGCTTCCGCAGGGGGTGGGCGGCGGGCAGCATGCCGGTCATGAGGAAGCCGCGGGCCCGCGCACTGATATCGCGTATGAGCCCCGCCGGCACGTCCTGGACCGGTGCCGGCCGCCTGGTGCCGCGATACGCCGAACTCGCCACCCCCACCTGGATGAACGAGGGGTAGGGGTGCATGTTCTGCAGGCTCGCGTTGAGCAGCCGGGCCGTGCTTCCCGAGCCGTCCGCCGACTCCAGCCAGACGAGGTTCTCCACACGGGCCGACTGGTGCATGGACAGCCCGGCGACCACCGTCTGGGCGGGGCCGTCGATGCCGTTCAGGAGCAGTTGGTAGCGGGGACCGTAGGTGGCGAGATCCGCCAAGGCGCCGCTGTCGCAGCCGCTGAGCACGAGCTCGGCCGCGCGGATCCGGTGAGCGGGGACCAGCTTGTCCTCGGGCTTGTAGCAGCCCCGGCCGTACGAGCAGGTCGGCCCCGGCTGCCCGGGGGCGGCGACCGGGCTGAGCCCGCACACGGTGTGGGCGCCGAGGTTGATGCTGTCCTCGGTGCCGTGACCGCTGGCCATCACGCGCTTCCAGACACGCTCCGCCGCGATGCGGGCGAGTTCGGCGCCGCCCAGCGACCCGGAGTCGTAGTACGTCGCCGACGTGGTCACAGGATCGGTGTCGAGATCGGTGAACAGCCCCGTCCCGCCCTCCTCGGCCACCTCTGCGTACTGCTTGGCGATCAGCCAGGTGAGGGAGTTGAGATCGCGGCCGGTCAGCAGGAAGACGTCCCTGCCCCGGTGGTGGGCGTCCACCAGGGCCGGGCCGATGACGTCCATCCGGAGGTCCGCGTAGCGGCCCAGCAGGATCAGCGAGTCGTCGCCCTCCTGCGGCACCTCGTCCGTCCACTGCCCGGCCAGCGGACGCGCGAACGCTCGGACCACCTCCGGCACGTCGCCCACCACGACCCCCGTCGCGCACCGCGGTGGTTGTCGCAGGCCGCTGTAGAGCCCGGCCGCGAGGTCGAGCGCGGCCTTGAGGTCGACGCGTTCACCGATCCACACGGGTACGGCGGTCTCGCGGTCGCCCCGCGACCGGGCCGACCGGAAGGCGTCGACCGCGCGCTCGAAGTCCGCGGCGGCGACCACTGGACGGAACACACTGCGCACGTCCGTCATCCCGCCGCACCGACCTTCATGACCTCGGCGGCGAGGGCCTCGGCCGTGCGGTGCTCGAAGATCGCCCGCAGCGACAGGTCGCAGCCCAGCTCTTCCCCGATCCTGGCCGCGGCGCGCACCGCTCCCAGCGAATGGCCACCGAGCTCGAAGAAGTCCCGGTCCGGCTCGACCCGGTCCAGGCCCAGGACCTCCTCCCAGACCCCGGTGATGTGATCGAGCAGCTCCGGACGCGAGAACCCGTCGCCCTTGTCGGTCATGCTCACCCCGGCAGGAAGGTGAAGTCCTCGCCGACTTCACGGGAGAGGACGAAGAACTTCTTGGCGCGCTCGGCGATTTCGAGCAGCTCCGGGTCGCCGGACTCCCGGGTGATGTCGATGAGCCAGTCCCAGGAGGCCCCGATCGGCACCTCCTCGGTGAAGTGGATCCGGCCCAGCATGAAGGCGATGTCCTTGATGTTGTGCCGGGAGACGACCGTGCTCAGCGCGCGCAGCCGCTCCGGCAGCAGGGGCGAGGACGGCGCCCGCTCCACCAGCGCGGGCCGCAGACCGGGGTCGTACAGCTGGGGCGCGGCGAAGATGTCGGCCGGCTGGAATCCGGGGCCCGCCGCGAAGTCGATGCAGAGCGACCAGCGGCTGCGCGAGGACATGTTCATGCCCGCGTGGATCTGGGCGGCGTCCAGGAACCACACCTCGCCCTTGCGCATGTGGAAGACCATGTCCTCGTCGGAGTTGACCGCGTGCTCGTTGTCCTCCAGGAAGAGGATCACCCGGAAGAACTCCCGTACGTCACCGGCCTCGATGAAGTCCCGGTGCGGGATGATGGAGAACTCGACGACGTTGCGCCCGCGCACCATCGTCATGCGCTCCGGGCTGAAGTGCGTGGCCAACACCTCGCTCAGATACGGGACTTCGTCGAGGAGCGCGGTGCGTTGCCCGGGGCGCTGCTCGTGTCCGTACCAGAAGCCGTCGGTGTGGTCGCCCGAGGCGTTCCACAGGTTGAGGTTCAGCCAGGTGCCCGTGGTGAAGACCTGGTACGGCTCCTGCGGGATCGCCATGGTCGAGAGCCGGGCGATGTCCTTGGCCAGGCGCTCGTCGTCGAACGGGATGCGGCCGAGTATCACTGAGGCCATGGGTGAGGCGCGTCCTTCCTTGCAAGGGTCTTGCTGAGGGCGGCTGGGGAAACGAGGCGGTCAGAGCTCGAAACCGGCCGGGAAGGGGTCGTCGGGCGAGAGGAAGTACTGCGCGGTGCCCGTGATCCAGGCCCGTCCGGTGACTGTCGGCACGACGGCGCTGCGGCCCGCGACGGTCGTCTCCTCGATGAGTCGCCCGGTGAACTTCGACCCGATGAAGGACTCGTTGACGAAGTCCGCGCCGATCTCCAGCTCGCCGCGCGCTTGCAGCTGCGCCATCCGCGCGCTGGTGCCGGTGCCGCACGGTGAGCGGTCGAACCAGCCCGGATGGATGGACATGGCGTGGCGCGAGTGCCTGGCGTTGGACCCCGGCGCGGCGAAGTACACGTGCTTCACGCCCCGGATCCGGGAGTCCTCGGGGTGCACCGGCTCGTCGGTGGCGTTGATCGCCTGCATCGTGGCGAGGCCAGCGGCCGTGATCTCGTTCTTGGCCTTCTTGTCGAACGGCAGCCCGTAGTCGTCGAGTTGCACGATCGCGTAGAAGTTGCCGCCGTAGGCCAGGTCGTAGCGGACGGAGCCGAACCGCGGGACCTCCAGCTCGGCGTCCAGCCTCTCGCAGAACGCCGGCACGTTCCGGAAGGTGACATGGCGTGCGACCCCGTCCGAGACCGCCACGTCGACGACGACCAGACCGGCCGGCGTTTCGAGCCGTACCGTGGTGACCGGCTCGGTCACAGTGACCATGCCCGTCTCCACCAGCACGGTCGCCACGCCGATCGTGCCGTGCCCGCACATCGGAAGGTAGCCGGACACCTCGATGAACAGCACGCCCCAGTCGGCGTCGGGCCGGGTCGGCGGCTGGAGGATGGCTCCGCTCATCGACGCGTGCCCCCGGGGCTCGGTCACCAGCAGGGTCCTGATGTGGTCGAGGTTCTCGCGGAAATGGATACGGCGTTCAGCCATCGTCGCTCCGGGGATGACCCCGACCCCGCCGGTGATCACGCGGGTGGGCATGCCTTCGGTGTGGGAGTCCACCGCGTGGAAGATTCGATCGGTGCGCACGTCATCCCTCTCGGTTCTGGTCGAGGTCGTCGTTGGACAGGTGGATCGTCCCGGTCATGTACGGTCTGGCAGCGCCCGACAGGGCGACCCGGTCGCCGTCGAGGCCGCAGTCGAGTCCGATCGTGAGGGTGCGGCCAAGGCGCGGCGAGTACTGCTCGGCGCGCAGCCGCGACTTGCCGAGGCGCTGCGCCCAGTACGGGACGAGCGCGCAGTGCGCCGACCCGGTGATCGGGTCCTCGGGGATGGACAGCTTCGGACCGAAGAAGCGCGAGCAGAAGTCCGCCCGGTCGCCGGGCGCGGTGATGACCACGCCGCGCAGGCCCAGCGCGGCGAGCGCGACGAGGTCCGGCACCACCGAGCGGAGCTGTGCCTCGCTCTCGTAGACCGCGACGTAGTCCATGGAGCGGTAGACGGCTGAGGGCGCGACGGGCCCCAGCCCGCGCAGCAGGTCCAACGGCGGTTCCACCGGGGCGAATTCGAGGGCGGGGAACGTAAGCCCGAACAGGTCGCCGTGCCGGGCGACGACGAGCGGTCCGCTGGCCGAGTGGAACGTCACCTCGTCCCGGTCCGGCTCCAGATGCGTCAGTACGACGTATGCCGCGCCCAATGTGGCGTGTCCGCACAGGTCGACCTCGGTGGCGGGGGTGAACCAGCGCAGGTCGTAGGCGTCCCCGTTCCTGACGATGAAGGCGGTTTCGGGGAGGTTGTTCTCCAGGGCGATGCTCTGCATGACGGGCTCGGGGAGCCACGCTTCGAGCGGGCAGACGGCCGCGGGGTTGCCCCACATGGCCCGGTCGGTGAAGGCGTCGACCTGAAAGATCGGAATGCTGATACCGGTACTGACACTGGTGCCGATGCTGCTCACACTCCCAGCTTCCGCTTGGTCTCGGCGAAGTAGGCGATGTGCTGGTAGTCCTTCGCCTTCTCGTCGTAGTCGGTGTATCGATGGGCGAAGCCCAGCAGGCGCTCCCTGACCCGTTCCGCCGGTTCGGTGTGGATGTGCCGTTCGATTCGCTGGATCTCCTCCAGGAATTCGGCCAGCGCGGCCGGCAGTGCCGGGCGGAGATGGACCAGGCCGTTATGGAGGCGGATTCCGTCCGCGGTGATGAGGTAGTTGAAGAGCAACTGCGAGGCGACCGCGTCGTAGTTGGGCCTCGGTATCCCCTCGACCGCGTAGCGGAGCAGCCGTTCGGAGAGCACGTACTCGTAAGTGAGCCGTGCGCCGCGGCCGGGCAGCGCGGAGTCGTGGAGGCAGGCGAGCATCGCGGAGACGTCGACCCGCAGCTCTTCGAGTCCGGCCAGCGCTTTGGACTTCTTCACCGGGAGGAATTCGGGAATCGGCATGTCGCCCTGCCGGTGGTGGAATTCGTGCAGCCGCACCCACCAGGACGACGCCTGCTCTACGTCCTCCAGGCTCGCGGCTTCGACCAGCGGGAACGACCCCTCCGCCATGACGTTGCGCACCAGGAGCCGGGTGAGGCGCAGATGCCGTTCGACGAACTTGTCGACGAAGTAGAAGATGAGGTCGCCGCTCTCCTGTCCTCCGTCGATGTGGTTCTCGGGGAAGAGCGCCACGACGGGACGCGCCTCAAAACCCTGCGACATCCGCTCGATGGTCACCGGCATGGTAGGGCTCGGGTATCCGGCGTCCAGGTGCGGATCGCTGGGGAGCGTCCGGTAGGACAGGAAGTCCAGGGAGAGAGTGGGGAAGTACGAGGCGTCGAAGAGCGAGAAGATGTGGTTGTCCGCACGGGTGTTGATGTGGGCCTTGGTGCGGAGCAGCCGGGGGTCGTCGGCGAAGGTGCTGGCGTCTTCGGCGAATGCCTGGACGACGGGTACGTCGCGGAGAGCGGGCGATGAGGTCAACTCGCGTGACAGGCGCCGGAGAAATGCCTCGTCGCGGCGCACGTCCCTGTCTTTTGATGCGTCTTGTTGAACCGCTCCGCGCAGTAGGTTGACCGCGTCAATGAGGTCGTTCACTGGCTGTGTGCGTCCTTCCGCAGATCAGGCCGCGCTGATCTGATCGGCGAAGTCGTCGAGCGCGGCGGCCCAGTGGGCCGCGTACTCCGTGGCGAGCAGCAGCAGTTCTTCGGCGTCCTCCTCGGTCTCGACCAGGGCGGTCATGCCGGTCTCCTCGTCGCTGACCGACTTGGCGTGACTCGTCTCGGCCTTGATGTGGGAGTCGATCCACGCCAGGTCATCGGACGTCGCGAAGAGCTTCTGCCCGTCGACGCGCACCTTGCCGTACAGGCGGCGGAAGGCGACGGCGATGTCCAGGGCCATGGCCTCCACGACCCTCAGCTGCACCGCGGCACCCAAGCGGTGCTCGGCCAGGGACTCCATCGCCATCAGCAACTTGACGACGCCCGAGGGGAGTTCCTGCTCGCTCTCGTCAGCGACCGCCTCCGCCAGCGGGGCGACGATCGAGTCCGCCCACCACAGGTAGTGGATTCCGGCCGCCCCGCGGGGCGCCACCGCGCTGAAGTCGTCGGCCAGATTGTCCAGGTCGTCGCCGATCACCCGGAAGGCCGTCTGGAAGGCCGCCAGCGCCTCCCGCCCCGGGGCCTCCTGCGACGCGAAGTGCCGCGCCGTCGCACCCAGTCCCGAGATCGTCGTGAACATGAAGGCCCTGGTCATGGCCTCCCACTGCCGCGCCACGGCGAGCGCGTTCGGGAGCGCGACCGTCTCCACGGTCGCCGCCGCAGCAAAGAATCGGTTCGCTGGCCTCACCAGCCCGGCTGCCTGAACCACCTCGGTGACGCGCTCATCCAGCAGATTGCTCGGCATGGCTGCCCCTTCATGCGGAGTAAAATTTCACATGTCACAGGCTATATTTCACGCCATTGGACTGTCAACGGCCGTGAACGCAGGCGTGATTGGCGGGCGACGTTCAGACAGCGGCCACGACTGACGGGTGGGCTGGGTCCGCCGGATCAGCGGTAGCCAGCCTCGCCCGCTGCTGGGAGCGCCGGGCCACCGGCATCGACGCCTTCTTCGACCTCGCCGACACCATCATCACCGTGCGTAGCCTGATCCGCCGAGCGCGGACCACTCACCGCTGGGAGGGCCGCCCCCGCCGCCGCCCGCGACGGACCGCCATCTGCGCCAGTGGTCGGCTGGTAACTTGACTCCCATGATGGTGGCATTGATCGACTCAGGGCTTGGCCTCCTTTCCACCACAGGATGGCTTCGGCACCTCGCCCCGGAACTCGATCTGCTTCTGTTTCTGGACCCCGACGGCGCCCCCTGGGGATCGAGAACGGCCTCCTTCGTCACGGACCGTCTGTTCAGTGCCGCCCAATTGGCCGTCCAGCGGGGCGCGGAGGCCATCGTGGTCCCCTGCAACACCGCCACCGTCACCGCGATCGACGCTCTGCGCGAGAGTTTTGAACCCCGTGTGCCTGTGATCGGAACCGTGCCCGCCGTGAAGTCGGCCGCAGCGGCCGCCCAAGGCATCGCCGTGTGGGCAACCGTCCGGACCACGGCGAGTGACTACCAGGATCGCCTGATCGCGGACTTCGCGAACGGTCGGCCTGTCGCGCGTGTCGCATGCCCTGGTCTGGCCGAGGCGATCGACCACGGAGACATGGCCGCAGCAGCGGAAGCGATCGCCGACGCGGCAAAGCGGACCCCCCAGAATTGCGACTCCGTGGTGCTGGGATGCACGCACTACCCCCTCGTGGCGCCAGAGATTCTGCAGAGCCTGCCCACCGGAACCACCCTGTACGACAGCGCGGAGGCAGTCGCCCGCCAAACACTGCGGCGATTGGACAGAACCACGGAATCGCACAGCAGCACGGGCTCCATCGACGTGGTACTCAGCGGGCGCCGCGGAAATCTCCCAGCAGGCGCCCACGCCTACCCGGTGGGTCGCGCCCTTGCCGCCGCAGCGCGGGTGCCCCGCGAAATTCTCATCACTGCCGCAACTCGCGCCTCGATGGCTGCTCCAGCGATCTGAGCAAAGCCCCGGGAGTGGGAGCAACAGCGGCAACTGCTGCGCATCGTTGCGGGTTTCGACCCGCCCACCCGCACCTGGTGGGCCCGGATCGGCACGCTCGACGCCGCGTCGCTGCAGATCCTGCAGCGTCTGTTCGACGCCGCGCGGACCTTCGGGACCCAGGTGCACCTCGAGCCCGTGACGGTCCTTGACTCATGGAGGGGGCCGTCGTTCACCGGGGCGGAGCTCGCCTCCCTGGTGGCGGCCCGAGCCGACGTCGGCCGACCGCTCGGACAGCTGCCCCTCGCGTAGAGCCGTTCCGCGCCGCAGACCGCCCCGCGACGGCCGCGCTAGGGAATTGGCGACTCCGGATCGGTACCGCGCACGTGGCTTCTTTCCGTGCGGTCATGTCACCTGCCCCACGCCGCCGGCCGCGATGGCTGCCTCGTCATGTGCGGATGACGAGGAAGCGGTCGGCTGGAGCGTGGTCGGCCCATGGGTGATCGAGTGAGGGTCTGTCAAACGAGCGGTGTAACTAGGGTTATTGGAGTTACTGACGGGCTGCGGAGAGGCGGCCGTCGAAGGTGATGTCGAAGGCGTTGAGTG
>NZ_JBEXEX010000094.1:0-13718 GCF_040606445.1 Streptomyces sp. NPDC005408 | reverse complement strand
TCCGTGCACGACGCCGGATGGTCGGCGTTCACCACGATGCTGGAGTACAAGGCCGCCCGGTACGGGCGACAGTTCCACCGCATCGGACGGTTCGAGCCGACCTCTCAGGTCTGCTCGAACTGCGGAATCAAGGACGGCCCCAAGCCCCTCAACGTCCGTACGTGGACGTGCGGGGAATGCGGGGCCGTCCTCGACAGGGACATCAACGCGGCGGTCAACATCGCCAAGGCCGCAGGACTTGCGGTGTCAGCCTGCGGAGCGCGGGTAAGACCGGGACTCGTCCCGGCACAGCGCGAAGAAACAGGAACCCACCGAGACGGTCAGACGACCGTGGCAGGAATCCCCTCCCTTTAGGGAGGGGAGCGGAAGTCAATTCGAACCGTGGCCAGGGGCGGGGCGATTGCCAGCTCACGAGCCTCCTCGCGCCCGGCGGCAGTAACCGCTGAGCCGCGTTCCTTGATCCTTCTCGGTGGCGACGGCGCCGGCGGAGAGGAGCGTTGCAGCGGCGAGGCTGCCCCAGAGGGCGGCCGAGCCGTGTGGTGCGAGAGCGGTGATGACCGCCGGGGAGACGGCGAGGCCGAAGCCCGTGGAGAGCTCGAAGCGGGCGAGGGTGCGTCCCAGGACATGGGCCGGGGCGAGGGCGGTGACGAGCGCGGTGGCGCTGCCGGCATAGATGATCTCGCCGAGAGTGCAGACCACGGACACCGTGGCGACGGCCGGGGCACTCCAGCTGTGTCCCAGTGAGGTGGCCGCGAGGAAGCCGAGGTAGGACACGGTGAGTACCACGCCGGCGAGAGCCAGCACGGTCTGCCGGGAGAAGCGGGACATCAGGAGGGTGACCGGAACCTGCAGGGTGACCACCAGCACCGTGTTGGCCACGAAGATGGCTGCCGACCACACCGGGGATGCGTGCAGCTGTGTCACCAGGACTAGAGGGAGCGCGATTTCGGGGACGTTGAGGCAGAAGGCGTAGACGACGTTGGCGGCCAGCAGCGTGCGCATCCGGGGTGCGGGCCCGTCGTCCCTGTCCTTGGCCGGGGTAGCGGCGGGATGCGCGTGCAGGCGAACCGACCACGCCAAGGCCGCCGCAGTGAGATAGGCGAGCCCGGTGACGGCTGCCAGCGCCTGCAGTGCGGTGGTGCCGCCCGCCAGGCATGCGGTGGCGAGGAGCGCGCCCGCGCCCAGGCCGGCGTTGCGCAGGGCGCGGCATCCTGCGAGGGCGGTGTCGCGTTCCCGGCCGTGGGCGACCGTGGCCACGAGAGCTGCGTGGGCGGCCGGCCATGCCTGGTTGCCGATGCCGAGGAAGAGCGCCGCCGTCGCGAACAGCCAGACGTGCCCCGCCGGGGTGGCCAGCAGCAGCGCCACGCCCAGCACCCGCACCAGCATCGACGCTGCCACGACCGTGCTACGTGCGCCCCGGTCCAGCCATAGGCCCACCGCTGGCATGCACACCAGACCCACGACGACGCCAACCGTCATGGCGATGCCGGTGACCGGCGCGGGCAGCCTCAGCACCATCACCCCGTAGAGCAGCAGAAAGGGCCGCAGCAGGCCGGTGCCGAGCGCGTCCACGGCCAGGGCGACGGCATAGCGGGGGCCTCCGGAGGCACGGACGAGGGCGCGGGGCTGGATCTTGGTGGTGGTTGCCATGGCGTCAACGGTGCGTATGGCCGCCGGGTCGGCTACGTCGGTTGACGGACACCGTCAACCGACGCCGTCGCCGGCCATACGGTCAGTGATGATGAGGGGATGACGTTGAGGATCGACATCAGCGGCCTGCCGTCCGAGCGACTGCGGTTCGCCGCCTCCCCGCTGGCAGAGCTGACCGCGATGCTGCACGTGCTGGCCGAACCCGGGCATCATCCGCAGCTCGCCAGCTGGGCCGGGGATGTCTGGGCCGGGCTGCGGCCGGAGCTGGCCGAGCGGTTGCGGGAGGCGGAGTTCCTCTGGCGTTCCTCTCAAGCCGACTTCCTGGTCCCCGCCCGACCTCGGCCGACCCTCGCCGAGGAGTTGGACGACGTGGACCGGATTGACGACGAAACGTATGTGACCGCCGCGCTCGTCACCACATGCGGCAGCAACAGGGTCCACTTCGCCACGTCGTCGCCGCTCACCGACGCGACTGCGCGCGCGCGTGCCCTGGACCTGGCCCAGGCCCGCGGCGCACTCCAAGAGGCCTTCGCGGAACGGCTGCTCGCGGACCCGGTCGCTGTGCGGGCTCGGGTGCGCCACACCCTCGAACAGTGCGCGGAGGCCTTCTTCGACGCCGCCTGGGCGGGCGTCGCCGTGCAGCTCGCCACCGACCTGCGCCTGAAGAACGACCTGCTGAAGCGCCAGGGCATCAAGGCGGCACTCGCATCGGTCTCCGACGCAGTCACCCTGGCGCCGGACGGCGACTGCATCATCGTGGACAAGCTGCAGGACAAGGCGACCGCCGCCCACGGCATCGGGGTCACCTTCATCCCCAGTGTCTTCGGCCGCCCGCACCTGGTGGCGGTCCACGCGCCCGGGTGGCAGCCGGTGGTGCAGTACCCCGTGGCCGAGCCGAGTCCATCAGAGCCGGTATCGCTGGAGACGGTCACACTACGGCTGGAGGCACTCGCACATCCGGTACGGCTGCGGCTGCTGCGCACCCTGGCCCGCGGCCCGCACACCACCGGTGAGCTGGCCCACGCCTGGGAACTTTCGCCCCCGGAGGTTTCCCGCCACCTCGCTGTCCTGCGCCGCGCGGGCCTGCTCACGGCCCGGCGGCACGGTCGTTACGTCCGTTACACCCTCAATCTGCCCGATCTGACGGCGCTGGGCGCCGACTTGCTGACGGCCGTACTGCGCTGATTGACTTCCGCTCCCCGCCTTAAAGGGCGGGGATTCCTGCCACGGTCGTCTGACCGTCTCGGTGGGCTGCCACCGCTTGGTTCTCGCGGATGATCTTCGTGGAAAGCTGGTGGTGGAACTCGCGCCGCGCATCGGCCGTCCGGGCATGAGCGCGGGCGCTGACGTTGAACGCGGAGCCAGTCGGGGACGGTTTCGCCTTTTTCGTGCGCCTGACCCCCAACGGCGACGACGACGTGTGTCACTTGCAGATGGAGATCGATCCGATCGCCACTTTGGAACTTCGTGAGGCGTTCAATGCGCTGCACGCGGCGCTGGTGGTCTGACCGCCGGAGCGTTCAGGCCGCGGTCGTGAGTGGGCATCCGCTGGGGCGGCAGACCGCTCACGCCCGCCGCCGCCTGACCACCCAAGTGTGACGGTGCCGGCCACCCGGCTAGATCACCCCGCTCAGACCAAAGACACAACTGAGAGGAACAGCGCCCGTGAGTGAATGGCAACTGGCCGAGACATTCCGCAGTACGTCAGGCGACGTCCGCTGGGGCAGCCTCGGAAAACCCGGCCAGGATCCGGTCGTGCTCCTCCACGGCACACCCTTCTCCTCGTATGTCTGGCGCGCTGTCGCCCGCGCACTCGCCCGCCGCTACCAGGTCTTCGTGTGGGACATGCCTGGTTACGGGGCATCGGAGAAGTCCGCCGGCCAGGATGTCTCCCTCGCCGCCCAGGGCAGAGTCTTCACCGAGCTCCTGGCTCACTGGGACCTTGAAGAACCGTTGGTGGTGGCCCACGACTTCGGCGGTGCCGTTTCCTTGCGGGCGCATCTGCTGCACGGAGCTCGCTACCGCGCGCTCGCTCTGGTCGACCCGGTCGCGCTGGCCCCGTGGGGTTCGCCGTTCTTCCGGCTCGTCGGCGAGCACTCCGGAGTCTTCGAACAACTGCCGCCCGCACTGCACCACGCTTTGGTGCGCGAGTACGTAAGCTCGGCCAGCAGCCCTGGCCTGCACCCTGCCGTCCTCGACCGGCTCATCCAGCCCTGGCTCGGCGACCTCGGCCAAGCGGCCTTCTACCGCCAGATCGCTCAGGCCGATCAGCTATACACCGACGAAGTACAAGACCGGTACGGCGAGATCGGCTTCCCGACGCTGGTGTGCTGGGGCCAGGACGACACCTGGATCCCCGTGGCGAAAGGACGGGAGCTCGCCGCCCGAATCCCAGGCGCGCGACTTGAGCCAATCGCCGGTGCGGGCCACCTCGTCCAAGAAGACGCACCTGCCGAACTCACAGCCGCTCTTATGGCCTTCCTCCAACAACCGCGCTGACGCCCAACACAACCCGGTGTTCCCGGTCACGGGACTGTAAAACGAACGGTGTAACTCCTGATCATGGAAGATGCGCCGATGACCAGTAACAACATGCCTGAACCGGAGACCGTCGACGTGGCTGAGCCGCAGTTGGTGAAGGCTGTGGATGACCAGCTGATCGAGGAGTTGGTGGTCCGGGCCCAGGCCGAGGGGCTGCAGCTGACCGGCGAGGGAGGTCTGCTCCAGCAGCTGACGAAACGGCTGTTGGAGTCCGCTCTGGAGGGCGAGGTCACCGACCACCTCGGCTATGACCGGCACGATCCGGCCGGGAAGAACGGTGGCAACTCCCGCAATGGCACCCGTTCCAAGACGGTGCTGACGGAGGTCGGCCCGGTGGAGATAGCGGTGCCCCGCGACCGTGACGGCTCCTTCGAGCCGAAGATCGTGCGAAAGAGGCAGAAGCGCCTGACCGGCGTCGACGAGATGGTCATCTCGCTCGCCGCGAAGGGCTTGACGACTGGTGAGGTGCAGGCCCACCTGGCCCAGGTCTATGGCACCGACGTCTCCCGCCAGACCATCTCGACCATCACCGACAAGGTCCTCGATGCCATGGCCGAGTGGCAGAACCGGCCCCTCGATCCGGTTTACCCCGTGATCTTCATCGATGCCATCCACGTGAAAATCAGGGATGGCGCCGTCGCGAACCGCCCGATCTACGTCGCCCTCGCAGTCACCGCCGAGGGCCGACGCGAGATCCTCGGGCTGTGGGCCGGGGACGGCGGCGAAGGAGCCAAGCACTGGCTGCACATCCTCACCGAGATCAAGAACCGCGGCGTGGGCGACGTCCTCATGCTCGTCTGCGACGGTCTGAAGGGACTTCCCGACGCGGTCGGTACTGTCTGGCCGGCCACGATCGTCCAGACCTGCGTCGTGCATCTGCTGCGGAACTCGTTCCGTTATGCCGCCCGTCAGGACTGGGACAAGATCGCGAAGGTCCTCAAGCCTGTCTACACGGCGCCGACCGAAGAGGCCGCGCTGGACCGGTTCGCCGAGTTCGCCGACGCATGGGGCAAGAAGTACCCGGCGATCGTCAGGCTGTGGGAGAACGCCTGGGAGGAGTTCACCCCGTTCCTCCGCTTCGACAGCGAGATTCGCCGGATCGTCTGCACCACCAACGCAATCGAGTCCGTGAACGCCCGGATCCGCCGGGCGGTCAAGGCCCGCGGCCACTTCCCCAACGAGCAGGCCGCACTGAAGTGCGTCTACATGGCAATCATGTCGCTGGACCCGACCGGCAAGGGACAAGCCCGCTGGACCAGCCGCTGGAAGACTGCGCTGAACGCCTTCGACATCACCTTCGACGGCCGTCTCTTCGCAGCCCGCCAGTAACCTCAACAACCCGAGATACACCGTTCATTGGACAGACCCCTCTTGGCCTGGGGCGCCGTCCACGCGGCGCCGGATGCTGTCTTCAAGCCCGGCGCGCGCGGTTGTCCGGGAGATGGGCGACGACGAGCGCGGCGGCCTCCTGGGGAGTTCACACGGTGCGGAATTTCCAGGGGCGGCCAGCTCGCCCAGCCGTCGCGCCTGTGAGACCCAGCCGGTGTCCCAGTCGTCGGGCACACGTGCCAACTCCTCCAGCAGCGAGCGGATCTGCCGGGCCGTTGAACATGGTGTCGGTGAAGGGACACACATGGCTCAGTAGCGCAAACACCGACCGCTCGATCCTGCCGTCCCACTCGGAGCAGCAGTTTCCCGTGGCGACCACACGCATGCCTTCGGTTCGTACCGGCAGATCAATCACCCTTCGACGCTTCCCGGAAGGGGTATGCCGCCTCGTTCAAAGTGAACGTGCTCGTCGGCACCCTTGAGGCAATAGGAAACTTTCCTAACCAACATCTTGTCGCGAGCACGCCGGGCCGTTAGCGTTCACGACGCGCTCAGCGATCCGCCCCTGGTCCTTCGTAAGAGAACTGATGGGCCGTCATGCCTCACGCTCCAAAACCTCCGTGCTCCGCACCCCGGCGGCAACCCGATGACGCCGCATTCCCGCTCCCTCCGGTAGATGGAGATTCCCTCCCATGCACTCCTCCGCACACTCGCGCCGCCGCCGCGTAGCCCTCGCCGCGACCGCCGGCCTCGCCACGGCCGGCGCGCTCGTCGCCACCGCGCAGGCCTCGCCACCCCCGGCCTCGCCGCCCCAGGTCGAGGCACTCCCCAGCGGCATAGCGGCGCCCTACCTCTACCTGGGCTGGGGTAACCCGCCGTCGGCCACGTCGGTCATGTCGGCGACCGGGATCAAGCAGTTCACGATGGCGTTCATGCTCTCCGACGGCGGCTGCAACCCGAAGTGGGACAGCAGCCGCGCCCTGACCGGCGGCACCGACCAGTCGGCCATCAACGCCATCCGCGCCAAGGGCGGCGACGTCACGGTCTCCTTCGGTGGTTGGAGCGGCACCAAGCTCGAGCAGAAGTGCTCCTCCGCCTCTGCACTGGCCGGCGCGTACCAGAAGGTGATCAACGCCTACAAGCTCAAGTCGATCGACATCGACATCGAGGCCGACGCCTTCAACAGCGCGACCGTCCGCCAGCGCACGGTTGACGCCCTGAAGATCATCAAGACCAACAACAGCGGCGTGAAGGTCTATATCACCTTCGGTACGACCCCCACCGGCCCGGACGCCAACGGCAAGGACCTGATCAAGCGCGGCGCGGCCAAGGGCCTCAATGCCGACGCCTGGGCCATCATGCCTTTCGACTACGACAAGGGCGCCGTCGACATGGCCGCCACCACCAAGTCCGCCGTCGACGGCCTGAAGAGCGCCGTCGCCGGCGCCTACGGCCTCTCCTCCGACGCCGCCTACCGCAAGGTCGGCTTCTCCTCCATGAACGGCAAGACCGACTCCGCCGGTGAGACCGTCACCCTCAACAACTTCAAGTCGATGATTTCCTACGCCCAGTCCCATCACCTGGCCCGCGTCAGCTTCTGGTCCGTCAACCGCGACCGTAAATGCGGCTCCGGCACCGACGCCGACGCCTGTAGCGGCATCTCGCAGAACGCTTACGACTTCACCAAGGCCCTGGCGATCTACACCGGCTAAGCCCTCCAGGGGAACGGAAGAGTAATTGTCAAGAGTTGTGGATCAGCGGGGTTGCAGCGTCTTCGGGCGCAGTCGTGGTCTCCCTGTCCGGAAGATGACGATGCCCTTCTCGTTGCCGCGAGGAGCTGTCCCGCACCGCGTGGACGGACACGAAGCCCCCGACCTCACTGGTCAGGGGCTTCTCCCGTTCCTCAGGAGGGCGTGGCGGGCACCGTGAACAGCCCGAAATGCCGAAGGCCCCCGCTCCGCCGGACTATCCGGCGGAGCGGGGGCCTTCGGTGTGCGGCTCGGTCCTACCTGCGGACCAGGGACGCGAACGCGATGGGGAACAGCTTGTTGATGCGGGCGATGGCGCCCGTCAGGAGCGGCGGCTGGTCGGCGTAAGAACCGAGGTGCGCTGGGCGTTCTCGATGGGAACTCGGCGCTCCGGTCCGTCCCCCGTACGGCCGCCCACGGGCTGCGGCCCCGGACGGTCCTGCACCGCACGCATCCGGGCGGAGCCGGTGCGACGCTCAACGTGGAGGTTCGAGTGCGTCCCATCTGGTCCGGCGCGATCAGCTTCGGCCTGGTCACTTCTCTGAACTGACGCTTTCAGCCGCTCGGGGAAGGAGTGCGGCAGAGCGGTCTGGTCACGCAGCCAGCGATATCAGGCGTCGATCCGGGAGCGGTCCAGGGTGGCGGCCGTGGTGGGCGGCGTCAGATGTCGAGGAAGCGGACGTCCTTGGCGTTGCGCTGGATGAAGAAGCGGCGGGCCTCGACGTCCTCCCCCATGAGCACGGAGAACAGGTCGTCGGCGAGTGCGGCGTCGTCGAGGGTGACCTGGCCCAGGACGCGGTGGTTCACGTCCATGGTGGTGACTCGCAGTTCCTCGGCGTTCATCTCGCCCAAGCCCTTGAATCGCTGGATGGAGTCTTCCTTGACCCGCTTGCCGGCCTCGCGTCCGGCGGCCACCAGGGCGTCGCGCTCGCGGTCGGAGTATGCGTACTCGAGGTCGTCCCGACCCCACTTGATCTTGTACAGCGGGGGGCGTGAGAGGTAGATGTGCCCGCCTTCGATGAGGGGTCGCATGAAGCGGAAGAGGAAGGTCAGCAGGAGGGTGCTGATGTGCTGGCCGTCGACGTCGGCGTCCGCCATCAGGATGATCTTGTGATAGCGGAGCTTGTCGATGTCGAAGTCCTCGTGGACGCCGGTGCCGAACCCGGAGATGAGTGCCTGGATCTCGGTGTTCTGGAGGATTTTGTCGATCCGGGCCTTCTCGACGTTCAGGATCTTGCCGCGGATCGGCAGGATGGCCTGGAACTCGGGGTTGCGGCCGGACTTGGCGCTGCCGCCGGCGGAGTCGCCCTCGACGATGAAGATCTCGCACTTGGTCGGGTCGTTCGACTGGCAGTCGGACAGCTTGCCGGGCAGTGATGCCGACTCCAGCAGTCCCTTGCGGCGGGTCAGGTCCCGTGCCTTGCGCGCCGCGACCCGCGCGCTCGCCGCGGCGACCGCCTTGCGCACGATGTCCGCGGCTTCGTTCGGGTGTCGGTCGAACCAGTCCGACAGGTGCTCGTGCACCACCCGCTGGACGAAGGTCTTCGCCTCGGTGTTACCCAGTTTGGTCTTCGTCTGGCCCTCGAACTGCGGCTCGCCGAGCTTCACCGAGATGATCGCGGTCAGGCCCTCGCGGATGTCCTCGCCGGAAAGGTTGTCGTCCTTCTCCCGCAGAAGCCGCTTCTCGCGACCGTAGCGGTTGACGAGTGTGGTCAACGCGGTCCGGAAGCCCTCCTCGTGGGTGCCGCCGTCATGGGTGTGGATCGTGTTGGCGTAGGAGTAAACGCTTTCGGTGTACTGGCTGTTCCACTGCATCGAGATCTCCACCGACAGCAGGCGGCTGGCGTCCCCGACCTCGATGTCGATGACGGTGGGGTGGACCGGCTCGCCCTTGCGCGCGTTCAGGTACTTCACGAAGTCGACGATGCCGCCGTCGTACCGGTAGGAGACCGCCTTGGCGACCTGTTCCTCTTCGTTGTCCGGCCCTGCCTCGTCCGCCGTGGCGGTCACCCGCGCCGCCGGCCGTTCGTCGGTCAGGGTCAGGGTCAGGCCCTTGTTCAGGAACGCCATCTCCTGGAACCGCCGCGACAGCGTCTCGAAGGAGTAGTCGGTGGTCTCGAAGATGTCGCCGTCGGCCCAGAACGTGATCGAGGTACCCGTCTGCGAGGTTTCCTCGTGCCGGGTCAACGGGATGGTCGGCACCCCGTGCTGGTAGATCTGGCTCCACCGGTAGCCGTCCGCCTTCACCTCGGCCGACAGTCTCATCGACAGGGCGTTGACCACCGACAGGCCCACGCCATGCAGGCCACCGGAGACGGCATACGCGCCGCCTCCGAACTTGCCGCCAGCATGCAGGACGGTCAGCACGACCTCGATCGCCGGCCGCCCCGTCCCGGGGTGAACGCCGACCGGGATTCCGCGGCCGTTGTCGACGACCCTCACGCCGCCGTCGGCCAGGATCGTCACGTCGATCCGGTCCGCGACCCCGGCCATCGCCTCGTCGACGGAGTTGTCCACGATCTCCTGCACCATGTGGTGCAGTCCCCGCTCACCAGTCGATCCGATGTACATGCCGGGGCGCTTGCGGACCGCGTCCAGACCCTCCAGAACGGTGATCGCGTTCGCGTTGTAGGGACCCGAGGTCACCTCGCCCTCGGCGTGGCTGGCGGCTTCGGTAGTGGTCGGAACACCGGAATCGGTCAAGGCAACGCTCCCGTTCGGGCACGACAAACCAGGCTGCCGCGCACACGCACGGCAGCGATCGGTCACTGATGGTTGAAGAAGCCCAGGCAGGCGGATACCCACCCTCAGGCCACAGCCTCGCCGCGTCCCGCGACCAAGGCGCAGTTAACTGTACCTATCGAGAGAACGTTAACTAGGGCAAGAAGCCCTCGAGTTGGCCACTCAGTGCCTGAACTCGGGGGTTGATTAATCCCCCCACCTCGATGGACTCAAATGCCCTCCAGTGCCCACTCTGGGCCGTCTGGAGTCATCTGCGCGGTGCGCCGAACCGGCTATTTTCAACATCACACGGCTATGCCTGTTCCCCCACGCGTCATCGCAGATCGGCGCCGTCGGGGCTCCCGCAGACTGATGCCGAAGCCGATCGGTCGGATGCCCGCCTGGGCAGACCGAGGAAACGTCGAGCGCTGAGCGCTGGACACATCGATCTGGTTGATCTTGCTCGCGGCGCCGGCAAGGCTCACACGCCGTCCTTCGATCTCGCCGAGCCAACCCTCCTCCGCGGCTTCGGCGATCCGGCGGACGAGGTTGTCGTGGATCTCGACCAGTCGGCCGCGTTGGCCAGGATCAGGTCGTAAGAGGGAGCAGCGGACACAGGCTTCTCTGAACTACTGCGGAACGGGTGTGCGGTGCCGTAGCAGTTAGCGCTGGAGTACCCGGGCCCTGATGATCCTCCTCGGGCTGCTCGACGGCACCGGACTCTGCCGGCTCCACTCGCACCCCTACTGGACGGCGCCCGGCTGCTCGGGGGCGGCGTGGGTGGAGCTGCGTCGGGAGGCGCGCGCCCGAGGGTGGCGAGTGCGGCGTGAGTGCCGATCCGGGCGGGCCGAGACCAGCCGCTGCCTTCCCCGACAGGCTGATCCGGCTCCAGCGGGACTGGATCCGGACGGTCAACCGGCTCGCGCACCGTCCCGCCGCGGGTGGGGCGGAGCTGCGGGCCGAGCTGTTCTCGCTGACGGTGCGGATCGACTCCCACCCTCATTGGCAGGCCTGTGGCTGGAGCCGGGCCGACCGCACACAGCTTTCGCGGGCTGCCCAGGCCGGCCCTGGTGGGGTGCGCGAGGTGACGGTACGGCTGGTGGACCGGGCGTTCGTGGTGACCGAGCCGGAGGATGCGTCCGGTGAGTGAGCTGGAGGCGCGGCTGAAAAGCTGGCGGGCGGTGCGGCGTGGCTGGCCTGGCAGCAGCGGCCGGTCGACAAGGCCATCGCGGCGCTGGAGGCCGAGCTCGCCGAGATCCAGGCCCGGCCGCCGCCGGCGCCGCCAGGGTGGAAAGTGGAGTCCATCCGGACCGCGAGCGGGCCGCAATATGGACGAGTAAGTCAAGAGTTGTGGATCAGCGGGGTTGTTCAGGCTGCAGTGACTTCGGGGCGTTCGACGAGGTGACCGTTCTTGAAGCGGGCGCCGTTGCGGACGAGGGCGACAAGGTGGGGTGCGGTGATCGCGCGCCAGCGAGCCTGGGCGGACTCGACGAGCTTGAACACCATCGCCAGGGCCGCGGCCGGGCTGCCAGCCCCGCGGGTGACCTTGGTCCTCAACTTCACGGTGCTGAAAGTGCTCTCGATGGGATTTGGCGTGCGCAGGTGCACCCAGTGCTCGGCGGGAAAGTCGTAGAACGCGAGGAGCTCGTCGGCCTCGTCCGACCTTCTTGGTCGCTTTCGGCCACTTCGCTCCGTAGGCGCGCTCGAAGTCCTTGATCGCCTTCTCGGCGTGGTCACGGTCCTCGGCGTACCAGTGGGGGCTGTTGCGTGGGACGTCGCGCCGGCCGTAGATGACCTGCGGCTCGCGCATGTTGTACGCCGCCGCAGACCTTCCTGGTGCCCCGAGGGCAGACGTTCGAGTCTGCTCGCTGCCTCTGGTGGCCGTGAACCCGATTGAAGGCTTCGGGTGAGTACCAGTGTCGGGTGTCGGTCAGCTGCATGCGGAGGCAGGGCAACGCTTTCCTCTGCGGCTTCAGATCGCCTACCTGGCAGAGGCTCCACACCCATTGCCACGCAGACCACTGCTCTTTATGTCAGGAGACAGCATGCGCAAGCAGTTCGCCGCCGGCCTCGGCACCATGGCCCTGACCGCCGGGATGCTCCTCGCGATGCCCGGCGCCACTGCCCACGCCGCCGACTACCCCACCAGCTCCTTCTACGTCCCCTACGGACAGACCTACACGAAAGGCACACTGACCTGGTACAACCAATCGGTCAACGTTTCCGGTGGCAACAACTCCGTGAGTTCGACCTCGTGTCGGGCGACCTGGGCGCGCACCTTTGCCGGCGGGAACCAGCTGGATTCCAATGGCGGCGGCTATGTGTGCAATGGCAACAGGACGTTCAGTTTCACCGTTCAGGCCGATGTGGCCGGCGGGGCCGGTGCCGTCCAGGTCTGCCTCGAGAACGGTAGCTGGGGTGACCTGGAATGCAAGATCTACCAACGGCCTTGATTATTCAAGGGCGATGAGGCCGACGCGGGCCCAGCCATCCGAACTCGCGCGAGCTGCCTGATCGCAGTATGACGTTCCCCGCAGCCGAGAGTGGGTAACGCCCGCACATAAGAACCGGTTCCCCAAATGAGTCCCTGGCTTTGGGGGCCTTCCCTGCGGGCCCAAACCGGTTGTTGGCGACGCCGTCGGCACGACGACTGCCGAGCTGCTTGGCTACTCACCTGGATCTGAGTAGCCACCCCCACGCGCCGCGCGTCCTGCGGGGCGACCCAGTCCGGCATCCGTCCGACGCCGTCGACGATCCGCCGTACCTCGGTCACGTACTCGGCGGCGGTCATCGTCCACTGGCCGTGCTGCTGGAGCATCGTGAAGCCGCCGGAGTCCATCCCCCACCTGGTGACAGCGAGAGGCAGCGTCTTGTACCGCACGAGCCGGTTGCGGGAGATGCACAGCGGGACGTCAGCGAACTCGGGCAACCGCAGCCAGTGCACCATGTGCGTGCCCAGGTAGAACGTCAGACCGTTCCCGCCAAGTCGGGCCATCGGCCCCGGCGCGGCGGGTTCAGGGTGCGGCATCATGCCGCGGTCTCCCGGTCCCTCTTCGGGTACGGATGCGCGGTCGCGGTGACGGGAGCCGCTCGGAGCGCGGGCCAATGAGGTGGGCGTAGCGGTGGTTGCCGCGGTGCTCAAGGAGGGTTGCCCCGACAGCTGTCAGAGGGCGGTTTGTGAGTCTTTGAGTGGTTCTGCTGTCGCCTGATGGTGTGGCGGCGGGGTGGAATCCACCGGTCCGCAGTTGTTGATCTGGTGATGTGACCAGGTGAGTGAACGCAAGCCGTATCCGAGTGACTTATCGGACGAGCAGTGGTCGTTGATCGAGCCGGTGATCACCGCGTGGAAGGACTGGCAGCGCTCGGTCAGCGGCCACCAGGGCGCCTACGACATGCGGGAGATCGTGAACGCGATCCTGTACCAGAGTCGGACGGGCTGCCAGTGGGCCTATCTCCCGCACGATCTGCCGCAGAAGAGCGCGACGTACTACTACTTCGCCGCCTGGCGGGACGACGGGACCGACCAGGTCATCCATGAACTCCTGCGCTGCCAGGTCCGTGAGCGTGCCCGCCGATTAGAGGACCCGACCCTGGTGGTGCTGGACACCCAGAGTGTCCACGCGGCCGCCGGGGTCCCCGCCGCCACGACCGACCGGGATCCAGCGAAGCGGGTGCCGGGCCGCAAGCGCGGACTGGCCGTGGACGTCCTCGGCCTGGTCATCGCGGTCA
>NZ_JBEXEX010000093.1:0-13730 GCF_040606445.1 Streptomyces sp. NPDC005408 | reverse complement strand
TCCTTGACACCCGGCACGGTGGTGAACTCGTGCAGGACACCGTCGATCCGGATGCTGGTGACAGCAGCGCCGGGGATCGAGGAGAGGAGCCGAGCCGCACATCCAGCCCGGCGGGCGTTTGAGGCGTGGGGTCCGGGGCGGAGCCCCGGTCAGAGGGTGGACCGCAGCCACTGCTCCACGCTTGCGATATGCACCGTCGCCCACGACCTCGCCGCCTCCCCGTCCCGGTCCCGCAGCGCCGACAGGATCGCCCGGTGCTCATGCAGGGTCCGGCTCACCGCGTCCTCCTGGGTCAGGCCGCGCCAGACGCGGGCCCGCGTGGTCGGGCCGGAGAGGCCGTCCAGCAGGGAGCAGAGCACCGAATTGCCCGAGGACTGCACGATGCCGCGGTGGAATTCGAGGTCGGTGGCGACCAGCTCCTCCACCGACGGCTGCGGCCCGAGCGCGTCCAACTGGGCGCTCAATACGTCCAGTTCGCTCTCGCTGATCCGCGTCGCGGCCATTGCCGTGGCGGCCGGTTCCAGAATGCGGCGTACGGCCAGGAACTCAAGCACCGTGTCGTCCCGGTGGAAGTCCACGACGAAGCTCAGCGCCTCGAGCAGCAATTGCGGGTCCAGGCTGGTGACATACGTGCCGTCGCCCTGCCGCACATCGAGGATGCGGATCAGCGACAGTGCACGCACCGCCTCGCGCAGCGAGTTGCGGGACAGGCCCAGCTCGGCGGCGAGTTCGCTCTCCTTGGGGAGGCGGTCGCCGGGGCGCAGCGCACCCGAGACGATCATTCCCTTGATCTTCTCGATGGCCTCGTCGGTTACGGCCATGGGCGACCCTCCATACATCCGATGTATCGGCCCCCATTATGCGTCCCAAAGCGTGCTCGGAGCCTCCTTCCGCACGATTGGGGCGATCTCCTCGGCAAATCGCTGGAGCGTTTCGATCTGTTCTGCCCGATCGAGCCCGAAACCGTCCACCGTGATCGACTGCAGGTCGTGCCGGTACACCTCGTGATAGCCGAGGATCTTGTCGATGATCTGCTGCGGACTGCCGATGAGCTGCGGCCCGTTCGCCATGGCGTCCTCGATGGTGCGGAACGAGGTGTTGTACCCGGCCTTGCCCTCCAGATGCGGCTTGAAGCTCTGCGCCACCTTCGCCTCGTACAGCTCCTTGAAGCGGTCCACCGCCTGCTGCGGGGAGTCGGCGATCAAGAGCCCGCCGGAGCCCGCCGCGACATGGGCGCGCGCGGGATCGTGGCCGTATGCCTCGAAGCGCTCGCGGTAGTGGGCGATCAGCTTCGCGTACGCCTCGCGCGGCTGGACGGCATTGGCGGTGAACAGCGGATCGCCGTGCTTGGCCGCGAGTTCGGGGGAGTTGAGGCTGGTGGCCGAGCCGTGCCAGATCCGAGGCAGCCCTGCGTACGGGCGCGGCACCGTCGTCACCCCGTGCAGCGGCGGGCGGAACTCGCCCTCCCAGTCCACCCCTTCCTCGACCCACAGCCGGCGCAGAAGCTCGTACTTCTCCTTCTGCAGATCCCACTGGCGCTCCTCGTCGAGCCCGAAGAGATCGAAGTGTCCTGCCTCCGCGCCCTTGCCGACGACCAGCTCGATCCGGCCGCGCGAGAGCTGGTCGAGGGTCGCGTAGTCCTCGGCGACCCGGACCGGATCGAGGATCGCTACGACCGTGACGCCGGTGAGGAGCTTGATCCTGCTCGTACGGGCGGCGAGGGCGCTCAGCACCACGGTGGGGCTGGAGGAGAGGAACGGGCCCGCGTGCCGCTCGCCGACGGAGAAGGCGTCGAAGCCCAGCCGCTCGGCCGCTTCACCGAGCGCGAGTACTTCCTCGAACCGGTCGGCGGCCGGGGAGAGTTCGCCGGTCAGCGGATGCGGGGCGTGGTTGATGAGGGAGAGCACTTGAAACTTCATGCTTCAACTCTCTCCGCCGGATGTTGCCGGAGTGTGGCTGCCGTATGGCACGACTCGAGGGGCATGCGTAAGGGGCGGCCGCCACGGCGACCGCCCCTTACCGGTGTGCCTTACTTGCCCAGCACGTCCTCGACCTTGCCGCGGATCTCGTCCGTCGCAAGCCCCCGGATCGTCAGGGTCGTACGACGGCGCAGCACATCGTCGGCCGTCTCGGCCCACTCGTGGTCACGCGCGTACACGACCTGCGCCCAGATCTCCGGCGCGTCCGGGTGGATCCGCTCGGCCAGCGCCGGGTCGTCGTTGGCCAGACGCGCGATGTCGAAGGACAGCGAGCCGTAGTGCGTGGCGAGGTGACGCGCGGTGTCCGCGGCCATCCGCGGCCCCGGCGCTCCGCCGTCGATCAGCAGCCGGTGCGCCACCGCGTTCGGGTTGGCGATACCGGGCAGCGGCAGCTTCTTCGGCAGCCGCGAGATCGGCTCCATGTCCTCGGCCAGCGGCTGCCCGGGCAGGGCAGCCAGCTTGTTCATCACCGTGCGGCCGATGTGGCGGAAGGTCGTCCACTTGCCGCCGGCCACCGACAGCATGCCGGCGCGGCCCTCGGTGACGACCGTCTCGCGCTTCGCCTTCGAGGTGTCGCCAGGGCCGCCGGGCAGCACCCGAAGACCCGCGAAGGAGTACGTGATCAGATCGCGGGACAGCTGCTGGTCGCGGATGGAGAACGCGGCCTCGTCCAGGATCTGCGTGACGTCCTTGTCGTTGACCGCGACATCCGCCGGATCGCCCTCGTACTCCTCGTCGGTCGTGCCGAGCAGCAGCATGTCCTCCCAGGGGAGGGCGAAGGTGATGCGGTACTTGTCTATCGGGGTCGCCAGCGCGGCCTTCCACGGCGAGGTGCGCTTGAGCACCAGGTGCGCGCCCTTGGACAGCCGGATGGAGGGAGCCGCGTTCGGGTCCTCCATCTTGCGCAGGTGGTCGACCCACGGGCCGGTGGCGTTGAGCACGAGACGCGCGCTGACGCCGAACTCGGCGCCGTCCGTACGGTCCTTGAGCTCCGCGCCCGTGACCCGGCCCTTGGTGAAGCGCAGGCCGGTGACCTCGGCGTGGTTGAGCACGGTGGCGCCGGACTGGACGGCCGCGCGGACCGTCATCAGGGCCATCCGGGAGTCGTTCATCTGGTCGTCGCCGTACACGGCAACGGCCTTCAGGTTCTCCGTACGCAGCTCGGGAACGTCACGCTGCGCCTTGGAGGCGCTGATGACATGGCCGACGCCGTCGCCGAACGCGGAGAGCGCCGAGTAGGCGAAGACGCCCGCTCCGAGCTTCGCCGCGCCGTGCGGTCCGCCCTTGTAGACCGGCAGATAGAAGGTGAGCGGGTTCGCCAGGTGGGGGGCCACCTGACGGGAGACCGCACGCCGCTCGAAGTGGTTCTCCGCGACCAGCTTCACCGCGCCGGTCTGCAGGTAGCGCAGACCGCCGTGGAGCAGCTTGGAGGAGGCGGAGGAGGTGGCGCCGGCGAAGTCGCCGGCGTCCACCAGAGCCACCCGCAGCCCGGACTGCGCCGCATGCCAGGCGGTGGAGATGCCCAGGATGCCGCCGCCGATCACCAGGAGGTCGTATGTCGCCTTGGAAAGCTGCTCCCGAGTTTCGGCGCGGCTCGGCAGGGAGCCGGAGGCCGGGTGCGTCCCAAGGGCAGGGACGCTCTGCAGGGTGGTCATCTCGTCTTACTCCTCGTCCTCGATCCAGCCCATGGTCCGCTCGACGGCCTTGAGCCAGCTCTTGTACTCGCGGTCCCGCTGGTCCGCGTCCATGCGGGGGGTCCACTCGGCGGCCCGGCGCCAGTTGGCGCGCAGCGCGTCGGTGTCCGGCCAGAAGCCGACGGCGAGGCCGGCGGCGTAGGCCGCGCCGAGGCAGGTCGTCTCGGCGACCATCGGGCGCACGACCGGTGCGTCCAGGAAGTCCGAGAGGGTCTGCATCAGCAGGTTGTTGGAGGTCATTCCGCCGTCGACCTTGAGCGCGGTCAGCTCGACGCCGGAATCCTTGGTCATGGCGTCACTGATCTCGCGGGTCTGCCAGGCGGTGGCCTCGAGAACGGCGCGGGCGATGTGCGCCTTGGTGACATAACGGGTGAGACCGGCGATGACACCGCGGGCGTCGGGACGCCAGTACGGGGCGAAGAGGCCGGAGAAGGCCGGTACGAAGTAGGCGCCGCCGTTGTCCTCGACGCTCAGCGCGAGGGTCTCGATCTCCGCGGCGGTGCTGATCAGGCCCATCTGGTCGCGCATCCACTGCACCAGCGAACCGGTGACGGCGATCGAGCCTTCGAGGGCGTACACCGCCTTCTGGTCGCCGATGCGGTAACCGACCGTCGTCAGCAGTCCGTTGTAGGAGTTGACGGGCGTCTCACCGGTGTTGAGCAGCATGAAGGTGCCCGTGCCGTATGTGGACTTGGCCTCGCCCTCGGCGAAACAGGTCTGGCCGAACAGGGCCGCCTGCTGGTCGCCGAGCGCGGACGCGACCGGGACGCCGTCGAGAGCGCCGCCCTTGGCCGTGCCGTACACCTCGGCGGAGGACCGGATCTCGGGCAGCACCGCGGCCGGGACCTCCATGGACTGCAGGATCTTCTCGTCCCACTCCATGGTGTGCAGGTTCATCAGCATGGTGCGCGAGGCGTTGGTGACGTCGGTGACGTGGTGACCGCCGTCGACGCCGCCGGTCAGGTTCCAGATGACCCAGGAGTCCATGGTCCCGAAGAGGATCTCGCCACGCTCGGCGCGCTCACGCAGGCCCTCGACGTTGTCGAGCAGCCAGCGGACCTTGGGGCCCGCGAAGTACGAGGCGAGGGGCAGGCCCGTCTCGCGGCGGAAGCGGTCCTGGCCGACGTTGCGGCCGAGCTCCCTGCAGAGTGCGTCGGTGCGGGTGTCCTGCCAGACGAGGGCGTTGTGGACGGGCTCACCGGTGTTCTTGTCCCAGAGCACGGTGGTCTCGCGCTGGTTGGTGATGCCGATCGCCTTGACGTCGGCGGCGGTGATGCCCGCCTTCTCGATGGCGCCGGCCACGACTTCCTGGACGTTGGTCCAGATCTCCGCTGCGTTGTGCTCGACCCAGCCCGGCTTCGGGAAGATCTGCTCGTGCTCCTTCTGGTCGACGGAGACGATCCGGCCGTCCTTGTCGAAGACGATGCAGCGGCTGGAGGTGGTGCCCTGGTCGATGGCCGCGATGAACGGGCCGGTGGTGTGTGCGTCGGTCATGGAGTGCTCCTGCGAGGTCGAAGGGAGGCTTAGGCGAACGCGAGCTCGTAGATACCCGCTGCGAGGGCGCCGCCGATCAGCGGTCCGACGACGGGGATCCAGGCGTAGCCCCAGTCCGAGCCACCCTTGTTGGGCAGCGGAAGCAGGGCGTGCACGATGCGCGGGCCCAGGTCGCGGGCGGGGTTGATGGCGTAGCCGGTCGGGCCGCCGAGCGAGAGGCCGATGCCGACGACGACGAACGCGGTGATCAGCGCGCCGATGACGCCCAGCCCCTTGCCGCTGTCGTTGAGGCCCTGAGTCAGGACCGCGAGCACGAGCACGGCTGTGCCGATGATCTCGGTGGCCAGGTTCTGCCACACCACACGGACCTCGGGTCCGGTGGAGAAGACACCGAGCACGGGGCCGGCCTTCGGAGCGGCCTCTTCGCTGACCAGGCCCTCCTCGTGGGGAGGCGCGGAGATGATCTCCGGGTCCGTGAGGTGGGCCTGGAACTGTCCGTAGTACGCGACCCAGACCAGCGCGGCACCGAGCATGGCGCCGACCATCTGACCTGCGAAGTAAACCGGAACATCGCTCCAGTCACCGCTCTTGATCGCGATGCCGACCGTGACAGCCGGGTTGAGGTGGGCGCCGGACAGCGTGCCGGATATGTAGACCGCGGTCATGACCGCGAATCCCCACCCGAATGTGATCGCCAGCCAACCGGCGTTCTGCGCCTTCGAGCGCTTGAGCACGACCGCGGCGACGACGCCACCGCCGAGCAGGATGAGTACGGCGGTACCAATGATCTCGCCGATGAAGATGTCGGAGTTGGACACCCGCGACTCCTTTGTCCTTCGTCCAGGGAAGCCGAACCCCGGGTCCCTCCGGTGGTTCGCGCCCTCAGGTAAGGGCGTTACCGGCCCTGGCACTGCGACACTCTAACGCCAATTGCCGGTAGGTGTTCGACAATGCCGACCGATGCACGGAAGTTTTGCCCCCGGGTTAACACGGCGTCAAGGGCTTGGTGGCCGGAAACGCGATCGTTACCGATGATGCGACAAATGGGTCAGAAGCGCCCGGCGCCGAGGTCCCGGGAGACCGCGCGGGCGCAGTCCCGCACCGCCGCGACCAACTCGGACCGCAGCTCGGAGCCGTCGCAGACCCGCTCGACGGCGCCCGTGATGGCGATCGCCCCGACCGGCATCCGGCGCCGGTCGTGGATGGGCGCGGCCACCGAGGCGACGCCTTCCCAGGTCTCCTCCACATCGGCAGCCCAGCCCCGTGCCCGGGTGTGGTCGAGCACCGACTCGAACTCCGCGAGGCCGGTCACGGTCCGCGGAGTGAAGACCTTGCGCTCCACCTCGAGTACCTCGGTGTGCGCCACCGGGTCGTACGCCGAGAGCACCTTGCCCAGAGCCGTGGAGTGCAGTGGCTGCATGGCCCCAATCTCCAGGACCTGGCGGCTGTCGTCGGGCCGGAAGACGTGGTGGACGATGAGGACCCCGTGCTTGTGCAGCACGCCGAGATGGACGCTCTCGCCGCTGGAGCGGGCCAGGTCGTCGGTCCAGACGAGGGCGCGGGCGCGCAGCTCGTGGACGTCCAGATAGCTGTTGCCGAGCCGCAGCAGCTCCGCTCCCAGCTGGTAGCGGCCCGATGCCGGATCCTGCTCGACGAAGCCCTCGGCCTGCAGGGTGCGCAAAATGCCGTGGGCGGTGCCCTTGGCCAGCTCGAGGGAGGAGGCGATGTCGGACAGGCCCAGCCGGCGTTCCCCGCCAGCGAGCAGTCGCAGCATCGCCGCCGCCCGCTCGAGTGACTGGATGTTCTTCGCCATCGGCTCGGCCCTTCTCCACACTGCGGTTCGACAATGCTGAACACTATCGGTCGATGCCGACCTTGGTCACCGCAGAGCGAGTACCTCGTGGCCGAAAGCCAACTAGTCACGGCGAGGACATGATGCCGTCCCGCCCCGTGGGACGGCGACGCCCTCTTGCGCCCCGCCCGGCTACGCTGGCCGAGTGCGCCTTCCACCGGAAGACGCAAAGCCGACAGCCGTCGCATCCCAGGGAGCACATCCATGGCCTCGCTGCCGACCCCTTCCGCTGACAGCCGGACCCGAATCGACGCCCTCCGCGAAGCCCTCGCCACGCGAGTTGTCGTGGCCGACGGCGCGATGGGCACGATGCTCCAGGCCCAGGACCCGACGCTCGAGGACTTCGAGAACCTCGAAGGCTGCAACGAAATCCTGAATGTGACCCGCCCGGACATCGTCCGATCCGTCCATTCGGCCTATTTCGAGGTCGGCGTCGACTGCGTCGAGACAAACACGTTCGGCGCAAACCTCGCGGCCCTCGGGGAGTACGACATCCCCGAGCGGGTCTTCGAGCTCTCCGAGTCCGGCGCGCGCATCGCCCGCGAGGTCGCCGACGAGTTCACCGCGTCGACCGGGCAGCAGCGCTGGGTGCTGGGCTCCATGGGACCCGGCACCAAACTTCCGACGCTGGGCCACGCCCCGTACGGGAAGCTGCGCGACGCCTACCAGCAGAACGCCGAGGGCATGATCGCGGGCGGCGCCGACGCCCTCATGGTGGAGACCACCCAGGACCTACTCCAGACCAAGGCCGCCATCCTGGGCGCCCGCCGTGCTCTGGACGCGACCGGCGCCAACCTCCCCCTGATCTGCTCGGTGACGGTCGAGACGACCGGGACGATGCTGCTCGGCTCCGAGATCGGCGCTGCGCTGACCGCGCTGGAGCCGCTGGGCATCGACATGATCGGTCTGAACTGCGCCACCGGACCGGCCGAGATGAGCGAGCACCTGCGCTACCTCGCCCGGCACTCCCGCATCCCGCTGTCCTGCATGCCGAACGCCGGCCTGCCCGTGCTCGGCAAGAACGGCGCACACTACCCGCTGTCGGCGACCGAGCTCGCCGACGCGCAGGAGACCTTCGTACGCGAATACGGGCTCTCCCTGGTCGGCGGCTGCTGCGGTACGACGCCCGAGCATCTGCGCCAGGTCGTCGAGCGCGTACGCGATCTCGCCCCCACCGAGCGCGAGCCGCACCCGGAGCCGGGCGCCGCGTCCCTCTATCAGACGGTGCCGTTCCGCCAGGACACGTCGTTCATGGCCATCGGTGAGCGGACGAACGCCAACGGATCGAAGAAGTTCCGCGAGGCCATGCTCGAGGGCCGCTGGGACGACTGCGTGGAGATGGTCAGGGACCAGATCCGCGAAGGCGCGCACATGCTCGACCTGTGCGTCGACTACGTCGGCCGCGACGGCGTCGCCGACATGGAGGAGCTGGCCGGCCGCTTCGCCACCGCGTCCACCCTGCCCATCGTGCTCGACTCCACCGAAGTCGACGTCATCGAGGCCGGTCTTGAGAAGCTCGGCGGCCGCGCGGTCATCAACTCCGTCAACTACGAGGACGGGGACGGGCCCGAGTCGCGGTTCGCGAAGGTCACCAAGCTCGCGGTCGAGCACGGAGCGGCGCTCATCGCGCTCACCATCGACGAGGAGGGCCAGGCCCGTACGGTCGAGAACAAGGTCGCCATCGCCGAGCGGATCATCGACGATCTGACCGGCAACTGGGGCGTGCTCGAATCCGACATCCTCATCGACACGCTGACCTTCACGATCTGCACCGGCCAGGAGGAGTCCCGCAAGGACGGCATCGCCACCATCGAGGCGATCCGTGAGCTGAAGCGGCGCCGCCCCGCTGTGCAGACCACGCTGGGCCTGTCGAACATCTCCTTCGGCCTGAACCCGGCCGCCCGCGTCGTCCTCAACTCCGTGTTCCTGGACGAGTGCGTCAAGGCCGGACTTGACTCGGCGATCGTGCACGCGTCCAAGATCCTTCCCATCGCCCGGCTGGAGGAGGAGCAGGTCCAGGTCGCCCTGGATCTGATCTACGACCGGCGGAGCGAGGGCTACGACCCCCTCCAGAGGCTCATGGAGCTCTTCGAGGGCGTCAACATGAAGTCGATGAAGGCGGGCAAGGCCGAGGAACTCCTCGCGCTGCCGCTGGACGAGCGCCTCAAGCGCCGCATCATCGACGGCGAGAAGAACGGCCTGGAGGCCGATCTCGACGAGGCGCTCCAGATCCGCCCCGCCCTCGAAATCGTCAACGAGACGCTGCTGGACGGCATGAAGGTCGTCGGCGAGCTCTTCGGCTCCGGCCAGATGCAGCTGCCGTTCGTCCTCCAGTCCGCCGAGGTCATGAAGAACGCGGTCGCCTATCTCGAACCGCACATGGAGAAGTCCGACGCGGAGGGCAAGGGCACCATCGTCCTGGCGACCGTCCGCGGCGACGTCCATGACATCGGCAAGAACCTCGTCGACATCATCCTCTCCAACAACGGCTACAACGTCGTCAACCTGGGCATCAAGCAGCCGGTCTCGGCGATCCTGGAGGCGGCCGAGGAACACCGGGCCGACGTGATCGGCATGTCCGGCCTGCTGGTCAAGTCCACGGTGATCATGAAGGAGAACCTGGAGGAGCTGAACCAGCGCAGGATGGCCGCCGACTACCCCGTCATCCTCGGTGGCGCCGCGCTGACCAGGGCGTATGTCGAGCAGGATCTGCACGAGATCTACGAGGGCGAAGTTCGCTATGCGCGCGACGCCTTCGAGGGCCTGCGCCTGATGGATGCGCTGATCGCCGTCAAGCGCGGGGTCCCCGGCGCCGTCCTGCCCGAGCTCAAGCAGCGCCGGGTCCGCGCCACCACGAACGCGGTCGTCGAGGAGCGCCCCGAAGAGGGCGCCGTGCGCTCCGACGTCGCCATCGACAACCCGATCCCGGAGCCGCCGTTCTGGGGCACCCGGGTGATCAAGGGCATCCAGCTCAAGGAGTACGCGTCCTGGCTGGACGAGGGCGCGCTGTTCAAGGGCCAGTGGGGCCTCAAGCAGGCCCGCGCCGGCGACGGCCCGACGTACGAGGAGCTGGTCGAGACCGAGGGACGCCCGCGGCTGCGGGGCTGGCTGGACCAGCTGCACACCAGGAACCTGCTGGAGGCGGCCGTCGTCTACGGCTATTTCCCGTGCGTGTCCAAGGGCGACGACCTGATCCTGCTGAACGAGGACGGCTCGGAGCGCACCCGCTTCTCCTTCCCCCGCCAGCGCCGCGGCCGCCGCCTCTGCCTCGCCGACTTCTTCCGCCCGGAGGAGTCGGGCGAGCCGGACGTCGTCGGGCTCCAGGTCGTCACCGTCGGCTCGAAGATCGGTGAAGCCACGGCCGAGCTCTTCGAGTCGGACTCGTACCGCGACTACCTCGAACTGCACGGTCTGTCGGTGCAGTTGGCGGAGGCGCTGGCCGAGTACTGGCACGCGCGCGTCCGCGCCGAGCTCGGCTTCGGGGGCGAGGACCCGGCCGACGTGGAGGACATGTTCGCCCTGAAGTACCGGGGCGCGCGCTTCTCGCTCGGCTACGGAGCCTGCCCCGACCTGGAGGACCGGGCGAAGATCGCCGCCCTCCTGGAGCCCGAGCGGATCGGCGTCCAGCTCTCGGAGGAGTTCCAGCTCCATCCCGAGCAGTCCACCGACGCGATCGTCATCCACCACCCCGAGGCGAAGTACTTCAACGCACGTTAGCGGCCCGAGACGTACACTGGTCGGTCCAGTGCAGGCCGGTTGCCTTCCCCACTTGGGAGGCGGCCGGCCTTCTCGTCCCTAGTGGAGGTGTGCCGGATGACCAGTACGGTCCCCGCGTCCTTGACCCGTTCGGCGGAGGGCTCTGCCCTTCAGGCCGTGTTTCTCGACATGGACGGCACCCTCGTGGACACCGAAGGTTTCTGGTGGGACGCGGAGGTGGAGGTCTTCGCGGATCTCGGCCACGAGCTCGACGAGGCATGGCGGGACGTGGTGGTGGGCGGCCCCATGACGCGCAGCGCCGGCTATCTCATCGAGGCGACCGGCGCGGACATCACGCTCGCCGAGCTGACCGTGCTGCTCAACGAGCGCTTCGAGAACCGGATCGGGCGCGGTGTCCCGCTGATGCCCGGCGCCGCACGCCTGCTCGCCGAGCTGGCCAGGCACAATGTGCCCACCGCGCTGGTCTCCGCCTCCCACCGGCGCATCATCGACCGCATCCTCGCCTCGCTCGGCCCGCAGTACTTCGCGCTGTCGGTCGCGGGTGACGAGGTTGCACGTACGAAGCCGCACCCGGACCCCTATCTGCTGGCCGCGCGGGGGCTTGGCGCCGAGCCCGCGAGATGCGCCGTCATCGAGGACACGGCGACCGGTGTGGCCGCCGCCGAGGCGGCGGGCTGCCGGGTGGTGGCGGTGCCGTCGGTGGCGCCCATCGCGCCTGCTGACGGCCGTGTGGTCGTACGGTCGCTCGAAGAAGTCGACCTTGGTTTTCTGCGCACGCTCATCACCACGATGAACTGATGCGTGTACTGTCCGTGTTTCTCGAATACAGCGGAAACTCTGGGCAGCCGGGCATGCTTTTTCCGTGACGTCGGGCACCCTTATCCGGCCCGGGCCATTCAGAATTCACGAGGTGACGTTCGTCACTCTGAGTGGCCCGGGTGATGTTGGTCCGGACCTCTCCGCACTCCCTTCAGGGGTGCGGGACGTGCCCTTGTGTCCGCATTTGGTGGAGTGGTGTACGAATCATTCCATGGTGCGGCCATCCACTCACAGGCATAACTGATCACTGAGCGAATACGCCTCAACTCCGGCCGGGTCACGCTTTCCTGGCGTTGCCCACTAATCTCATCGCGAGAACTTCGTCGCATCATCGATGTGTCTCGGCGGCCACCCAGCCATGGGAACACAGTGCCGATCGCTCTGTTTCCCCGGCCCGATCGCACCGCTCCGAACGGGCGGCCAGCGACGGAGACGCCCGAAGACATCGCTGTATCCCAGTGCCGGATGAGGAGAACGTCCAGGATGAACCGTAAGACCTTGGTGCTGCCGGCCGTGATAGGCCTGCTCGCGCCCGTGCTCGTCGCCTGCGGCGGGACGGACGGCGGGTCCGGCGGCGGTAATGCCATTGTCGTGGGCACCACGGACCAGTTCATCGCCACCGACGACGCGCCCGCGCCCCTCGACCCGGCCTACGCGTACGACACCGGCGCCTGGAACGTGCTCCGGCAGACCCTCCAGACGCTGATGCACGCCCCACGCGGCGGCGGCGATCCCGTCCCCGACGCGGCCGAGTCCTGCAGCTTCACCGACAAGGTGAGCGAGAGCTACCGCTGCAAGCTCCGCAGCGGGCTGAAGTTCGCCGACGGCACCGACGTCACCGCCGAGGATGTGAAGTTCTCCATCCAGCGCGTACTCGACATCAACGCCGACAACGGTACGGCCGCCCTCCTGTCGAACATCGACACCATGGAGGCCAACGGCAACGAGGTGGTCTTCCACCTCGCCACGCCGGACGCGACCTTCCCGTACAAGCTCTCCACGCCGGCCGCCGCCATCGTCAGCAAGAAGAACTACGACGGCAAGAAGCTCCGCGAGGGCTTCCAGGTCGACGGCTCCGGCCCGTACACCATGAAGACCGAGACCAAGGGTGGGCAGATCACCAAGGTCGTCTTCAGCAAGAGCAGCTCGTACAAGGGCGACCTCAAGCTCAGCAACGACAAGGTCGAGCTGCGCTCGTTCGCGGACGCCGGCGCCATGGGCAAGGCCCTCGAGTCCGGCGACATCGACATCATGACCCGGGCGATGTCGCCCGAGCAGATCAAGAGCATGTCCGAGAGCCCGAAGGAAGGCATCGAGCTCACCGAGATGCCGGGCCTCGAGATCCGCTACCTCGGCTTCAACACCAACGACCCGTCGGTGAAGAACAAGGCCGTCCGGCAGGCCATGGCGGCCGTCGTCGACCGCGGCCACATCGCGGGCCAGGTGTACGGCTCCACCGCCGAGCCGCTCTACTCGCTCATCCCGACGAGCATCGCGGCGCACACCAACTCCTTCTACAACAAGTACGGCGAGCCGAACCGCAAGAAGGCCGCGGAGCTCCTGCGCAACGCCGACATCACCACGCCGGTGAAGCTGAAGCTCCACTACACGACCGACCACTACGGTGCCGGTACGGCCAAGGAGTTCGAGGCGCTCAAGCAGCAGCTGAACGCCACCAAGCTCTTCGACGTCACCATCGAGGGCACCGAGTGGTCGAAGTTCCGCCCCGCCCAGAAGCGCGGTGACTACGCCGTCTACGGTCTCGGCTGGTTCCCCGACTTCCCGGACCCGGACAACTACATCGCGCCGTTCCTGGACAAGGGCAACTTCCTCAACACGCCGTACGTGAGCACGGTGGCGCGGCAGCTCATCCCGGAGTCGCGGAAGGCCGCCGACCGCACCTCCGCGTCCGACGCCTTCACGAAGATCCAACAGATCGTCGCCACGGACGTGCCGGTGCTGCCGCTGTGGCAGGGCAAGCAGTACGTCGCCTCCCGCACCGGTGTCACCGGTGTCGAGCGGGTGCTCAACTCCAGCTCGGACCTGCAGCTGTGGGAGCTGGGCCGCGGCACGCAATGACCCTCCGGGTACACGAGCGAGCGGCGGCGGGCTCCAGGATCCCACGATGCTGGACCTGCTGCGCTGGCACGGCGCCGAGGAGGTCGAGCACCGCTC
>NZ_JBEXEX010000092.1:0-13908 GCF_040606445.1 Streptomyces sp. NPDC005408 | reverse complement strand
GGGGGGGGCGGGGTCCTGGTGGGGCTCCTGCTGTGTAGGGGGGGCACGCCTGGGCCCCCCCCCCGTGATTGGCCCGGTAGGTCGGGACGGGCGCCGCGGGGGGGGGGCGGGGCCCCGCCTTTCTCGTACAGCTGTGGTGCGTGGGCCTCAGGCGGAGGTCTGCGCGGCGGCAGGCTGCGCGGTGGCCGTGGCCGCCTGCGTCCGGGCCTGCACCTGGACCTCGTTCTCCTTGGGCAGGCCCAGACCGGCGGCCTTCATGGCGCCACCGACGACGCCGCCGAGGAGGACGACGGCGATGCCACCCCAGAAGCCGAGCGGATAGGCCGCCACCATGAAGACGCCTGCGATGCAGAAGCCGATGAAGGAGATGGTGACACCGGTCCAGGCGGCCGGGGTGTGTCCGTGGCTGCTGCCCGCCATGAGTTTGCTCCTCGTTGCTGATGCTCTGGGGTGACCTGTTGCGCTGTGGTGAGCCAGAGGCTCAACTCTCATTGTCCCGTATGCCGTGGCATGCGATGACGTGGGGTGGCTCACGCTTCTCGTGTCGGGTCCTCGCCGCGGTCGAGGGCCTTCCACAGGTCCTCGGGACGGTCCGGGTCGACGACCGCGGCCTTGCGGGGCCGTGGGGTGCCGTCGCGCTCGTAGCGGCCGGACATCGCCGGCCACTGCTTGCCGTACCGCAGCGCGAGCAGGCCCGCGATCAGAAGCAGCAGGCTGCCCGCAACGGTCACATGGGGCCAGACGGTGTGCGTGAGGGCGTCGACCGTGGCGGCCGCGTCGCCCGTGGTCTTCGCCGCCTTCTCGTCGAGGGCAGCGCTGTCGGAGGCCCCGAGGAAGGCGGCGAGCGCCGCGCCCGCGCCGCTGAGGGCGAGCAGGGCGGCCACCAGCACCCGCCCGGCGCGACGGACCGCGAAGACGGCTACGAGGGCGGCCAGGCCGACGATGGCGAGCGCCGTCGGGACGCCGGTGACATCGCTGCCTTCGGCGTTGAGCGGCAGGGTGCCGCCGCCGACGGCGGCCGTGCCCTCGGCCCAGATCCGGCCGGAGGAGAGCAGCACGACGGTGGCGCCGACAGCGCCGAAGAACAGGGCCGCGGCGAGGCTGCGCCGACTGCTGTCGGCTGCGGACGCTGCTTCGGCGCGGGGCTGGGGTACGGGTACAGCAGTCACATACCCCACTATCCCTTACCGCCCGTTCAGCTGTTGAGGCGGTTCGCCGTGTGTACGGCGCGGAGCACCGCGGCCGCCTTGTTGCGGCACTCGGTGTCCTCGCCCACCGGGTCCGAGTCCGCCACCACACCGGCTCCGGCCTGCACGAATGCCGTGCCGTCGCGGAGCAGCGCGGTGCGAATGGCGATCGCGGTGTCGGAGTCGCCCGCGAAGTCGAGATAGCCGACGCAGCCGCCGTACAGTCCGCGCCGCGAGGGCTCCAGCTCGTCGATGATCTGCATCGCGCGGGGCTTGGGAGCGCCGGAGAGTGTGCCCGCCGGGAAACAGGCGGTGAGCACGTCGAAGGCGGTATGGCCTTCGGCGACCCGGCCGGTCACGGTCGAGACGATGTGCATGACGTGGGAGTACCGCTCGATCGTCATGAAGTCGACGACCTCGACGCTGCCGGGCTCGCAGACCCGGCCCAGGTCGTTGCGGCCCAGGTCGACGAGCATCAGATGCTCCGCGCGCTCCTTGGGGTCGGCCATCAGCTCGTCGGCGAGCGCCTGGTCCTCCTGCGGGGTAGTGCCGCGCGGCCGGGTCCCGGCGATCGGGTGGACCATGGCATGCCCGTCCTCGACCTTGACCAGGGCCTCGGGGCTGGAGCCGACGACATCGAAGCCGTCGAAGCGGAAGAGGTACATGTACGGGCTGGGGTTGGTGGCCCGTAGTACTCGGTAGACGTCCAACGCGCTTGCGCTGCACGGGGTTTCGAAGCGCTGGGAGGGCACGACCTGGAAGGCCTCACCGGCCCGGATGCGCTCCTTGATGTCCTCGACGGCGTCCTGGTAGTCCTTGCCGCCCCACGGCACGGTGAACTCGGGCAGTTCGGAGGGCGGCATCGCGGCGGGCGCGGAGGCCAGCGGCCGGGTGAGGTCGTCCTCCATGGCGTCGAGGCGCGCGACGGCGTCCGCGTATGCCTCGTCGACGCCGGTGTCGAGGTCGTTGTGGTTGATGGCGTTGGCGATCAGCAGGACGGTGCCGTCCCAGTGGTCGAGCACCGCCAGGTCGCTCGTCAGCAGCATGGTCAGCTCGGGGAGCTTCAGGTCGTCGCGCTCGCCGGGGCCGATCTTCTCCAGCCTGCGGACGATGTCGTATCCGAGATAGCCGACCATGCCGCCGGTGAAGGGCGGCATGCCGGATGCCAGGTCACGGGGGGTGTGCAGCGTCTCGACGGTGGTGCGCAGGGCCTGCAGCGGGTCGCCGTCGACGGGGACGCCGACCGGCGGGGTGCCGAGCCAGTGGGTGGAGCCGTCACGTTCGGTGAGGGTCGCGGAGGAGCGTACGCCGATGAAGGAGTAGCGCGACCAGGTGCGGCCGTTCTCGGCGGACTCGAGGAGAAACGTGCCGGGCCGCTCGGCGGCGAGCTTGCGGTAGAGCCCGACCGGGGTGTCGCCGTCCGCGAGGAGGCGGCGGCTGACGGGGATGACACGGCGGTCCGCGGCCAGCTTGCGGAAGGTCTCGAGATCCATGGCGCCCGACCCTACTTGTCCAGAAGTACGTCGGCGTCGAAGCAGGTGCGGGCCCCTGTGTGGCAGGCGGCGCCCACCTGGTCGACCTTGACGAGGATCGTGTCGGCGTCGCAGTCGAGGGCGACGGACTTGACCTGCTGGACATGGCCGGAGGTGTCGCCCTTGACCCAGTACTCCTGGCGGCTGCGGGACCAGTAGGTGCAGCGGCCCGTGGTCAGGGTGCGATGCAGCGCCTCGTCGTCCATCCAGCCGAGCATCAGCACCTCACCGGTGTCGTACTGCTGGGCGATGGCCGGAACCAAGCCGTCGGCGGTGCGCCTGAGGCGGGCGGCGACGGCGGGATCGAGGGAGCTTGCGGGGACACTGCTGGTCATACGGCCATTGTGCCGTGCTCCTGGGGCGGGACGGGCGGTGCGTCCACTGGGCGGACCCGGCGCCGCCGCCGTACGCTGGCGGACATGTCGACCCATGCCAAGCGTGAACGACTTCTGCTCGCCGACCTGTTGGAATCGGCGGGCCCCGAGGCCCCGACCCTGTGCGAGGGCTGGAAGACCAGGGATCTGGCCGCCCATGTGGTGGTGCGCGAGCGGCGGGCAGACGCCGCGGGCGGGATTCTGATCAGCGCACTCAAGCCCCGCCTCGAACGGGTGCAGGCGGAGTTCGCCGCGAAGCCGTACGAGGAGCTGATCCAGCTCATCCGTACGGGACCGCCGCGGATGTCCCCGTACGGCATCAAGCAGCTGGACGAGGCGGCGAACACCGTCGAATTCTTCGTCCACACCGAGGATGTGCGGCGGGCGCAGCCCGACTGGACACCGCGCCAGCTCGACCAGGTGTTCGAGAACGCTCTGTGGTCACGTCTGGAGAAGGGGGCCCGCCTGCTGGGCCGGAAGTCGCCGGTGGGCCTGGTGCTGCGCCGTAGGGACGGGCAGACCGCGGTCGCCCAGCGGGGCACCCCGGTGGTGACGGCGACCGGGGAGCCCAGCGAGCTGACGCTGTTCGCGTTCGGACGGCAGGACACGGCGCAGGTGGAGCTGGAGGGCGACAAGGACGCGATCGCCCGGCTGCACGAGGTCAAGCCGTTCGGGATGTAGTCGGCTCACCGTGGGCGCGCGGCGGGGCGTGAGGCCCTGCCGCCCGTCAGCGCACCGGGTGCCCTGCTTCCCGGAGAGTGTCCTTGACCTGCGAGATTCGCAGATCGCCGAAGTGGAAGACCGAGGCCGCGAGGACCGCGTCCGCGCCCGCCGCGATCGCCGGGGGGAAGTCCGCCAGCCTGCCCGCGCCGCCGCTCGCGATGACCGGGACCGTGACGTGCTTGCGCACCGCCGCGATCATCTCGGTGTCGTAGCCGTCCTTGGTGCCGTCGGCGTCCATCGAGTTGAGCAGGATCTCGCCCGCGCCCAACTCGGCGGCCCGGTGTGCCCATTCGACGGCGTCGATGCCGGTGCCCTTGCGGCCGCCGTGCGTGGTGACCTCGAAGGTGCCCTCGGGCGTGCGCCGCGCGTCGACCGACAGCACCAGCACCTGCCGGCCGAAGCGCTCGGCGATCTCGCGGATCAGCTCGGGGCGGGCGATCGCCGCGGTGTTCACGCCCACCTTGTCGGCGCCCGCGCGCAGCAGCTTGTCCACATCGTCGGCGCTGCGCACCCCGCCGCCCACGGTCAGCGGGATGAAGACCTGCTCGGCGGTGCGGCGCACCACGTCGTACGTCGTCTCACGGTTGCCGGAGGACGCGGTGATGTCGAGGAAGGTCAGTTCGTCGGCGCCCTCGGCGTCGTACAGCCTGGCCATCTCGACGGGGTCGCCCGCGTCGCGCAGATTCCGGAAGTTGACGCCCTTGACGACCCGGCCGTTGTCCACGTCCAGGCAGGGAATGACTCGGACCGCGAGTGTCATGCGGCACCTCCTCGGTACGCCTCGACCTCGACCTCGACGACCAGCCGGGGGTCGACGAAGCCGGAGACGATGAGCATCGACGCCGCGGGGCGGACCGAGCCGAACAGCTCCCGATGAGCACGGCCGACCTCGTCCACGTCCCGGGCGTGGGTGATGTACATCCGCGTGCGCACCACATGCTCGCGGTCGAGACCGAGGTCCTTCAGCGCGTCGACGGCCACACCGAATGCGGTGATCGTCTGGTCGTACGGATCGCCGTCGAGGACCACGCCGTCGACCACGGAGGTGCAACCGGACACCAGGACAAGGCCGTTGGGCAGTTCCACGGCCCGGGAGTAGCCGAAGGCCTCCTCCCACGGGCCGTTGGATGCGACACGGCGCACGGCGCCGGTCATTCCGCCACCGCCGCGAGGGCTTCTTCGAGGGTGAACGCCTTGGCGTACAGCGCCTTTCCGACGATCGCGCCCTCGACGCCCTCGGGGACGAGACCGGCGATGGCGCGCAGATCGTCGAGCGAGGAGACACCGCCGGAGGCGACGACGGGCTTGTCGGTGACCGCGCAGACGTTGCGCAGCAACTCCAGGTTGGGGCCCTGGAGAGTGCCGTCCTTGGCGATGTCGGTGACGACGTAGCGGGCGCAGCCCTCGGAGTCGAGCCGGGCGAGCGTCTCGTACAGATCGCCGCCGTCGCGGGTCCAGCCGCGGCCGCGCAGCGTCGTACCGCGCACGTCCAGGCCGACCGCGATCTTGTCACCGTGCTCGGCGATGACCTTGGCGACCCACTCGGGGGTCTCCAGCGCGGCCGTGCCCAGGTTGACCCGGGTGCAGCCGGTGGCCAGCGCGGCCGCGAGCGAGGCGTCGTCGCGGATGCCGCCCGACAGCTCGACCTTGATGTCCATCGCCCCGGCGACCTCGGCGATCAGGGCCCGGTTGTCGCCGGTGCCGAAGGCGGCGTCCAGGTCGACGAGATGCAGCCACTCGGCGCCTGCGCGCTGCCAGGCGAGAGCGGCTTCGAGGGGGGAGCCGTACGAGGTCTCCGAACCGGACTCGCCATGGACGAGGCGGACGGCCTGTCCGTCGCGGACGTCGACTGCGGGAAGGAGTTCAAGCTTCGGCATTACAGCGTCTCAATCCAGTTGGTCAGCAGCTGGGCGCCGGCGTCGCCGGACTTCTCGGGGTGGAACTGCGTCGCCCACAGCGCGCTGTTCTCCACGGCGGCGACAAAGCGCTCGCCGTGGGTGGCCCAGGTGACCTGGGGCGCGCGGATGGCGGGGTTGGTGACGTCGAGCTCCCAGTCGTGCACGGCGTAGGAGTGCACGAAGTAGAACCGTTCGTCGGGGTCGACACCCTTGAAGAGCTGGCTGTCGGCGGGCGCTTCGACGGTGTTCCAGCCCATGTGAGGGACGATCGGGGCCTTGAGCGGGCCGACCGTGCCGGGCCACTCGTCGAGGCCCTCGGTCTCGACGCCGTGCTCGATGCCGCGCGCGAAAAGGATCTGCATACCGACGCAGATCCCCATGACCGGGCGGCCGCCCGAAAGCCTGCGGCCGACGATCCACTCGCCGCGGGCCTTCTTCAGGCCCTCCATGCAGGCGGAGAAGGCGCCGACGCCGGGCACGAGCAGCCCGTCGGCGTTCATTGCCTTGTCGAAGTCACGGGTGATCTCGACGTCCGCGCCGACGCGGGCCAGCGCCCGCTCGGCGGAGCGGACATTGCCGAATCCGTAGTCGAAGACGACGACTTTCTTGCTCGCGGTCATTCCCAGATCCCCTGAATCCGCAGGACGCCGGCGACCAGACACATCACCGAGCCGATGCCGAGGAGCACGATCAGGCCCATGGGCATCTTCTGCTTGGAGAAGGAGTACACGCCGCCGGCGAGGAAGAGCCCGACGACGATGAGGATGGTGGAGAGGCCGGTCATGGGGTTAGAGCGCGCCCTTCGTGGAGGGGAGGATGCCGGCGGCGCGCGGGTCGCGCTCGGAGGCGTACCGCAGAGCGCGGGCCAGTGCCTTGAACTGGCACTCCACGATGTGGTGCGCATTGCGTCCGTACGGAACGTGGACGTGCAGGGCGATCTGCGCCTGCGCCACGAAGGACTCCAGGATGTGCCGGGTCATCGTGGTGTCGTACGAGCCGATCATGGGCGCCATGTTCTCGGGCTCGGTGTGCACGAGGTACGGGCGGCCCGAGAGGTCGACCGTGACCTGGGCGAGGGACTCGTCCAGCGGCACCGTGCAGTTGCCGAAGCGGTAGATCCCCACCTTGTCCCCGAGCGCCTGCTTGAAGGCGGCGCCCAAGGCGAGGGCGGTGTCCTCGATGGTGTGGTGCGAGTCGATGTGCAGATCGCCCTCGGTCTTCACGGTGAGGTCGAACAGGCCGTGGCGGCCGAGCTGGTCGAGCATGTGGTCGTAGAAGCCGACCCCGGTCGACACGTCGACCTTTCCGTGACCGTCGAGGTCGATCTCGACGACGACGGACGTCTCCTTGGTGGTGCGTTCGACACGGCCAACGCGGCTCATGCGTCGTACTCCTTCTTCAGCTCACGAACCGCGTCGAGGAACGCGTCGTTCTCGGACGGGGTGCCTGCGGTGACGCGCAGCCACCCGGGCACTCCGTTGTCACGGACCAGGACACCCCGGTCGAGGATCTTCTGCCAGGCGGTGTGCGCGTCGTCGAAGCGGCCGAACTGGACGAAGTTGGCGTCCGATTCGGTGACCTCCCAGCCGATCGCGCGCAGCTCGGTGACCAGGCGGTCCCGCTCGGTCTTCAGCTGCTCGACATACCCGAGCAGCGTATCGGTGTGCTCCAGCGCGGCGAGCGCGGTGGCCTGGGTGACGGCGGACAGGTGGTACGGCAGGCGCACCAGCTGGACGGCGTCGACCACGGCGGGGTGCGCGGCCAGATAGCCCAGGCGCAGACCGGCCGCGCCGAAGGCCTTGGACATGGTGCGCGAGACGACGAGATTCGGCCTGCCCTCGATCAGCGGGAGCAGCGAGTCGCGGTGGCTGAATTCGACGTACGCCTCGTCGATGACCACGAGCGAGGGCTTGGCGGCCTGCGCGGCCTCGTACAGCGCGAGGACCGTCCGGGCCTCGACCGCGGTGCCGGTGGGGTTGTTGGGCGAGGTGATGAAGACGACGTCGGGCCGGTTCTCGGCGATCGCCCGCTCGGCGGCGGGGAGATCGATCGTGAAGTCGTCGTTGCGCGGTCCCGAGATCCAGCCGGTGCCGGTCCCGCGCGCGATCAGCCCGTGCATGGAATACGAGGGCTCGAAGCCGATCGCGGTACGGCCCGGGCCGCCGAAGGTCTGCAGCAGCTGCTGGATGACCTCGTTGGATCCGTTGGCCGCCCAGACGTTCTCGGCGCCGACGCGGTGCTTGCCGGTCCGGGTCAGATACGCGGCCAGCTCGGTACGGAGCTCGACCGCGTCCCGGTCCGGGTAGCGGTTGAGCCCGCGGGCGGCCTCGGTGACCCGCTCGGCGATGCGCCGGACCAGTGGCTCGGGCAGCGGGTAGGGGTTCTCGTTGGTGTTCAGCTGTACGGGGACGTCCAACTGGGGCGCGCCGTAAGGGGACTTGCCGCGCAGTTCGTCCCTGATGGGCAGGTCGTCGATGCCGGTCATGCCTTCGGCACCTTCCATGCGAAGCGCGCCTTCATCGCGGCGCCGTGCGCGGGCAGGTCCTCGGCCTCGGCGAGCGTCACCACGTGGTGGGTGACCTCGGCGAGCGCGTCTCGCGTGTAGTCCACGATGTGGATGCCGCGCAGGAAGGACTGGACGGACAGGCCGGAGGAGTGGCAGGCGCAGCCGCCGGTCGGCAGGACGTGGTTCGAGCCCGCGCAGTAGTCGCCGAGCGAGACCGGCGACCAGGGGCCGACGAAGATCGCTCCGGCGTTGCGGACCCTCGCCACGACCGCGGCGGCGTCGGCGGTCTGGATCTCCAGGTGCTCGGCGCCGTACGCGTTGACGACCCGCAGGCCCTCGTCGACGCCGTCGACCAGGACGATCGCGGACTGCTTGCCGCTCAGTGCGGGGACGATCCGGTCCTCGATGTGCTTGGTGGCCGCGACCTGCGGCTCCAGCTCCTTCTCGACCGCGTCCGCGAGCTCGACGGAGTCGGTGACCAGCACGGCGGCGGCCATCGGGTCGTGCTCGGCCTGGCTGATCAGGTCGGCTGCGACGTGCACCGGGTCGGCGCTGTCGTCGGCGAGGATCGCGATCTCGGTCGGACCGGCCTCGGCGTCGATGCCGATACGTCCCGTGAAGTACCGCTTTGCGGCGGCGACCCAGATATTGCCGGGGCCGGTCACCATGTTCGCCGGAAGGCAGTCCTCGGTTCCGTACGCGAACATCGCGACGGCCTGGGCGCCACCCGCGGCGTACACCTCGTCGACGCCGAGCAGCGCGCACGCGGCCAGGATCGTGGGGTGCGGAAGACCCCCGAACTCTCTTTGCGGCGGCGAGGCGAGCGCGAGCGACTCGACGCCCGCCTCCTGCGCGGGCACCACGTTCATGATCACGGAGGAGGGATAGACGGAGCGGCCGCCCGGCGCGTACAGACCGACGCGCTCGACCGGGACCCACTTCTCGGTGACGGTGCCGCCGGGGACGACCTGGGTGGTGTGCTCGCCGCGGCGCTGCGCGCGATGCACGATCCTGGCGCGCCTGATCGACTCCTCCAGAGCGGCCCTGACCTCGGGGTCGAGCTGCTCCAGGGCCTCGCCGAGCGCCTCCGCGGGCACCCGTACACGCTCCAGCTTCACACCGTCGAACTTCTCCGCGTACTCGATCAGCGCCGCCGTGCCCCGATGATGCACGTCCTCGCAGATGGGCCGCACCTTCTCCAGGGCGGCTTCCACGTCGAACTCGGCACGGGGCAGCAGGTCGCGCAGAGCGCCACCCTCGGGGAGGGCGTCGCCGCGCAGATCGATTCGTGAGATCACGGAACCAATTCTCTCAGACCGGAATCGGCAGGTGGTCGCCCGTATCACTGGCTGATATGGGCCCCACAACATGACCATGACCACTAGCGTTCAGTCCGTTACTCAGCGGGAAGAACAGCTGTACGAACCAAGGAAGCGGAGGAGCGGCATTGACCGAGCCGCTGGACGACGGGCCTCCGGACGGACTGAGCCGGACCGAACTGCACATGTGGAACGCCTTCAGGAGCGGGAGTACGTACGACCTGAGCGATCCCAACCCCCTGCTGAACGATCCCTTCTCGCCCCGCCCCTGGGGCACCGAACGCAGCGTCCGCGCGACCATCGTCGCCCGGCTGCTGCTCAGCGGACCGTCCGCGCGGCCCGGCCGGGTCGCCGCGCTCAAGCTCCGCGGCGTCCAGATCACCGGCACTCTCAAGCTCGCGGGCGGCAGCATCGCGCCGTACGTCGAGCTGAACGGCTGCCGTTTCGACAGCGAAGTACTGATGCCCGAGGCGCACTTCACCACGGTCCGCATGGTCGGCTGTGCGATCCCGCGGATCGAGGCGGCCCGGCTGCGCACCGAAGGTGATCTGCATCTGCCCCGCTGCCGGGTCGAGCACGGCATACGGCTGACCGACGCGCAGATCGGCACCGATCTGCTGATCAACCAGATCCATGTCCGGCCGGACCGCAGGGGCCGGGCGATCACCGCCGACGGCATGTCGGTCGCGCAGGATTTACAGGCGGAACTGATCGAGACGTACGGCGAGTTCAGTCTGCGCGGTGCGAAGGTCGGGGTCTCGCTCTCGCTGCGCGGCAGCCGGCTGCGGGCGGCCGGTGAGCGGCGCGCGCTCAACGCCCCGCAGCTGAGCGTTGAGCGGACGCTCTATCTGACGGGCGCGTGGGTGAGCGAGTCCACGGGCAACCAGGGCGCCACTCCCCCCTTCGGCATCGGCAGTGCCGGCACGCCCGCGCGCGGCACCCGGCTGCAGCCCTTCCAGTGCCACGGCGGGGTCCGCCTCGACGACGGGCGCTTCGGTGACGCGGTTGATCTGCACCGGGCCCGTTTCGTACTGAACGCGCGCGAGGAGCTGTCGCTGCGCAGGATCGCCACTCCGGAGCTGCGCTTCAACGCGGAGCGCCCGGAGGAGGGGCGCGTCGTGCTGAACGGCGCGAAGATCGTGACGCTGATCGACCTGGCGACGAGCTGGCCGGGGCCCGGCGGACTCGCCATGGGCGGATTCGTCTACGAGAACCTCGTTCCGTACGAGGAGTTCCCGCTCAGCCGACGCCTGGAGTGGGTGGCTTCGGCGACCCCGGAGTACTCCCCGGAGCCGTACGAACGTCTCGCGACCGTGCTGCGCAACAGCGGCGAGGACTCGGACGCCCGCGAGGTGCTGCTCGCCAAACAGCGCCGCCGCCGGGAGACGCTGCCGCTGGCCGCGAAACTCTGGGGCTATCTGCAGGACTGGACCGTGGCGTACGGCTACCGCCCCGGCCGGGCGGCCCTGTGGATGGCCGTGCTGTGGGCGGCGGGAGCGGTGGCCTTCGCGCAGGTGGATCCGTCGCCGCTGAAGGTGGACGAGCATCCGCAGTGGAACGCCGCGCTCTATGCTCTGGACCTCCTGCTGCCGGTGATCGATCTCGGCCAGGACAGCTATTGGAGAGTTGACGGCCCCTGGCAATGGGCATCGACGGCGCTGATCCTGCTCGGCTGGATTCTGGCGACGACGGTCGCGGCGGGTGCATCCCGCCTACTGCGACGCGGCTGAGCCACTTTCTTTACGCTCTCTTGGCTTTCGCCAGGACAACCATTCGGCCGCTACGAACTCTTCACAGCTGGGCTCTGGCGCGCCTCCTGACCTGCAGTTTTCAATGGTCCGCACCATGTCATTGCTCCGTGCCCTGATTCGCACCGTGCGCATGATCCGTCATACGCCGCAGCTCGCCGACGGCCTGGCGCCCGACGAGACGGTGCTGCTCGACGCCCCCGACGAGCGGCTGAGCCCGGCACTCGTCGCGGCGGCGCTCGGTGAGTACGAACCGGCCGCCAAACTGCTGGCGACCACACGTGAATCAGCCGAATGGGAGAACCGCGACCGGTACGTGATGCGGCTCGCCGCGTTCGCGCACAACCGCGAGGAGTGGCTCACCACCTGGCTCGCCGCCGCGCCGCGCGACCCCGACGCGCTCGTCGTCAAGGCCGAACTCGCCGTCCGCAGGGCCTGGGAGTCACCGGCCAGGGCCGAGCGGCTGCGTGAGGTGGGGCCGCTGATCGACGCGGCGGCGGACGGCGATCCGAACGACCCGGTGCCGTGGCGGATCTCGCTCGACCACGCGCGCGGCACCCATGCCACGCACACGGACTTCGAGACGCTGTGGGCAGAGGCGATCCGCCGTTCCTCGCACCACTACGGCTGTCATGTCGCGGCCCTGCAGTATCTGTCCGCACAGTGGTACGGCTCGCACCGCGAGTGCTTCGACTTCGCCGAGCAGGCGGCGGCGGACGCGTTGCCGGGCTCGCTCGTGCAGGCGCTTCCGGTGCGCGCGGCGTTCGCACAGTTGCTCAGCGGGGACACCACGTCCGTGCAGGACGACCGGATCGACGCGGCGGCGGACCTGGCGATCACGCTCTCCGCGGACTACGCGGCCGGGGATCCCTGGCCGGCCGAGGTGCGCAACCTCCTGGCGTACGTGCTGGTGGGGCGGGGGCGCTGGGCGGAAGCGCTGGAGCAGTTCCGGCTGATCGGGCCGCATGCGACGTCCTTTCCGTGGACGTCGGTGACCGATGATCCGCTGGGTCAGTTCCTTGAGGCACGGGACGGTGTACGGCTCGAGATCGCCTCGATGACACCTCTGCGCCCAAGGGCCGGACGAAGCAGGTCTCTGGGCCATTAGGCTTGAGCGTTGTGACCACCGCACGTCTGTCTCTCTTCCCGCTGAACTCGGTACTGTTCCCGGGCCTCGTCCTGCCCTTGAACGTGTTCGAGGAGCGTTATCGCGCCATGATGCGCGAGCTGTTGAAGACGGACGACTCCGAACCGCGCCGCTTCGCCGTGGTCGCCATCCGCGACGGCCGCGAGGTCGCGCCGACCTCGCCCGGCATGCCCGACCCAACCGCGCTGCCCGAACGCGGTCCCGCGGCGGGCTTCGGCGACGACCCGATCCAGGCCTTCCACCGGGTCGGCTGCATCGCGGACGCGGCGACGATCCGCGAGCGCGATGACGGCAGCTTCGAGGTGCTGGCCACGGGCACGACCCGGGTCAAGCTCATCTCCGTCGACGCGAGCGGCCCGTATCTGACGGCCGAACTCGAGGAGATCCCGGAGGAGTCCGGGGACGGCGCGGGGGCACTGGCCGAGGGCGTGCTGCGTGCCTTCCGCAGCTACCAGAAGCGGCTTGCGGGCGCGCGGGAGCGCTCGCTGTCCACGGGTGCGGACCTGCCGGACGAGCCGTCGGTGGTGTCGTATCTGGTGGCGGCGGCGGCTGTGCTGGACACCCCGGCGAAACAGCGCCTCCTGCAAGCGCCCGACACGGCGACCCGGCTGCGGGAGGAACTGACGCTGCTGCGCTCGGAGACCGCGGTGATCCGCCATCTGCCGTCGCTGCCCGCCGTCGACCTGACCCGGGCGCCGACGAGCCCCAACTGACAGGAGCCCCCCTCCGTGGCGAAGAAGCCCAAGAAGTCGGCCGCGTCCGGCGGTACGCCCGCGACGGTCGCCCTTGCCGCGGCGGGTACGGCCTTCACGGTGCACGCCTACGACCATGACCCGGCGTCGGCGTCGTACGGCGAAGAGGCGGCCGAGGCGCTCGGCGTCTCCCCCGACCGGGTCTTCAAGACCCTGGTCGCGGACGTCGACGGCGAACTGACGGTGGCGGTCGTCCCGGTGGCGGGCCAGCTGGACCTCAAGGCACTGGCCGCGGCGGTGGGCGCGAAGCGCGCGACGATGGCCGACCCGGCAGCGGCGGAACGCACGACGGGCTATGTCCGCGGCGGCATCTCCCCCTTGGGCCAGCGCAAACGCCTCCGCACGGTACTCGACGCGTCGGCGTCGGCCCACGCCACGATCTGCGTCTCGGCGGGGCGCCGCGGCCTGGAGGTCGAACTGTCCCCGTCGGACCTGGCTTCGCTGACGGCGGCGGTGCTGGCTCCGATCGGGCGGGCGTAGGGGCTCGACGGGGCGGGTGTCCTCGGCTACGACCGTAGGGACGCCCTACGGGAATGAGGACACGGCATGTCCAAACGCACCCGCAAGCGGAAGTGGCGCATCCGAAAGCACCGAGCCAACCACGGCCGCCGGCCGGCGTAACGACGCGCCTGCGGCGGGCTTGTTCCCCTACCCGCCCCTTCCCGAACTGGGGCTCCGCCCCAGACCCGCGCCTCAAACGCCGGCGGGGCTGGATATGCGGC